>PANG01000020.1 GCA_002708345.1 Planctomycetaceae bacterium | reverse complement strand
CAGGTTCCGCAGGACGATCAGCAGGTTCCGCAGGAGGATCAGCAGGTTCCGCAGGAGGATCAGCAGGTTCTGCAGGAGGAGGACCCCGGCTCGCCAGCTGTATACCTGGGATCACTGCTAAGTAAGGACGATCTGCAGAAGGCCCAGGANTTATTGGATGCATCGTCGGAGGAGTTAGCGCAGAACAGGGAGTTNCGCAATGCGTCTGTGAAACTGCTCAATGGCTGGGTAGCAATNGAAGCGTTATCNAGCTCGANAGCGTTCAACAGGTTTNTNGATGNCTACGTCCCACGCCAGAANGGCNNCCGGCTTGCNGAAGTGCGAGACGATANGGAGACCCGCCGTGGAGATCCGGGTACCATCTTCAATCACCGGCGACTGAACCGCCTGTTGATCAGAGAGGTCTTTGAGGATTGTCTACGTCCGACACAGCCACAACTGTTAAACGTCCCTCTCTGGAGGCCGATTGAAATTCGGGTCCAGACGCTTAATGCCCACGAGGCGTTNATGATCTGGCTNAAGGCGGCTTTCATCTGTGGTTTCCTGTTTGCCAGCCCCTGGGTCTTCTACCAGGTCTGGGTTTTTGTTGCCGCGGGACTGTACTCCCACGAGAAAAAGTACGTGGGTGTTTACCTNCCATTGAGCCTGGGACTATTCCTGGGAGGGGCGGCACTTGCTTTCTTCTTCGTGTTTGAACCGGTGCTTGATTTCCTGTTCAGCTTTAACCGGGCGATGAACATTCACCCGGATCCNCGTATTAGCGAGTGGCTTGGATTTGTACTTTTTCTTCCTATCGGATTTGGCATCGCTTTCCAGTTGCCGCTCGTGATGTTGTTGTTGCACCGGGTCGGCATCATGTCGGTGCAGACNTTCCTCGACAAGTGGCGAGTTGCCGTGTTAGTGATCTGTATTGTCTCGATGCTGCTGACGCCGGCCGATCCGATCAGCATGCTGCTGATGGCGGTTCCGCTTGTCGTGCTATACTTCTTTGGCATTGTGCTGGCGATCTGGATGCCACGGATCCAGAATCCGTACTCGGAAGGGTACGATCCTTCCTGAGTAGAAACTTCTTATTGAACTTTGCCGTTTTACTTTGATGCGTGACCATGGCTGGAAGAAAAACTAGGACGGTTTCGGCCGGTTCATCTGTTGTCGAGGGCTCTCGATCCGTGAGGCTCCAGAAGGTACTTGCATCCTGCGGGCTCGGCAGCCGACGCGGGTGTGAGGAGTTGATTGAACAGGGGCGGGTCCAGGTGGATCGGGACGTTGTCACCGTGCTGGGGACCCGTGTGGATCCGGTGAAACAGGAAATCCGGGTGGATGGGTCGATCGTTCGGCCTGCCGGGCGGCTCTACTTCGTGCTCAACAAGCCGACCGGTGTGCTTTCCACGAACAAGGATCCACAGGGCCGTGCACGTGTGATCGATATTATCCCGACCCAGGAGCGGCTCTTCACGGTGGGTCGGCTGGATCGCATGAGCGAGGGACTGATCCTGGTGACGAATGATGGGGAACTGGCCAACCGGCTTGCTCATCCCCGCTACGGTGTCACCAAGACGTATCGCGTGACCGTTGCTGGAAGTCCAAGCGGGGCTGCTTTNAAGCAGGTCCGCCAGGGAGTTTATCTCGATGACGGACTTGCCCAGGTCGATGCCTTGCGGGTGAAACGGCGNCTGGCCCGGAGCACGGAAATGGAAATGGTCCTGTCCGAGGGTCGCAACCGAGAGATCCGGCGGGTGCTGGCGAGGATCGGGCACAAGGTTCTGAAGCTCAAACGNATTGCCCTCGGGCCGCTTCGGCTGGGGAAACTCCAGCCCGGTGATTACCGGGAGCTTACCTCCTCGGAAGTTCGCCGGCTCAGGCAGNTGGCGGACCAGCCNGCGCAGGCCGCCCCGGGAAGGTCCTCCGCGCCNGAGCGANGCCGTTCNGACCGGCGGAAAAAACGATCGCAGGGTTCTTCNGGGGTAAAACGGTCCAGGGGATCAGGAACGAGATCGCGCACGCGGGCACCTGCAAGGAAGGGGAAATCAACCTCCTCCTCGCGGGGAAAGAAGCCGCGCCGATGACTAACCCACTNCATGCCTCCTGTTATGCCGACCAGGCAGTTCAGCAGAAAGTCACGATCCTGGAAAACGTGCTTCTTGCCGACAAGACTTATCGCCTTCGTTTTCGATGCCCCGAACTTGCCGGGCGTGTTTTGCCGGGCCAGTTCCTGATGCTTCGACTTGCCGGCCGCGATGATCCGTTGATCGGCCGTCCACTGGCACTTTACGATGTACTGATGGACGAGCAGGGCAGGGGCCAGGATATCGATGTTGTTTATATCGTGAAGGGAAATCTTACGACCCGGCTCGCTCTCTGCCAGCCAGGAGTGGAACTGGATGTATGGGGACCGCTTGGGAATGGATTTGCTGCCTCTCCAACCAAGCAGTTAATCATGGTTGCCGGTGGAATTGGTCAGACGCCGTTCCTGGCGCTGGGGAAACAGCAACTGGGCTTGCAGGCGTACGGCCTCTCGGGAGCTGCCAACCCACTTTCCGATCAGGTAACGCTCTGTTATGGCGCTCGCAGTGCTGGATACCTGGCGGGGCTGGATGATTTCGAAAAGGCCGGCTTCGATCTCCGCATTGCTACTGATGATGGATCCCGTGGACACCATGGGCTGGTGACAGAGGTCCTGGAAGAGGTGCTGGCAGGAAAACCAGGTGAGAGTTCGCCTGCAGAGCGGCGAATCGCCTGCTGTGGCCCGGAGCCGATGATGGAAGCGGTTGCCGAGGTTGCGGCTCGACACGATGTTTCCTGCCAGGTTTCCCTGGAAACACCGATGGCCTGTGGCATCGGGATCTGCTTTACCTGTGTGGCCAAGGTCCGTGAAACAGGCGGGCAGTGGGACTACAGGAGAACCTGCGTGGAAGGCCCGGTCTTTGATGCCAAGTGCATCATCTGGGATTGACCAGCAAGAGCTTCTAGGCGCCGAGCTTGACCGATCGAATCAGTCGTTGCAGGCGAGACTTGGTTCGAGCTGCCTTGTTCCGGTGGATCAGGTTAGTCGAACCCGCCCGGTCCAGTTTTTTCTGGGCCACGCGGTACTGGGTTTCCAGCGAATTGACCTGTTCCTGGATCGCGGCGGTAACTTCCTCACCAGATTTCCCGTCGGCTTCGAGTTCCTGACGGGTCTTTGAAATCTCGGCAGCAGCCTCGCGAATCTTGCGAATTTCTGTTCGCATCGCTGACTTCTTGCTGCGGTTGCGACCGCGATTCACCTTGTTCTGTCGAAGTCTCTTTTTTGCACTGTTGGAATTTGGCATCGCGTTTGTCTTTTAACACCAGGGAGTTGTTTACCTGCTTGCTAAACCGGGATAAAAGGCCAGTCCCGGTCGAATTCACCACTATGGCCGATTCGGTGGATCTTGTCCAGCGGCTACTGGCCTGGCAGGAGATTTCCTGGCAAATCTGGAGATTCACCCGGGCCTTGCGGACTCGTGGTGAGCAAGTTTCAATTAAGCTGTTCGATGGACATTGTCTTTCACTGGTCAAGACCATGAGCCGTGCACCACACTCCAGCTTGACCAGGATCTACCTGGTGGGATCTGGCCCCGGGGATCCGGGTATGATTACGCTCCAGGCAGTCCAGTGCCTGGCCAAAGCAGACGTGGTTCTCTACGACTACCTGGTAAATCCCCAGGTCCTGGACTATGCCCCCCCGGAAGCCGAGAGGATCTGTCTCGGTCGCCATGGACACTCGCGGATCTGGACGCAGGATGAGATCAACCAGCGAATGGTTGAGTTGGCGACCTCTGGCAAGACCGTGGTTCGACTCAAGGGAGGGGATCCGGCGGTATTTGCGCATGCGGCGGATGAATCAGAGGTGCTGGCCCGGGAGGGGATTCCCTTCCAGGTGGTCCCGGGGATCACCGCCGCAATGGCGGCGGGAAGTTGCGTGGGAGTGCCGCTGACTCACCGTCATCTGGCTTCTGCCGTGGCATTCGTGACTGGCTGTGAAACTCCTGAAAAGGAAGACTCGCTACTTGACTACGACGGCCTGGCCCGATTTCCAGGGACGCTGGTGTTTTACATGGGAGTGACCACGGTGGCCGAGTGGTCCAGTTCCCTGGTGGCGGCCGGGAAACCGGCTGAGACCCCCGCGGTAATCGTGCGTCGAGTCAGCTGTCCGGATCAGCTGGTCATCCGCTGCTCACTGGGGGAGGTTGCCGGGAAACTCGCCGTGGAACAGAAAATCCGGCCGCCGGTGATTGTTATCGTGGGTGAGGTAGCAGGGCTGGAAGAGAACCTTGCCTGGTTCCAGCAACGCCCGCTGTTTGGCAAGACGGTGCTTGTCACCCGCGCGCAGTCCCAGTCAAGGGAGCTGGTCGAACAGTGTACCGAGCGGGGAGCCCGGGTACTCGTCCAGCCAGTCATTGAGATCACGCCGCTGCAGGAGATGGGGGAACTTGACGCGATGCTCGGCCAGNTGGACCAGTTCGACTGGCTGGTTTTCTCGAGNCGTAATGGAGTTCACCACTTTCTTGATCGTTTATTCCATTCCGGCCAGGATCTACGGGCTCTTGGTGGTCTCAAGCTGGCAGCGATTGGGCCTGGAACCCGCCAGGCACTCCTGGACTACCACTTGCAGACGGACCTGCAGCCGGCGACATACCGCGCAGAGGCACTGGCCGAATCGCTGCAACCGGAAGCAGCTGCCGGCAAGCGGTTCCTGCTGGCTCGTGCGAATCGAGGCCGGGAGGTGCTGGCAGAAATGCTCCGTGATGCTGGTGGTGAGGTCCAGCAGGTGGTCGTTTACCGGAGTACCGATGTGACCGAATTGGANCCTGCCNTCGAACAGGAACTAGAGGCCGGCGGTGTGGACTGGATCACCGTAACGAGTTCGGCAATTGCCCGGTCACTGGTGTCGTTGCTTGGCGAGAAGCTCAGCCATGCGAACCTGGTGAGTATCAGCCCGCTGACGTCGGCCACGCTGGAGGAACTTGGATACTCCCGGGCAGCCGAGGCGGAGATTTATACGATTCCCGGCCTGGTTGAGGCCATGTCGGACTAGCGCTGGTAGATCGGTACGTANGCCTGGTCCAGTTGCAGCATGATCAGGTTGCAGCTGCTGACATAGATCGGGCCGATATTTCCATTCCAGTTTCCTGTTTCAGCCTGCTCCGAGACGAGCTTGGCATAGAGCTTGTCNCGGAAGGGATTCCATTCCTTGGCACCCTGTCGGTAGACGACCTGGGAATAATACAGGTAGGTGTAGTGCCAGTGTCCAAAGGAGCGTGCNCCGGAAGAGATCCCGTGNAATTGTTGCTTGCTGTACTTGAGCATCTCTGGCACATGNTTGCTGTCGTAATCCCCGGCGTTATAGAGTGCAGCCAGGGCTGCCGCCGTGATCGCTGGCCGCGAACTTCCCCGGTTCCGGGAACTGTAAGAAATTCCCCCGTCGGCATTCTTGCACTTGTAGATGTAATTCTTGGCCTTCTCGATAACCTCGCCGGCAACCGGGATACCGGCATTCCGGCATCCACGAAGGCCCTGGACCTGTGTGATCGTTGTTGAGCCCTCGTCAAAGTTATTTCCATCCTTGGCACTCACATATCCCCATCCTCCGGAAGGAGTCTGGGCCTTGCTGCTGAAATCCACCGCTTTCTTGAGGATCTCCACCAGCTCCTCACGCCGCTCAATGTCCTCTTCCTCCCCGAGAACCTGGGAAAGAAAGAGCATGGCGAATCCATGGCCATAGGTGTACCGGTTATCGGTGAGAGGATCCCCGATCAGGCCGTTACCACGGGACTTACTGGTCAGGTAATTTACCGTATTACGGATCTGCCTGGCATACGGTCCCTGCGTTGTTGTGGATCCCGAGCAGATCAGTGCCGTGCCTGCCANCGCAGTCATCGCTGTGGGGTAATTNCCAGCCGTCCAGTGGCCCAGGGAGGACTGGGTTTTCTTTATCCAGTCCAGTCCCTTGCGAATGGATGCCTGCCAGGCCGGCACCCTTTTCCCCGCTGCAAGCTGACGCGGTTGGCCGAGAATCCCAACCCCGGTCGTGGCTGCAGCAATTGACTTGAGTGCATCCCTGCGTGTGAAATTCATCATCGAGTCGGTATCTCCTCCCGTTTGAACTCTCTTCTCTCGGTCCAGCATCTCGTGGCCTGGCTGCTGGATCGACTGTGNATTCCTATTGTCACCCAATGAATATGAAAAGTCTAACCAGCCTTCGCTGGTTTACTCGGGCATGACGATCGGACGGTTATCGCGATTGTTTATTAACTGGTTGATCTTCTCCATCTGGAGTTCTCCGTTTTCTTCCTGCAAAACCGCCGGAGGGATCGTGCGTGGCATCGGGGAGTTCTGCCAGTTATCCAGGAACTGCAGCTGGATCTTCCGCTGCGGCTCCCGCTTCCCGATGAAGTCAAAGGGCTGGTCACTTCGCAGCGGCTGGTAGAGCTCGTGGGCTTTCATCGCTCGCTGCGCGACAAAACGATTGACCGAAAAGTCNTCAGTCCGAACGATATTCAGCAGGGGGAGTTGCCAGTTCTGGCCNGATGCCTCAATCGCCGGTTNCCATCCCATATGCCAGGCGCTGATAGCGCGCTGGACGCCATTGCCGCCGAGAATCCAGCGAACNGAAGCAGCCACCTCTCGCTGCTCGGGCTCCAGTTTCGCTGGTGGATGGTCATACCACTGGACAAGATGATCGGATGTCCACTCGAGCGTCTTGTCCAGGTGGCAGAGATTNCAGGCGTTGGGACGACCACCCAGNTNCTCNTTCACCACTCTGGGNGAATCCACACGGTGTGAACGGATCGCCCCCATCAGGGCAAAAGAAGTATGNGGCATGTGGCAGTTGTAACATCGACTTCCCTCCGAGTCCGCGAGATGATGCGTGTGCTCGCCAAGGGAGTCGGCGATCTCGTCGTGGCACCGAAGACAGGAGAGATTGCTGGTGGCCTGCGAGGTGAGCTGGTCGGAGGGGTCGGTGCTCTGATGCATGGAATGACAATCGAGGCAGGTCATCGTCCCTTTCTGGAAACAGGCCGAGATCGCCATGCCCAGGTACTCCCGCCCCCCGGTGCGGACACTGCCATCGGGCCAGAAGGCGTCCGCGTAGGGATTCTGGTGGATTGACTCCTTGTCATAAAAGACAAGCTGATGAGTCTTGGAGAGTCGTTTGCCTGGTCGAAAGCCACTTCCCTGTTGCAGGAACTTCTGCATGTTCTCNACNATGAACCAGCTGTGGCACTGGGCACAGGTTTCCGAGGATTCACTCTGCGTGGCCGTGGCTGGGTTGAAGATCGTGCTGTCTGGGATGTCATCAAGTCGGTGCTGGTAACGGGTCAGGGGGTTACTATGCCGCTTGATGTGGTCTGCTGCCGGTCCGTGGCAAGCCTCGCAGGCAATGCCCAATTCCGCGACCGATGTGTCCAGCTCAATTCGATTCTGTATTCGCTTGAAAGTCGCCCTGGGGTTGCCGTTCACCGAATGGCAAATGATGCACTCCCGGTTCCACGCTGCCGCTGGACGACTGTAGCGGGGATCGACGATGAAGGAGTCCTCGTAGGGGATCCACTGTTTTTCGGGGATGAAATAAACCCAGGGGAAGAGACGTAAATCCTGCCCTGCTTTGGCGCTTGGTAACCAGNACATCTGCATGCTGTGTGAGCCAGTCGTCATCACGACCCGGCGATCGACCATGGGGGGNNCAGGTCCCTGNCGNGGNTGATAAAACTGGTCCAGCGAGGGAGCNTGTTCGTTTTGCTTGAGAAGTGCGAATTCGCGATCCGGATCCGGGGTCCTGACCCAGAACTCGTCGCCCTCCTGCCAGACCTTGAAGGTGGTGTCGCCAAGCGCCAGTTCGCGGCCATCAAAGGGTGCCTTGATTCCCTCCCTGCTGGCTACCATTGTCATCGAGCGATGGTAGGAGTCATGCCAGCTGCGATGTTCTCCCGGATGGCAGCTTCGACAACTTGTCGATGAGACATAGTCCCCCTCCAGGTCCTGCTGTGGGACCGTGCTGTTAATCTGCTCGTCGACGCGTGGCCGAAGGACAACAGCCATCCAGAGGAAGAGTGTTGTTCCGATTGCCAGGCCGGCAAGCATCTTTCCTTTCTCGATCGAACCACGACCTGATCGCGCATGGAAATTCAAGCTGGCGGCGGCAAAGGCAAGCAGCAGTAACCCCAGGCAGACACCTAATTCCCAGTAGTTCATGGGTTGATCGAAGCAGCCGGGTGAAGAAGCCCCGGGGTCCTGTGCTTTTTCTAGAGTTTCGGGATTGGGATCACCGGTCCGCTGACACGGGGGCGNGGGGGAGGGTCGTAATCGGGTCTCAGATCAANGCCATACCCTCGTTTGAGTTCCTGGGCTGCCCGCTCCGCCCAGGGAGTCCCCGGGTGCCTTGAGATCACCAGCTCGAATAATTCAGTAGCCTTGTCCACGTAGGGCTGGCTAATCGGACCGGTGATGGTCTCCTTCCGGGTGACGACATCCCAGTGACTCAGTGTCAGGTTCGGAGGCCGGCTGAGGGGAACGATCTTCGGATTCTGGAGGAAGGCCTCCAGGGATGCCCCGTACTCGTAGATACGTGCCTGGTAGGCAATCACCTGCGCGTGAATGAGATCATAGTTTGCCATCCAGCGCGGGGAAACTTCCTGGCGGCGATGCTCGGATGCTTCTTCCAGTACNAGCTGGGTGGTTGCCAGGTAATCGAGGTAGACTTTTGCCTTGGCCTGNGATTCTCGAACCTGCTGGANAAACTGNTGCGGATTCCTGGAGAACGCCATGCGAACCTCGATGATCTCTGCGACTTCGGGTCGATAGGGATTCAGGTCATTGACGACCTTCCAGAGAAAGGTCCGCAGTGGATATCGATCACGATCAACAAACTGGACCAGCCGTGACCGCAGGTCAGGCTGGTAAGGGTACATTGCCTCCAGTTGATAACGCCGCTTGTCCGCATTTCCCCGTACCAGGTTGGTTTCCACGCTCGGGAGCATGAAGAAGATGCCGCCGGTCTGTTGAGCTATCC
Organism: Planctomycetaceae bacterium; assembly: GCA_002708345.1. Next base: position 12,840 of record PANG01000020.1, on the reverse strand, counting down.
GTGCCTGTTCATAAGATCCAAATCCACTGGAAAAGGCGTCATGTCGCCGACGAAATCCATTCGTCTGCAGTTGCTCGACAAAAGCGGTTTCCGGCCCCCGGTCCACTCGCAGCCAGTGGACATTTCCAGTCTGTGGATGGGGCCAACGCATGAAAGCATAGGGATATCCAAATACCGATTCTCGTCCCATGACATAGATCCGACACTTGGCCGCCTTGGCCTCGGCAATGGCAGCTTCCAGGAAGCGATCGTTGTTCTCCGGATCACCACTCTCGTCCGTGACCAGGACCATCACCATCTGACGCTTCTTGCCGTACTGCCGGTGGAGCCTGATCGCGGTGCCCACCGACTGGCACATGAGTTCCTTGCCAGATGGNTCGATGGGAACCGAGTCAATGGCGGTGCGAACCTGGTCCAGGTCACTGGTNGGCCTGCGGGTATGCTGAAGGAACCCCTGGCCAAAACTCGTCACCGCGGTCAGTAATTGATCTCCCTTTGCGTTTTCCGAGAGTCCAAGCTCGTCGTAAACACGGTTGATCCGCTGGCGAATCTCCTGCTGGTCATTCTTCATNCTCTCGGACTGGTCGAAACACCAGATCAGCATCACGTCTCCACGGTCCAGCATCCACATCACCTCCTGCGTGATGCGGTCGATTGCCTGCTGGTAGTCGTCCACGATCTGGCGAGGATCTCCGAGTGCTCCCTCGGGAAGGTGGTTGAGCAGTTTCGTGGTCGACGGTAATTGCATGAAAGGGGAATCGATGACCACCTCGCTTGTGGCGGTATCAAATTGCTGGACAATTTCCTTGTTGAGCATGATCTGCTGGGATGATGAGCCGGGGGCCGCTCCGGGGATGCCGAGGGCCGGGGAACTGTCGACCAGTTGCTCGCTCAACTCGTCGGCAGGCTTAAGCTCCTCTTCCAGTTCCACGCTGACAAGTTCATCATCCACGAGTTCNTCCCGAATCTCGGCAATGATGGTCTCGACAAAAGAAGCAACATCGGAACTGACGGTGAGGACACCTAGCACGACGAGAATCAGGGCGTGCAGGATCATGGAAATGGCAAAGGCACTGCTGCTTCGAAGCAGGTGACGAAAGGAAGAACCCCNGGCTGGACTTNCGACATCCGGGTTATCGATGGACTCGGACATCGCGGTTNCCGGGCCTTCCAGTACGTTCTTTTTGTCCTCTGTGGAGATCATGTTTTCTGCCTGCAGCGGATGACGGAACCCGGGAGAGGTCCTCATTTACTTTCCCAGTGCCTGGAATCGGGAGCAAAAGAGGACTCTAATTTCATTATACGACAATTGGAATATCGAAATAGATTAGCCTTTTGCAACATGCTGGCAGCGGGTGNCAGTGGGAAACTGCAGGGATGTAACCCGGATAGTTAACCTAACCGTTAAAGTCGCCCCAGTTGGTATGAAACGGTAGTCGTGGAGATGGCAGTGAATGAGATTGTCACTACAGCAGAAGAGCCTGTCGGGTCGATGATTTACACCAAGTTACTGCTGGTTCAGTGTCCCAGTTTCCTTTGGACCCTAACCGGCAGATNTACATGAGTCATTGGCTGGTCGGAGGNCCAGGAGATGTTCCAACAGCAGCTGGATCCTGGTTGTGTCGTTTTCTCGGTGGATGTTCCGGACCAGGGCGTTGAGGAGTCCCGGGTCAGGGAACTCTTTGAGCTGTTCAATTCGCAACACCTCCCGGCAACCTGGGCTACTGGCCTGAANCATGCTCGCCTGGTGAGTTCCTTTGCACGTGAGTCCGGAGTGAGCCACGAGGTAGCGGTCCTGGGAGATGCCACGTGGTTACCAGGGGAAAATAGTCGCCGCACCTTCTACCGGGCACTGGTTGAACGGATGCGAGGTTTCCGCGATGAGCGAGCCCATGTGACAACGCTGGCGCTGGACAAGGTGGACCTGTTTGACCATCTCGATCTGCTGGTTAAGCACCGCATCTCGATGGTCCGTTGTGACTCCACCACGGGAGGTCCAGAGATTCATTACCGGAAGCCCCGGTCATTGCGTTTTGGAGTCTGGCAAGCACCGCCGGCCAGGCGGCTGACAGGACGATTGAATATTGGCTGGTGGACAACGATGAATATCCGCCGCCTGATCCACCGATGTTCNCGNCGTGGAGGNATCGTGCATCTNTTGCTCCAGGCNGATGAACTGCTCAACCGGGGGATGCTTGAAACGATCCTCAGATGCGTGGCGAATCGCCACNAAAATGACTCGCTCGGATGCCTGACCTTGCAGCAGTTGTCTNGCCAGGTACAGATGCAACCTCCGCGAATCACATCTCAATCGCTGCTGAATCGGGCTGCCTGAATACCCCGGTACCTGGTCACGGCTTCCAGCTATTTCAGCTCTCGCAGCGTTAGCCAGCTGATAAATCCCAGTCCCATGGAGGAGACCAGGAAGATAATNTCCATCAGNGTATCNGCTTTCTTGAAGGGCACGCCAACTGCAAGATCCAGGGAAAACAGGATCAACAGCATGGCTGCCGTTGCTATTCCCGAGTAGCAAAGAACCTTGGACATGGTGTTAATTCTCTTCTATCCGAAAAAAGGCAACTTCGCCTGAAATGAGCAATCTACAGGTTATCTGCTAGTATAGGACATCGTCTGACAGCGACCAGATATTATAGTATTCNCAGCAGGCTGCGAATTCTATCTTCATTGTGTGATTCATTGCGAGTCCAGTTTTTCTACCGGAGTGAGTGGGCTGGTGTTGCCTGGAGAATTGATGGCTCGTGGTCCGGGGGCGTTTGCAGGGACAGTTATCGTGAATCGGCATGAGAACCCATCGCTCGCCCTGCAGGCTCTAAGGCAACAGATGCCGATTGCCGGGAAGGCTGCCTATTTTGACCATGCAGCGGTAAGTCCACTCCCTGAACCGACACGACAGGCGGTGCGGGCCTGGGTGGACCAGGCAGCCTGCCAGGCAGTCTTGTCCTGGAACGAGTGGGCTGGCAACGTGGAAAAAGTGCGTGACCAGGCTGCCAGCATGCTGGGTGCGACAGCCGAGGAAATTGCTTTCGTCCCAAATACCAGTAGCGGTATTGAGCTGGTCGCAGAGGGATTTCCGTGGCAGGACGGCGATAATGTCGTCACGCTGGCAAACGAGTTCCCTTCCAATCTTTACCCCTGGATGAATCTCGAGGACCGGGGTGTGGAGACCCGGAGGGTACCTGTCGACGCGATTGCTCCGGACCTCGACCGGTTACTGGAGGCCTGTGATGATCGAACTCGCTTGATCACGGTAAGCTGGATCTCATTCTGTACCGGCTGGCGACTGGACATCGCNTCGATTGTCGAGCAGGCCCACCGGCGAGGCATCCTGGTATTTCTGGATGCGATCCAGGGGCTGGGAGTTTTCCCTCTCGACGTGCAGTCGGTGGAGGTGGATTTCCTTGCTGCCGACGGTCACAAGTGGTTACTCGCTCCCGAGGGTGCCGGGATCTTCTACCTGCGCCGTGAACATCTTCAGCTCTTGCGTCCCCTCGGTGCCGGTTGGAACAGTGTGGAACATGCGAACCAGTTTGACCGGATTGAATGGCGACCACGCGGGACCGCCGCTCGCTACGAGGGAGGATCCCAGAACATGGTGGGAATCACTGCACTGGGTGCCAGCCTGCAGCTTCTTGCGGACTGTGGCCTCAGTGCCGGCTCTAGCGAACTGGCCACCCGGGTCCTGGATATTACCGACCATGCCTGCCAGAGGCTGGAGCAAATAGGCGCCACGATTGCCAGTCGGCGAGAGGGGGAGGGGCGGTCGGGGATTGTTGCTTTTGACCTTCCGGGAAAAAATCTTCCGGCGGTTCGCCGCCACTGCCTGCAGAAAAATATCGTCTTGAGTTGCCGCAACGGGTTGCTCCGGATCAGTCCCCATGCCTATGTTGATGAAGAGGATATCAGTCGTCTAATCGATGCACTCTGTGACAATTGAGAGTGTTGCCGNGGGGATCCAGTGGAGGTTCTGCCTGGCAGGAAAGTCACCATGGACAACCGAGTTGCTGTTTATACCGGTTCTTTTGATCCAATCACGCTCGGTCACATGAACGTGATCGAACGTGGACGCCGGCTGGTGGATCACTTGATTATCGGTATCGGTACGAACGTCGAAAAGGAAGAACTTTTTACCCCGCAGGAGCGTCTTCAGCTGGTGCAGCGGGTGACCGAAAAATGGGACAACGTGGAGGTGCGAGTTTTCGAGNGTCTGGCCGTTCAGTTTGTGCGGGAGTGTGACGCGCGGGTGATGATCCGCGGAGTCCGGCCGCTCACCGATATCGCTGCGGAGTTCACCATGATGATGGCCAATCGGCAGCTGGATGAGGATGTGGAAACGGTTTTCCTGATGGCGGACGAGGATTTTTCTCATATCTCCAGCACGCTCATCAAGCAGATCGCGGTGATGTCCAGCGATAAGATGCTCTCGCGTTTCATCCCTGAGNAGATCATTCCCGAGGTGCGACAGAAGCTGNGTGNCTGAGCGTGGCCACCTAGTTATTCTCCACCGGATCCTCACCACTGCGGAGGTGCTTCTGCAGGTAGTGGGCACGCTCGGCATTCCGATCCGCGGTGTCCAGCAGCATGCCTCGTAATTTCTGCAGATGAGCAGGCTGGGTATGGATGAAGAGCTTGTTGATGACCGGGATTTCCAGGTTGTCGATCAGCCCCAGATTGACTCCCATCCGCAGGCTCGAGAGCAGGTGCATGGTCTCCTCGCTGCTGATCGTCTTGGCAGTACAAAGGATTCCGTATGCCCGGCTGACTCGGTCGTGCAGGTCCTCGTGGCTCTCCTTGATAAGGAACTGGCGGGCCTTGCGTTCGTAATCGATCATCACCGGGATCACCTCGTTGACCTGGGTGATGAGTTCTTCCTCGCTGCGGCCCAGCGTTATCTGGTTGCTGATCTGGTAGAAGTCTCCCATGGCCTGGGAACCTTCCCCGTAGAGTCCCCGCACGGCCAGNCTGATTTTCTGCAGGCTGCGGAAGACCTTGTCGATCTGCTGGGTGATTACCAGGGCGGGCAGGTGCAACATCACGCTTACTCGCATTCCTGTCCCCACGTTAGTTGGACATGCCGTCAGGTATCCGAGCGAGGGATGGTAGGCGAAGGTGATTGACTTCTCCAGCATGTCGTCAATCTGGTCGACCTGTTTCCAGGCAGCTGGCAGATCCAGCCCACTTTTCATGACCTGGATACGGAGGTGATCTTCTTCATTGATCATCAGGCTGAACTGTTCATCCGGATCAATCGCAACAGCCCGGGCGCCGCTTGCATCGGCATGCTCACGGCTGATCAACTGGCGTTCTACCAGGAACTGGCGGTCCACCTCCGGNAGGTTGTCGACATCGATGTAAGTCAGGTTTTCCCAACGTTTCTCACTCTCGATAGCNGTTCGCAGCTGGTTTTCCACGTTCGCCCGATCCTGCTCGGAACACTTGCGGATAAAGGGAAAGTCCGCAAAGTTNCGGGCAAGGCGAATGCGCGAACTGATCACGATGTCCGACTCGGGGCCGGAACCACGTAACCATTCGCCACATTTCTGTGCAAGTTCTTCCAGGTTCACCCTGCTTCACTCCTCTCCNGCTAACAGTCACCGGCTCATTCCGGCTGGTTNTCCTCTTCCAGGCTCTTGATCTGGTCTCTCAGTTGAGAGGCACGCTCGTATTCTTCGAGTTCTACTGCGGNTTCCAGTTCCCNTCGCAGGCGAATCAACTCNGTCTGATCATCCGTGGCCGGCTTACCCCGTTTCGGCGTTTTCCCAACGTGATTGGTGGCACCATGAATATTCAGGATCAACGGTTCCAGTTCCTCACCGAAGAAAACGTAATCATGCGGGCACCCAAGTCGCCCCGCGTGGCGNAACTCGTAGAAAGTNATCTCGCACACCGGACACTGTTGCTTGTCCAGCTGTGAGAGTTCCTCGGCCGTTTGTGAGATCTTCAGGTGTTGTGCCAGGGCCCCTGCAATCGATGGTGCCATCTCGTCCGGCTCGTCGGCCTGCATCAAGTAGACCCGCGCATGATCCTCGCAGAGATGGAGTTCCTCGGGCACATCTCCNGCCAGCTCGGTGATATGAAACGTGGCGGGNTTTTCACAATGTTGACATTTCATGGCGACAACTACTCAGNATATTCCGCTCCCTGCCTGGGAGCCACTTGAGGACAGTCCCGGCTCCAGGAGGGAAAGGAAGGAATCGCTGCAAATTACTGTTATTGCATGGCTTACTGGGGCGGTTGGGATTCTAGCAAGGGGNCGGNAACTGTCAAGGTTGACCGATCAGGAGCCGCTCCAGGNAGTGGGCGTTGTCAGCACGTCAGGTCACTGATAGGCTGGAAAAATGGGCCTGGCGGTGCCCCTGCTGGCCTGGCAACTTCTCTCTCCCAATATCGTGCCATGCCGCATTTCCCGGACCAAGAGACGTTTTCTGAACTTGCCCGGGACTTCCAGTTGATCCCGGTCTACCGCCGCCTGCTGGGAGATGCACTGACCCCGGTTTCTGCCTTCCACAGGATCGACGATGGTGGAAGTGCCTGCCTTTTTGAAAGCGTGATCGGGGGCGAGAAGGTTGGCCGCTACAGTTTCCTGGCGGTCACTCCGTTCATGGAATTTCAGGCCCACCAACAACGGGTGACGATCACGCAGGATGGAGAAACGGAGCAGCTGGACGTAGAGAATCCGCTGGAGGAGCTNCGGCAACGGATTACCGGTTTGCAGGCCGCCTCACTGGACGACCTGCCACCCTTTACCGGCGGGGCGGTGGGATATGCCGGCTATGACGTGGTGCGTTATGAAGAAGACCTGCCCGGGGCCCCGCCTGATGATCGTCAACTGCCGGATATGTCGTTTGCTTTCTACGATCAGCTGGTCGTGTTCGACAANGTCAACAAGACAGTTACCGTGATTGCCATGGCTCGCCTGGATCGTTGCGAGGGGGATGCGGCCGGTGCCTATGCCGATGCTGCTCGACAGGTGGACCAGCTGGTGGAGAAGCTCTCCGGACCNAGCGATCCGCTGCCCACCGTGGATATCAGCACGGGGGGAGAAACCGAGCTGGCCTTCACATCCAACTTCGAACAATCCGAGTTCGAATCTGCCGTCCGGCGCTGCGTGGAGTACATCCAGGCGGGGGATGTTTTCCAGGTGGTGATCAGCCAGCGACTGGAAGTCCAGATCGCCTCGAATCCCCTGGAGATCTACCGTTCACTGCGTGTCGTCAACCCCAGCCCCTTCATGTTCTTTCTTCGCACCCCAGAGACGACGCTGGTGGGAAGTTCCCCGGAGATCATGTGCCGGGTCGTGGATGGCACGGTCACGCTCAGACCGCTGGCGGGGACCCGGCAGCGAGGAGAGACCGAGCAGGAGGATCAGCAGCTGGCCGAGGAACTGCTGGCCGATCCGAAGGAACGTGCAGAACACGTGATGCTTGTCGACCTGGGGAGAAATGANGTGGGGCGAGTTGCCCGTTACGGGAGCGTGGAACTCTCGGACGTGATGGAGATTGAACGCTATAGCCATGTCATGCATATCACCTCCAATGTGACTGGCGAGCTGGCTGACGGGAAGGATGCCTTTGATGCCCTGGTAGCAAGCCTGCCCGCCGGAACCGTCTCGGGGGCCCCCAAGGTGCGGGCGATGGAAATTATTGATGAGCTGGAGCCGCATCGCCGTGGCCCCTACGCCGGGGCGGTCGGGTACATTGACTACGTCGGGAACATGGATACCTGTATTGCCCTGCGGACCCTGGTGATCCAGGGTGACCGGGTCTATATCCAGGCAGGTGCGGGGATCGTTGCCGACAGTGTCCCGGAAATGGAATACCAGGAGACGCTTAACAAGGCCCGTGGACTTCTCAAGGCGATCGAGTTGACCGAGGCACGGGAAAAGTAAAAGCTGGAGTCTTCCTTTCACGCCGGGAGCTGTTTTTTTATGATTCATGTGATTGTCACTGTCGAACTTCACGAGGGNCGTCGAGATGACTTCCTGGAAGAATTTCATAAGGTGGTGCCACTGGTGCTTGAGGAAGCGGGCTGTGTTTCCTATGGCCCGGCGGTGGATGCGGAAACCGGTATCGATGCCCAGGTCACGGCGGGGGACAACGTGCTGACAATCGTGGAATCCTGGGAGAGCCTTGATCACCTCAAGGACCACCTGGTTGCCGAGCACATGGTTGCCTACCGGCCACGGGTCAGGGAGATGATCCATCAATCCAAGCTACAGATCCTGCAATCCTGTTGAGAGATAATGATGCGTGAGTTGCTTTCTGAGCTGGAGGATGCGATCCGGGGGGAAACCCCGGTCGCCTGCTGCCGACTGGTTGAGACCCGTGGCAGCACACCCCAGAAGGCGGGAGCGATGATGTTGNTCTACCCGGATGGTTCCCAGGCAGGAACGCTCGGGGGAGGTTGCGTGGAGGCCGAGGTCAAGCGGCGATCGCTTGCATTGCTGGAAGAAGAAAGGGCAGAGGTCTCCTGTTTTCAGCTGGATAGTGATTATGGCTGGGATGANGGCCTGATCTGCGGTGGCCGCATGCAGGTGCTGATCCAGCCGCTCTCGACCCCGGATGCTCGAGAATATTACAGCCACCTGCTTGAAGCAGTCGACGGGGGCCGGGGGATCAGCGAGGCAATCGCCTTCGATCCAGAAGCGTCTGGTCTGCCCGTGCCCAGTAGCTTTCTTTTTGACCAGGATCAGCAACTGGTGGCCAGNTGGACCGCNCTCGGCCCGGCAGAAGACCGTGTCAGTGACGAACAGGTTCAGCAGATTCAGCACCACCTCAGGCCCCTCGAGGATCGGCCAAGGCCTCACGCCGAAGCAGGTCTCAGTTACCTGCCGGAGCTGTCCCGCTGCAAGCTGGTGATTGTTGGCGGCGGGCATGTCGGCCAGGCAGTTGCCGGCCTGGCAAGCCAGCTCGACTTTGAAGTCTNCGTGGTTGATGACCGCGAGGGAATTGTCTCCGAGGAGCGGTTCCCCACCGCCCGTGAGAGGATTGCCGGGAGGATCGAGCAGACCCTGCCGGCAATCGATATCGACGCAAGTACCTACTGCCTGATTGTTACCCGTGGTCACCAGCACGACGAACAGGCACTCTTCCACCTGGCCGAACGGGGAGCCCGCTATGTCGGCATGATTGGCTCGAAACGCAAGATCAAGATGATCTTCCGGGACCTGCTGGACCAGGGGATCTCGCAACAGGCACTGGATGCTGTCTACGCCCCGCTGGGAATCAGTATTGGTTCCCAGACGGTTCCGGAAATCGCGGTCAGTATCTGTGCCGAACTGGTTGCCCACCGGAACCTCGAGGGACAGGTGCCCGGTCGACCGGCGGCGATAAGCATCGGNGATGCGGACGAGGATTGACTGACTGCTTGCAGGGAGAAGTGGAGTGACAGCTTACGCGATTATTCCAGCGGCCGGTGAAAGTCGCCGGATGGGGCAGCCCAAGCTGTTGTTGCCCTGGAAAGATGGCCTGATCATCGATGCAACGCTCGAGGCCTGGGTTGCCAGTCGCGTCGAGCAGGTGGTGATTACCGTGCGAGCGGACAATCCTCAACTGCAACAGCAATGCCTCAAGCACCCGGTCGAGGTGGTGGTGCCGGAACAACCACCCGCTGACATGAAGACATCCGTACTTTATGCAATGAATTATATCGGTCGCTGTTACGAGCCCGAGGAGACTGACTGCCTGCTACTGGCACCCGCTGACATGCCCGGGTTGTCCGCGCCGCTGATTGACCTGGTGCTCGATGCTCATCAGCCGGCAGANCCNCGCCTGCTGGCACCCCTGGTGGATGGCCAGCACGGCCATCCCCTCTTGATTCCCTGGCAACTGGCCGGGGAACTCAGACGGCTGAATGAGGACGAGGGGATCAACAAGCTCTGGGATCGACTCCCCTCGGCACGGGTTGATAGCAACCACCAAGGGTCGCTGGTCGANATCGATACTCCCCAGGATTACCAGCAGTACCACCAGGATTCGGGTGGTGACTAGGGCTACGGNAATTCCGGGGGGGCTTTCCAGTGGGAACGGATCTGGTGAAGTCCACTGACACAGGTGTCAAAGTCGTTGCCGAGACGTGCCAGTAATTCCCCGGGAACATCGTCACTCTGGATCCTGCTGGCGACCAGGTAGGCACGTTTGCCGCAGTCCCGGTAGTGTTCCAGTTGCTGCTGGCGTCCTCGTCTGAGAGACTCCGGGAAAACACCCACCCAGAAAAGCGCCACATCCCCGATGTGTCGATGCAGTTTCCGACGCTGCTGATCTTCTCGCTGGCAAGCTTCCCTGAGTAATTCCTCCAGGGTGTGGAGCGATTTCTCACTCCCGGAACTGGCCTCCTGGAGCTGGTCAAGGCGGGTGAATCGGATCAACAGGTCACTGATATAGTCGGCCACCGAGGGGTCGGCGATTCCCAGGCAGACCTGGAAAACATGCTCAGACAGGCCACTGATGTAGTGGCGAAGAGAACCACTTGGCCGCGCAGGTTTCATGAGCAGAGGCTCCCTGACAGGCGATCGGACCAACCCCGGTAACTGTACCGAGAGAGNCGCACGGAGGTCAAGAGAAACGGCCCCGGGAGAGGCTTTTAGAGTGCACTACCAAGCTGATCTGCAAATTCGCCAATCTCGGACAGAACCTGCTCACGTGGCATCTCTCCCACTGTGGCGATCTTGCGGACAATCGCCGAACCGACGATCACCCCGTCCGCGACCGGTGCCAGATGCTCGACATGTTCCGGCTTACTGATGCCAAAGCCAATGCAGATTGGTAACTCGGTTTGCTCCCGTAACCAACCAACCTGGTCGGTCAGGTCGACCGGGAGCTGGTCCCGTTCCCCGGTGATCCCGGTCACCGATACATAGTAGAGAAAACCGCTGGAGGACTCCGCGATCCGTAATGCCCGGTCGCGGGAAGTGGTAGGTGTGACGAGCTGGATCAGGCTCATCTCCTCGCGCTGGCAGATCTCCCTGAGCGGGGTCGCTTCTTCGACCAGAAGGTCCGGAACAATCATCCCGCTGAAACCTGCCTCGCGGGCCAGGCTGACGAACTGTTCCAGTCCCTGGCGGTAGACGATGGANTAGCTGACCATGGCGGCCATCGGAGTTGTCACCTGGTCCGACCAGTGACGAGCCGCAGCGAAAATCTGTGGAAGTTGCAGGCCTCCCTCGAGTGCGCGAGTGTAGGACGCCTGGATGACTGGTCCATCCGCAATCGGGTCGCTATAGGGGAAGCCGATTTCCAGCAGGGATGCTCCGTGGGAGGCAAGTGTCGAAATTGCATCTCCGGTGAAATCCAGGTCGGGATCCCCGGCCGTGATGAAAGGCATCAAGGCCTTGCGACCCTCCGATCGGAGTTGCTCAAAAACAGTATCGATCCGGGACATCAGGAATGTTCCCCCTGAAGCCTGGCAATTTCCTGGCTGTCCTTGTCCCCTCGGCCCGAGAGACAGACAACAATCCGCTCGTTNCTGGGACGGTTGCCCGCCTCGGCAATCGCGACGGCCACAGCATGGGAACTTTCCAGCGCCGGCAGGATTCCCTCGTTGCGTGTCAACAGGTCAAAAGCTTCCATCGCCTGCTTGTCCTGGCAGTGCGTGTAAGCGACTCGCCCTGTCTCTTTCCAGTGGCTGTGTTCCGGGCCGACGCCGGGATAATCCAGCCCTGCGGAAATCGAGTGGACATCACAGGTCTGGCCGTCTTCATCCTGCATCACGTAGCTGTAGCTGCCATGGAGAACTCCCGGTTGCCCGAAGCTTAGTGGGGAAGCGTGGTCGCCGGGTTGGTCACTGCGGCCACCCGCTTCCACTCCCAGCAGCGCCACGTCAGTATCGGCGATAAATGGGGAGAACATCCCTGCCGCGTTGCTTCCCCCTCCCACGCAGGCGACCACCAGGTCGGGCAGNGATTCGAATCGCTCGAGGCACTGCTGCCGNGTTTCGCGGCCAATGACCGACTGGAAATCACGCACAATGCGAGGAAATGGATGGGGTCCGACAACGGAACCAAGGATGTAATGAGTGGATTCGACCGATGCCATCCAGTCCCTCATTGCCTCGTTGATGGCGTCGCGGAGGGTCCTGGAACCGGTCGTTACAGGACGGACCTCTGCACCCAGGAGTTTCATGCTAAAGACGTTGGGAGCCTGCCGGCGAATGTCCTCCTCCCCCATGTAGACGATGCACTCCAGCCCGAAGCGTGCACAGGCGGTGGCGGTGGCAACACCATGCTGCCCGGCACCGGTCTCAGCAATTACCCGGTTTTTCCCCATCCGTAATGTCAACAGGGCCTGGCCGAGCGTGTTGTTGATCTTGTGGGAGCCGGTATGGTTCGTGTCCTCCCGCTTCAACCATATTTCTGCACCCCCGCAGGCAGCGGTCAGTCGCTCGGCAAAATAAAGCGGGGAAGGGCGGCCGACAAAGTCGGAGAGCAGTTGGTCGAATTGCCTGGTGAAAGCTGGATCCGCGATCGCCTGCTCGTACTCGGCCGATAGCTGGTCCAGGGCCCGTGTCAGTGTCTCGGGGACATAGCGACCCCCAAACTGGCCAAAACGGCCTTGCTCGTCGGGGATCTGGGGAAGTGATTCGTTGCTTGACATGAGTGGCGCCGTGAATGGAACACAGGTCAGTCGGCCGGAAATTCGATTCTCGGCCCACCTGCCGGGACGGTCAAGGGATGGCTGGGGCAGGCAGGAGGGTCGGAAAACTCTCCGGAGAGTTGCCAGGGCGGGTCCCCTGCGGCATGATTGAGCCGCAGACGTCCTGAAAAAAGGGGAACCACGATGCCAGAACTTCCGGAAGTGGAAACGATGAGGCGGGGAATTGCCCGCT
>PANG01000019.1 GCA_002708345.1 Planctomycetaceae bacterium | reverse complement strand
TGGGACCGTAGTAGTTACTCTCTCCCGGATCGCTGTCCTCTGCCAGGAAAACGATCAGAACAATGATGCCGACAAGGGGAANCAGGGCGATCAGCCACCACCAGCCAGTTCGCATCTAGCATCTCGTTCATCCGGCCTGCTNCNNNGGGGGCTTCNTTGTCTCACTTCTTACAGACAACATACNTNCGGGAANNCCCTCTCACAATACAAATCAAGCCTGGGCCCATCCTGGATTGAGAACGCGAACCCGCTCAGCGGCACCAGAGAACTCCCCAGCGTCTCGCCACTGGCAGGCCTGCTTACGGTATCATTTCTAGTTGTGAGCTTTCTCCCGGGGGACTTGAAAAATGNATAACCGCTTCATNGCCAGTNCNTGGCTGCTCATGCTGTTGAGCCTGCCACTGCCCTGCCCTGCCCAGCAGNCTGCCCCGGAACCCGACACGCGTCANGGGCGATGCGATGATCGCCTCNTATTTCAGCCAGCAAACTGCAAGGCTGGAAACAGACTGCCTGGCACACATCGACTCGCTCAAGGACTGGGAAAAACAGCGGATNGTTGAGCGAGGGCGCCTGCTGGAAATGCTGGGACTTCACCCGCTGCCTGAACGGACTGANCTGAAGCCGGTGATCACTGGCCGCACCGAGCACGACCAGTTCACGGTGGAAAAGATCCAGTTCCAGTCCCGACCGGGACTCTACGTGACCGGCAACCTCTATATCCCCAAAAACCGCAGCGGTCCCCTTCCGGCCATCCTCTACGTCTGTGGGCACGGACAGGTCAAGATCGATGGGGTGAGTTACGGCGCCAAGGCCCACTACCAGCACCATGGTGGCTGGTTCGCACGCAACGGTTACGTCTGCCTCACGATCGATACCCTGCAGCTGGGCGAGATCGAGGGGATNCACCACGGCACCTACCGGGAAAACATGTGGTGGTGGGTCAACCGGGGATATACCCCGGCCGGCGTGGAAGCCTGGAACTGTGTTCGCTCGCTTGATTACCTGCAGTCACGTGAGGAAGTCGATGGCGATCGGCTGGGGGTCTCGGGCCGAAGTGGCGGGGGTGCCTANAGCTGGTGGATCGCAGCGATTGACGACCGCATCAAGACTGCCGTGCCGGTGGCCGGGATCACCGATCTTCGCAACCACGTCATTGACGGCTGCGTCGAAGGCCACTGTGACTGCATGTACATGGTCAACACCTACCGCTGGGATTATGCCATGGTCGCGGCACTGGTTGCCCCCCGCCCGCTCCTGATCAGCAACACCGACCGTGACGGGATCTTCCCCATCGATGGCGTCTATCGTACCTACCAGAAAGTCCGNAAGATCTACGAGCTTTACGGCGCCGGNGACAAGCTGGCCCTGCACGTCACCTCCGGTCCCCACAAGGACACCCAGGAATTAAGGGTCCATGCCTTTCGCTGGTTCAATTTTCATCTGCAGGAGGGAAAAACGGACCTGGTGGAGACCACCGCCGTCAAGTTCTTCAAGCCACAACAACTCNGGGTCTTCACCGAACTGCCAGCCGACCAGAAGAACACCCGAATCCACGAGGACTTCGTCGCCACCGCGCCAGAACCAGCNGTGGNGAAGTCCGCATCTGCCTGGCAGCAACAGGAAGAGNGCTGGAAACGCCAGTTGAAAGAGAAGTCCTTTCGTGGCTGGCCAGCCGAGGCCAGGCGACCCCNGCTGGAGACAATNACCGACGAGGATGTGAAGGACGTGACGGTGCGGGTCTNNGAGTTCGCCAGCCAACANGGCATTCGCCTGCCATTGATCATGGCGCATCGCAAGGAGCTGGAGAAACCGNCCCTGCTGGTCCTCAACGTGCTGGATGAAGAACACTGGAATGCCATGCTCTCCAGGTACGGCCACTCGTTTGTATCGGTCCAGAAACTCGCCACCGNCAGCCTGCCTGCCGAGGACAAGCAGGCCTGGATCGCCGAGCAGGAGATGCTCAAGAACAACGACTGGGCGATCATCTACTTCCCGCCTCGTGGGATTGGCCCAACGGCCTGGGATCCGGCTCCCTTCAAGCAGAACCAGCACCAGCGGCGGTTCTACCTGCTGGGACAGACACTCGATGGCATGCGTTGCTGGGATGTCCGTCGTGCGATCCAGGCAATTCGAACGGAGGTTTCCGCTCCGCTCTGGCTCCAGAGTCACGGCCCGATGGCTGGCGTTACGCTCTATGCCAGCCTGTTCGAAACCGACATCGGGCGGCTGGATCTTTACGACCTTCCAACCTCTCACCGGCAGGGTCCTTTTTTCCTTCATGTCAGGCAGGTCCTGGATATGCCGCAGGCGGTGAGCATGGGTGCTGCAAAAAGCCAGGTGATCCTCTATCAGGACGACGATCGTGCCTGGAAGTACGTTCACCAGACATCCAGCAGTCTTGGCTGGGAGTCCAGGCAGTTCCAGTTCCGCAAGCTTTCAGGACCATGACCGGCCAGAACGCGGCAGAGTGATTTCCAGCAAGGAGACTTCATGAGCGAGCGATGGATCGCCGATCGCACACGGCTTTTTGACAGCAGCGGTATTCGCAAGGTCTTTGACCTTGCCCGCTCGCTCCCCGATCCGATCAACCTCTCCATCGGCCAGCCCGACTTCGAGGTCCCCGAGCCGGTCCGCAAGTCATGTATCGAGGCGATTGAAGCGGGCAAGAACGGGTACTCCCTGAGCCAGGGGATTCCTCCCTTGCGCGAGAAAATCCAGCAGCAGGTCGACCAGCAGTACGGTCACACGGATCGCACGGTGCTGATCAGCTCCGGTACCAGCGGCGGGCTGGTGCTGGCCATGCTGGCCCTGGTTAACCCGGGGGACGAGGTGATTATCTTCGATCCCTATTTCGTCATGTACGAGCCGCTCGTCCAGCTGGTGGGTGGCACACCGGTCCTGATCGACACCTACCCGGACTTCACGATTGATGTGAACCGTGTCGAGGACGCCATCACCGACCGCACCAAGATGATCCTGCTTAACAGCCCTGCCAACCCGACCGGGGTGACTGCCAGCGAGGAAGAAGTTCGCTCGCTGGCGGAGCTCGCAGCTCGGCACAACATCGTGCTTGTCTCCGACGAGATCTACNGGCATTTTTGNTATGACGAGCCATTTTCCAGCCCGGCATCCTTTAACGACCAGNCGNTCGTGATCGACGGGTTTTCCAAGAGCCACGCGATGACCGGCTGGCGACTGGGCATGGTCCACGGGCCGGCCGAGNTCATTGACACGATGATCAAGCTCCAGCAGTACACGTTTGTCTGTGCTCCGCAGCCTGCCCAGTGGGCAGGCCTGGCAGCCCTGGATGTGGCGATCACCGCCCACGTCGACCAGTACCGNCATAAGCGGGACATGATCGTGACCGAGCTTGCCGATGACTTCGAGATCGTCAAACCGGGGGGAGCCTTTTACGTATTCCCCCGGGCCCCGGTGGCAAGTGGCAGTGAATTCGTGATGCGTGCGATCGAGAACAACCTGCTGATCATCCCCGGGGCGATGTTCAGCAACCGCGACACTCACTTCCGCATCTCGTATGCCGCGGATGACGAGACCATCGCCCGCGGCATCGAGGTGCTCCGGAAGCTCTGCCGAACGCCCTGACCTAGGCGCTCTTGCTCCGTGGCTTGGACGGAGGCTTCTTGCCNGTTGTCGCCTTGAACAACTTCTTCTCGCCCTCCACGATTTTCTCATCCAGGACAAAAGACCCCGTGCCGCGATTCTCGGGCAGGTCGTACATGATATCGAGCATCACTTCCTCGATAATACTNCGCAGNCCCCGCGCGCCGGTTGCCTTTTTCATCGCCTTGTTGGCGATCGCCTTGAGTGCCTCCTGGGTGAACTGCAGTTCGCATTTCTCCATCTGGAAGAGACTCTCGTACTGGCGAGTCAAGGCATTACGCGGTTCGGTCAGCACCCGGACCAGGCTCTCCTCGTCCAGTGGTTTGAGTGCCGCGCAGATCGGCAGTCGGCCAACCAGTTCCGGGATCAAACCGAATTCGAGTACATCCTCAACACTTACCTCCGGTAACAACTCGGCCAACCCCTGTTCCGGGCCGGCACTCACCTGCTGGCCGAACCCAAGCGTCTGGCCACCGGTACGGCGACGGATAATGTCCTCGATACCAACAAAGGTCCCTCCACAGATGAAAAGGATATTNGTGGTATCGATCTGGATATACTGCTGCTCGGGGTGTTTCCGTCCACCCTGGGGTGGCACATTGGCAACGGTCCCCTCGAGCATCTTGAGCAGGGCCTGCTGGACCCCCTCACCACTAACGTCACGCGTGATCGACACGTTCTGGCTGGTCTTGCCAATCTTGTCGATCTCGTCGATATAGAGCACCCCTCGCTGGGCCGCNTCGACATCAAAATCAGCAGCGTGAAGCAGCTTCAGCAGCAGGTTTTCCACATCCTCGCCCACGTATCCCGCCTCGGTCAACGTGGTCGCATCCCCGATGGCAAAGGGCACATTAAGCACCCGTGCCAGCGTCCGGGCCATCAGCGTCTTGCCACTTCCGGTAGGACCGACCAGGAGGATATTCGATTTCTCGATCTCCACCTCGCCCTCTTCCCATCCGATCGAAAGGCGCTTGTAGTGGTTATGGACGGCAACTGCCAGGACTTTCTTGGCCAATTCCTGCCCGATCACGTATTCATCCAGCCTGCCAACAAGCTCCCTTGGCGTGGGAATCTCATCGAAGAGCTTTTTCGGTGCTCCACGCCGGCGTTGTTCCTGNTCCAGNATGGATTCACAAAGTTCAATACACTCGCCGCAGATATAGACATCCCCAGGACCCTCGACCAGTGGGCCGACATCCCGGTAACTCTTGCGGCAGAATGAGCAGAAGGCGTTTTTCTTCGTCGTGCTTCCACGACGGCCACCCTCATCTTTCTCTGTAGGCATGATATTTCCTTTCGGGTCATCCGCACCGTGCGGACGAGATCCTGTTCGCATCGCTTGTCCTGGCCCAAAAGACGAAGTGGCAATCTTNAACCTGCCACAGCATCATGCGTTTTCGCCAGCGATCCTTCTGACCACACCGTGTGGCATCCATGCCTGTTTCAGACGAGCGTTGATTTTTTCAATGTAAAATAGCCGCCGTCCCGGGCAGCTGGTAAACGTGGCGTAACAGGCTGCTGCTGCCGAAGCCGGCAGTTACAATCGTCACGACCCATCAGAACCTGCCTCTTCCGGTTCGGCCGGATCAGGTTCCTGCTGGACTTTCTCATCCAGCACCGTTTTTACTTTTCGGAATTCCCTCTCGGAAATGTCACCCTCTGCATGCATTTCACGGAAATTGTCAAGCCATTCATTCGGACCCCGCACGTCATCGTCGATGCGATCCCGATACCTTCCCAGGACGTAGTAGGCAATTGCCATCAGGATCAGCAGAGCCGCCATCCACAGTACAACCTGCGTGACCGGTCTAGTCATGAAGTCCCACATGAATGCACTTGTCCANGAAGCCGGGGATCGTTCNNAGTGGCCTTGCTGACGACTCTGCATGGAATAGTATGCATATTGAGTAGGGGGAGTCCAGCAGCCAGTTCTTCCCTGCCTGCCACGAATCCTGGCTGGCCTTTTCCAGATCCTNGTTTTTTCGAGTGAGAAACTGATGAGTCGACAGGACAGCCTGGCCCGAGTACTCCAATCCGGAATCGTGGCAATTATTCGCTCGCCCCACGCGGATCGACTGGGGGATGTCGCCGAGGCACTCCTGGCTGGCGGAATCGACTGCATGGAAGTGACCTTCACGGTACCTAATCCCATCGACGTTCTGCGGGAGATGAACGAGCGAGTTGGTGATCGTGCCCTGCTNGGAGCTGGCACGGTGCTGGATACGGAAACGGCCCGGGCCGCAATCCTTGCCGGGGCGGAGTTCATTGTCTCGCCCTCCACCGATCTGGACGTCATCCAGCTCTGCAACCGTTATGACAAGCTNGTGATGCCGGGGGCNCTGACCCCAACCGAGGTCGTTTCNGCCTGGGAAGCGGGGGCAGACGTGGTCAAGGTTTTCCCCTCTGACCTGACCGGACCCTCCTATCTCAAGGCACTCCATGGCCCACTGCCACAGGTTCGGCTCATGCCGACCGGGGGAGTCAACCTGGAGACGGCGGAAGATTTTCTGCATGCAGGAGCGTGTGCCCTTGGAATTGGCAGCTCGCTGGTCGAAAAAGAAGCCGTCCAGAATGGAAAGATGGAGCGAATCGAGGAACTGGCCCGCCAGTATGTCGAGATTGTTCAGCAGGTACGTGACGGTTCCTGAAACTCCCACTTACTTCATCGATCGAAAACACCGATAGATGAAGCAGGGGAAAAGCCGTCATGAGAACCAGCCTGGTCAGATCTGCCTGTGCCATCGTGCTTGCCCTTGCCACCGCGGTCCAGGCACAACAGGCAACCACGGAAGTCTCCATCCGGTACCGGCAGTTCACGATCCCCTTTAANCTTCCCGAAAACACGATCTCGCCGGTCTCGGTCCAGTTGCATGTCTCCTCCGACAAGGGCACGACGTGGCAGCTTGTGGATGCGATTGACCAGGCAAGCGGTAAATTCCAGTTTCGCGCCGAGCAGGATGGCAGCTACTGGTTCTGCTCCCTCACGGTCTTTGCCGATGGCCGAAAACTGCCCGCCACGTTCAAACCGGAAATCAAGGTCCACGTGGACACGACCCCCCCGACCATCCAGTTGATCCCCCAGGTGAGTCCCGGGGGCTGGATTTCCATCGAGTGCCGNGCCAACGACCAGGAGCTTTCCCCAAACGGNTTGAGGCTCGAATCCAGTGCCGGCGACAAGCAGGCCTTCCTGCCGGTCCNGCTGGACGGTCCGGTCCAGCTGGTGGCACCCGGCTCGCTCCTCTGCCGCGCCAACTGGCAGCCAGCGACAAGTTCCCGGCTGCTCCTGATCAGGGCGATCGCTGTCGACAAGGCTGGCAATTCCAAGACCATTCACAAGCGGCTCTTCCTCCCCCCTGTCTCACTTCGGCGGCCCCCAGACGANAACGGCCGCGGGAGTGTNCCCTGGCCAGCAGACAACGAACCGGTCGCCCCTCTCCCTCAAACCGAGCTNCCCAGCATCTCGCGTCCCGGCACCGCTCTTCCACCTCCGGAAGAATCCCCACCCGCATCAAACGGTCCGGTTGTTACTCCCCTCCCCCGGATCAACAAGGCGGCGCCGGCCCAGGGCACACCATCAGTCCCTGGAGCGACCCCCACGGCAACGGTCGACCAGCCTCGTCCGGATCCAATACCTGATCCTGAGCCGGTGGAAGAGGATCAAGGCGAGTCGATGATCCATGTCACCAGCAGCAGGCAATTTCACCTGCAGTACGAATTGAGGGAGAACCTGGCTGCCAGGGAAGTCCAGCTCTGGGGTACCGTCGATGGTGGCCGGAGCTGGCAGAAGTGGGGGATCGACGCTGATCGAACCAGTCCCCTGCAGGTTGCCACCGAGCGGGACGGCCTTTATGGATTCCGCATCGTCATCGAGGAGCAGGAAGGCGGTCGAGCACATGCGCCGGCAGCCGGAGCGGACGCTGACGTCTGGATTCGTGTCGACAGCACGCGGGCGGATCCCTAGCAGCGGTCTGCCAGTCGCCGATCTCTGCTATAATCGTCCGCCATGTCCGGTACGATGCATGTTTTCGAGCTACTCGACAAGCCACCTGCCCTTTCACAGCATGGCATGATTTCCCTGTTTGGCAGTGACCGCTTCCTCCAGCAACTCGCCCTTGATGAACTGCTCCGGCTGGTGCTGGCGGACGACTACGAGGATGTCCCTGTCGCTCGGTTTGGCCAGGGCTGCGAATGGGCCGATGTCGTCGACGAACTCAACACGGTCTCGCTTTTCGGCTCCGGTGGGCCTCGCGTGGCGGTAGTCGATGAAGCCGACTCCTTCATCCATGCTTACCGCGATCGCCTGGAAGGCCTCGTTGACTCGCCCCCGGCCGGCCTGCTGATACTGCTGGTTTCCAAGTGGCAGGCCAACACGCGACTCTACAAGGCCCTGGACAAACAGGGATTGCAGGTGGAGTGCGGGGCTCCCTACCAGGGCAAGAAAAAGGACAACGTGGACATCAGCCAGGTAACGCGGTGGCTGGAAAAGCGAGCCCGGAAGCTCTACGGGATCCAGCTGCACGAGGATGCCCTTCGGCTGCTTTTTGAACTGGCCCAGGGGAACTTCGGCATCATCGAACAGGGACTGTCCAAGCTCAGCCTGCTCGTGGATGACCATGCCGACGTCTCGGCCCAGCAGGTCCAGTCGATCGTCGGGGGNTGGAAAACNGAAACCACCTGGACCCTGATCGACCACATCGTCGAGGGCAACACGGCAATCGCCATCGAGCAACTCGATCGGCTACTGCAGTCGGGGGAGGCACCCCAGGCCCTGTTTGGACAGATCGCCTGGTCACTCCGACGTTTTGCCCTGGCAACACACATCTACCTGGATGCGGAACAGACGGACGATCGGATTCCCCTGGAGGTGGTTCTTGGCAAGGCCAAGTTCAACGACTGGCCACGGGGCAAGCTAAAGGAAAACGCCCGGCAGATGAAGGCAATCGGCCGTGCCCGGGGCCAGCAGATTCACCGCTGGTTGTGCGACGTCGACCGGGCGCTGAAAGGATATGCCTCCCGGGGCGATGCGGCCCGCCTTCAACTCGAACAGCTCTTTACACGTTTCCACCATCAACTGGCAAGACCCACCGTCTCCCATTGACCGTGACCGCTGCAGGCGAGAGATCCAGATGTCGAACTATGACGCCATCGTGCTGGGGACCGGCGGTGTGGGAAGTGCCGCCCTGTTCCACCTCGCCCGGCGAGGATCCCGGGTACTGGGACTCGACCGCTTCCCGGCAGGACATGACC
Organism: Planctomycetaceae bacterium; assembly: GCA_002708345.1. The sequence continues at coordinate 3,759 of PANG01000019.1, read as the reverse complement.
AGGGCAGTTCCCATGGCGCAACCCGCCTGATCCGCCAGGCCTATTACGAGCATCCTGATTACGTCCCCCTGCTGAAGCGCGCCTACCCGCTCTGGGAAGAACTTGAGCAACTCTGCCAGCAACCACTCTATCACCAGAGCGGGATCATCGAGGTCGGCCCGGCCGACGGGGAGCTAGTGAGAGGAATCCTGGCAACCGCCAGCGAGCACGATCTTCCCATCGAGTTGCTCGATGCCGACGAGACAGAAAAACGCTGGCCCGGTTTCCGGGTCCCAGCGGATTACCAGGTTGTTTTCGAACAACGATCCGGTTTCCTGATGGTCGAGGACTGCGTCAGGGCCCACCTGAAACTCGCCCAGGCACAAGGCGCCGAGGTGCAATTCAACCAGGTCATCAGGAGCTGGCAGGCGGATGGAGATTCCTACCGCGTTCAGACCGAGAGTGATGTTTTTCACGCGGACCGGCTGATCATCACGATGGGCAGCTGGGCCGGGCCGATGCTGCTGGAACTGGGGCTCCAATTCAAGGTGCTCAAAAAACCACTTCACTGGTACAGGGCAGAACGGTCGCTCTACCACCAGGAGCAGGGCTGCCCCTGTTTCTTCTACGAGATCCCGGAAGGACATTTTTATGGTTTTCCGGCGATTGGTGACGGGGACCTGAAAGTCGCCCTCCATTCCGGTGGCGACGAGGTCACTGACCCGCTTCATGTCGATCGCACTCTGGACCGGCAGGAGCAGGAGGTTGTGGAAACGTTCCTGGCAAACTACCTGCCGTCCGTGAACCGCGAGGCCACAGGACACGCGGTCTGCATGTACACGATGGCTGCGGACCGCTTCTTCGTCGTCGATCGCCTTGCTGAGCATACAGGCGTGGTGATTGCCGCCGGACTCTCGGGGCACGGTTTCAAGTTCACGTCCGTTTTAGGCGAAACACTGGCCCAACTGGCACTCGATGGCAGCTCGGCACTCCCGATCGATTTCCTCAGCATACAAAATGCGCTCGCCCGGCAACGGCAGGCCGACACGGAGAAGAGATGATCGACCGTTTTGGGTTATGATAATCGTTCCTGGATCCTCCTTGCTGGCAATCCGCATGAACAACCTACCGGACTCGAATTTCATCAAGCTTATTCGACAGGTCGAGGAGGGCTCCGACGACGCAGCAGCTGACCTGCTATCCCGGTATGGATCCAGCCTGCGACGGATTGCTCGTATCCGTTTACAGGGCAGCGAAATTCGCCGGGTACTTGACTCGCAGGACATCTACCAATCGGTAATGGCTGTTTTCTTCCAGCGGATTCAGTCTGGCGGTTTCGAGCTGTCAACTCCCGAGGACCTTGTCCGACTCATCTCCACCATGATCCGGAACCGGGTCACCGACAAGGTTCGCATGCACCATGCCCAGCGGCGCGACCTGCGCCGCAATCTCTCCGTGGAAAATGAATCGATCGCGATCGTCGATATCGAGGATTCGCCCAGTGTGCTGGTCAGCCGGGAGGAGTTGATCCAGCGTTTCCGTTCCCTGCTGAACGAGCAGGAACAGCTCTTGCTCGATGAAAGGGCACAAGGTTATACCTGGCAGGAACTGGCCGAGAGGCTCTCTGCCACACCCGACCAGCTGCGCAAGCAGCTTTCTCGCGCGATGGAAAAAGTAGCCCGGCAGCTGGATCCACAGGAGAGCCCAGATGAATGAACCTGCCGCCGCTTTTTCCGAGACCATGGCCGTGCTCTGTGCAGACCAGATGCAGCGATGGGACCAGGGTGACCCGGTACAGGTTGAGCATTACCTGCAGCGGTTTCCTCATCTTCACGGAAACCAGGATGCCATCCTCGACCTGCTTTACCAGGAGATCTACCTGCGGCAACTCTACGATTCTCCACTTGGCAGAGCAGAATACGAGCAGCGGTTTCCCCAGCTGTCCGACGAGATTTCACGTCTGCTGGAAATTCACCAGGCGATTGATGAATCCACCCCAACCGATGTTCTGCGTCACTTTGATGAAGAACAAGCCCCAGACGAGCTCCTCCCGGTTGACTCGCTTACCGAGCCAGACCCCCACTTCCAGGCACTCTCTCTCTCGTTTCCCTTTTCCGAGCTCCCTGTTGAGTTACGAATGCGGCTTGTCGAGGCAAGCCAGGAGCGGTTCTTTTCCGCCGGGGAATTCCTCGTGCGACAGGGAGACCCCACCGAGGGACTGATGGTCCTGATGGAAGGTGCCACCGAGGTCAGCGTGGATGACAACGAGGGCAATAATCACGTCCTCAACCGGCTTGCCCCGTTTTCTATCATTGGTGAAATCGGGGTTTTTACCGGCCAGCCCCGGAGTGCCCATGTGGAAGCCGTCAGCGAGGTGAAGGTGCTCGAGATCCCGAGCAGTCTTTTCAGGGAAATCGCAGAAAAATTTCCAGCCATCAACTCTCTTGTCTCGCAACAGGTGGCAATGCGAATCGGCACCGCCAGCCGGGATGTCCTCTGTGGAAAGACGATCAACGGTTTCCAGATCAAAAATCGCTGTGGCCGCGGCAGCATGGGTGTGGTTTACCAGGCACGGCCAGTGGCCGGGGGTGAAGAGGTTGCCCTGAAAATGATGCGCCACGACCTGGTTTACAATCCCGATGCAATGAAACGATTCCGCCGCGAGGCGGAAATTCTCAAGCAGATTCAACATCCTCACTGCGTTCAATTGTTCGACGACTTCCCTGCCCTCAACACCGTCTTCCTCGTGCTCGAGTACTGCCATGGCCCCTCGCTCTCCTCGGTTATCTCCAACGAGGCACCGCTGCTGCCGGAGGAAATTCGTCGCATCACCAGCCAGCTTGCCAGTGCACTTTCCCATGCCCATCGGCTCGGTATCATCCATCGAGATATCAAGCCAGCGAACGTGCTGCTGAGCGCCGAGGGGATGGTGAAGCTCACCGACTTCGGACTCGCGCGGGACAGGATCAGCTCCTCGCTGACCAGCGTCGGCCAGATCGTGGGGACTCCCCGCTACATGTCCGATGAACAGTTGACTGGAGGCAGCGTCGACGCACGGTCTGATGTCTATGCCCTGGGCTGCATTGTCCACGAGATGGTCACGGGCCGGCCACTTTTCACGGCAAACGAATTACTTGGCCTGCTTCGCCAGAAAGCAAGCTGGTCGATGGAAGTCATTGAGCAGCTGGCCGGCAGCGTTCCGGAAGACCTGCTGGAACTGATGATACAGAGCCTCTCACCTGACCCGCAGGAGCGAACCCTGGACCTGGAAGAGGTCGCCAGCTGGTGAGCACGAGCCGCGTGATTATTCACCGGGGAAGCGGGTTAGGAACAAGGTCGAGCTTGCAGAACTTGAGAAAGTAAGCAAGCGCCTGATCAAAATCGCCCCCAGGCCGGCATTCCAGGATAAAGTCCACGTCCAGGTAGTTTGCACCAAATAGACGACAGTATTGCACCACTGCCTGGCGGCTAAAGCCCACCTGTTTCCGGGCCAGGTAACGTTCAATCTTTCCCTCGTCCTGGTCCATCACGAAAACACGCGACGGCCAGAATAGCCGGAGCGGCAGGAAACAGCGTGGCGAAAGATGCGACGCGACGAGTACCGTGTTTCCGGCACGCAGAAATCGTCCCAGGGGCAGAAGCTGGCGCAGGAAACGGAGATCGTCAAGAACCACCAGCTCGTTCTGAAGGGGTGGAAACTGGCAGCCAGCGCCCTCAAGACGGAACGTGTGGCACGAGCGGTCACGTAGCTGATGGTGGTGCCGGCAGAGCTGTTCGATC
>PANG01000018.1 GCA_002708345.1 Planctomycetaceae bacterium | reverse complement strand
CTGGCGAGCCAGTCAAGTAGCTGTGGATGAGTCGGGAGGCTGCCGAGCTTTCCAAACTCGCCCGGTGTTTCCACGATGCCGCGTCCAAAGTGATGCAGCCAGACCCGGTTGACCAGCACGCGGGCCACGGTCGGATGTTGTCCGCTGGTAAGCCAGCGAGCGTACGCCAGCCGGCGGCCACTGGAAGAGAGATCAGCATTATTCTCCTCGATTGCCAGGCGTTTTCCTTCGGCGGCAGTGATTGTCAGTCCACCAGGAACAACTTGCTGCTGTGGTTGACGATGGTCCCCGCGGTAAAAGAGGAATGTCTTGGGAATCTCGGATCCCGGCTCTGTGGTCACACGCAGGAACTCCTCGATCGGAATTTTCTTCTTGATTTCACCAATCTGGCTGTTGTATTCCTTGATCTTGTCGGCGTGCCCCTGGTTGTACTGGTAGAGGTTACCTGCCGAGACGTTCAAGTTCGGTTGATCCTCCAGCAGCTTCTTTTGCTCGGCAGAACGCTTGTCGGCCGCGGTCTTCTTGGCCTCCTGCAGCTGGACTCGAACCGCTTCCTCGTACTGTTCAAATTCCTTGTCCAGCGCTATCTGGATATACTCTGCCTGCTTCGCGTCCCGCTCCTTTTCCAGCACCGCCGCTTCCTGGTTCACCTCGTTGCGGCGGGCGGCGTCGACGTCCGTGTAGAGTGAAATTTGTCGCCCACCAGGTGTTCGCCAGTTCTTCCAGTCGAAGGCGGGCTCGAAAACAGCTCGAAGTCGATGGTAATCAACATGTGAGATTGGATCGTATCGATGGTCGTGACACCGTGCACAGCCAACCGACATCCCCAGTAGCGACGAGCTGACGATCTTGATCGTGTCGGCAAGGACCTGGTTCCTGGAGGCATCGTTGTTTTCCTTGCCAGTACCATCGACGCCCATTCGCAGGAAGCCGGTGGCGGTGAGCATGCGTATGCTCTCGGCCGACATGTTCTTCAGCGGTGGTGTAACCATCTCGTCGCCGGCCAGCTGTTCCTGGATGAACTGGTCGAAGGGGAGATCATCATTAAATGACTGGATCACGTAATTACGGTACTTGTAGGAGTAAGGTCGCTCGGGGTCGTCGTTGCTGTATCCTTCCGAGTCGGCATAGCCTGCAACATCCAGCCAGTGTCGCCCCCAGCGTTCCCCGTAGTGGGGCGAGTCCAGCAGGTCGTCCACCAGCAATTCATATGCATTGGGCCGGTCATCCTGGATGAACTGCTGAACCTGCTGCAGCGAGGGGGGGAGCCCGGTGAGGTCCAGGTAAACTCGCTTGGCAAGCGTCAGGCGATCCGCATCGGCGGAAAACTGGAGCTTCTTGTCTTGCATCCTTGCCAGCAGGAAAGCATCGATTTCATTGCGAACCCGTCCCGCTTTCCTGGGTTGTGGTACCTCGGGCCGGGTGATTGGCTGGTAAGCCCAGTAGCCCCTTTCCGCGAAGGAAATACCCAGGCCCGGGGGGATCTGCTCTGGTTCCGGTTGCGCGGTCAGGGCACCCTGGGTGATCCACTTTTCAATCACCGCGATCTCCTCGGTGCTTACCCGTGTCTCCCCGGGTGGCATCTCGCCTGCCTTGATGCGTTCCACCAGGAAACTTTCGGCAGGTTTCCCGGGCACAATAGCTGGACCGGTTTCACCACCAGCTGTGATGAAGCGGACAAGTCGCAGATCAAGCTTTCCCTTGATTTCACTAGCTGCACCATGGCAGTCATAGCAATGGGCGCGGAAGATTGGCCGGACGTCTTTTTCGAAGCTGAGTTTTTCTGTCGGCCGGCGAGCAGCCAGGGCGGGGTGTGTAGAGAGCAGCAGGAGCAAGAGGAGGATCATTCTCATGGTAGTGGGAGGGGTTGGTGTGCGTGCGGTTGTCATGTCACTAGGGTAGTCAGGGTGCTTATACCACTATGGTATGTGTCTTGATGGTCTCTCACAACGTTGAATATTGTCGCCGGCTGGCAGGCAGGTCGATTCAGGGAGTTTCACCCTCTTCGTCTGGCTCTTCCGCTTCGCCGGGTGCCAGCATCTGCGGGATAATCGTTTCAAGCGAGCTTGTAATATCCTCGGTGAGCGCCACGGAGATCACGGTGACCAGGTTCTCCGGGGTACCGGAAGAGTTGGTGCGGCCAAGCGTGCTGCTGTTGAGCAGGGTTGAGATGAACTCCATTGTCTCCAGGTAGCCATCAGGGGCTGTCGGGTTATCCGTGAACTGGTTCTTTTGTGCATCGATGATGACTTGTGTCAGGGAAAGGGTCGACCTGATGGAGTTATGTACATCCCTTGCAGACTGATCATCAGGAGCTTCCAGCTCGACTTGAAAGACGGGATCGCTGCTGAGACGAATGGCGACCGAGGCGGTCTGGAGCTTGTCGGGCAATCCCTGCAGCATCGCCAGGGGATTGAACTGGGCCGAAGCCGTTCCATCCATGGCCCCTTCCGGCAGGATCCCGGGAGTGGCTACCAGGACCACGTCGTTACTCAGGTCGACCGTGGCCAGTCGCTCGGCAAGAGGACTTGTCCCCTTGGCTTCCAGCATCTTTGTGATCGTGGCAGGGCTGGAAACAACCAGGGTCCGCTCATCGAAAACACAGATCCCGGTGGGAATGGTTGGGGGGAGTGGAAGTGCATTCACCCGGCCCGGCTTTCCTCCGATCTCCTCTTCCTTCCATAATCCGGGAATGCCCCTGCTCAGGGTAATGGCCACTTCACTGGCATCGCCCTCGGCCAGCTTCACGATCACCGCCAGCTCCATCGGTGCCGGTATTGCAGGTTCTTCATCCGTGGTGGGTTCCTGTTCCTCGGGGTCTGGCGTATCGGTTGCCGGATCCTCGCCCTCTTCCTCCTCAGCCTCAACAGCTGGTGCTGGATCTGTGCCATCCTCTGTTGGCTGAGGTGTAGGGGGTGCTGGCAGGGAGTCCACCAGGACGATAACGCTCTCGATCGACCCTGGATCGAGCTCGACTGACTCGACCAGGTCGACTGGCAATGCTTCGCTCAAAAGTGCGATCAGCGGTTCAACCTGGGGAGCAGTAAGAAGCTGCCGGGGCTGGAGCACCAGTGCTACCTGGAAATGGTCTGCTACCAGGGTATGGTCAAGCGAGTTTGTCTCACGCGAAATGACCACTCCCTCGGGAAGTTCATCGACCGGTTCGGTGGGAATCTGTGAATTGTCCTGCCCTGCCAGCCCCTGGGAACCGGGTGCATTTCCTGCCATCATCGCAGCGGAATCACTGATTATATCCGTTCCCGGCTCCATCGGAGGGACGTTTTTGAACCGATCGACCGACTGCCCGCCGTTAAAGGACGGGATGAACTGGATGACCAGCACGGCAAGTCCGGCAAGAATGATGCCGACAATCACGGGCGCGGCAAAATTCTTCATCGTTTGACTCCTTTGCCAGTAGCACGCCAGTCATGCCCTGGGATGGGACCTGCTGGTGGAACTTCTTGCTCGAGTGAAGTGGTGGATTCGAGCCTGGCACGAGATCCCTAGGCCTTGATCTCGAATCCCTTTCTTTGTTCCCTGCTTATCATGGAGCTGGCCTGTTCATCCCCCACAAAGTCTTCTTTCTTGGGATCCCAGGTAAGCTTGCGTCCGAGCAGCATCGCAATATTTGCCAGGTGGCAGACGCTCACACTGCGGTGATGGGTAAAGACGTCCGAAACAGGGAGTTTGCGGCTTTTCACACAGGAGAAGAAATTAACCATGTGGGCTGTTGGCTTGCCACGATAGAGTTTCTCGGTCTCCTCGGCCAGCCACTGTTTTCCCTCGTCCGTGCTCCTGATTTCGTCCACCGGCTTGCCCGTCAGGCCACCACGATTGACACGGATCTTCCCCTTTTCACCTTCAATAATCAGCTCGTTGGGGCCGCTTGTCAGCCGGATCTCCCGTCCATTGGCAAACGTGGCCGTGGTATCGAACGAGTGGGCGACGTTGTAACAATCGGGATCCTTGTTAAAGACACCCTTTCCTTCGATGCTGACCGGGCCGGTGTTCTCCATCCCCAGTGCCCACATGGCGATGTCGGTGTGGTGGACTCCCCAGTCGGTAACCTGCCCGCCGGAGTACTCCAGCCACCAGCGAAACTGGTAATGGGTACGTTCTTTGATATAGGGCGTTTCTGGTGCCTGCCCCAGCCACATATCCCAGTTGAGGTGGCCTGGAACATCACCGGTGGGAAAGGGACCTCCCTTTTGTGCGTTTCCAACGGAGGAAAGGGCCTTGAGGTTATCCCCCAGGCGGCCACTTCGGGCAATCACGACCGCATGCAGAAAATGTTGCCCGTACTCGCTCCGCTGCTGCGTTCCGACCTGGAACACGCGCCCCGTTTTCTTGACCACTTTCTGTACCAGCTTGCCCTCATCGATCGTCAGCGTGAGGGGTTTCTCGCAGTAGACATCCTTGCCCGCGTTCAATGCGTCGATGGCAATCTTGACGTGCCAATGATCCGGCGTGCCGATGGTAACCAGGTCCACATCCGTGCGATCCAGGATGTCTCGATAATCACCGTATGGCTTGCACGATTCTCCATAACGCTTGGCAAATGCCTCCGCACGCTGGGAATCCACGTCACAGCAGGCAACCATGTTCCCCAGGCGCCCTGCCTGGTTGCCGACGGCAGAACCTCGTCCACCGTTACCAATTGCCGCCACGTTGAGCTTGTCGTTGGCCGCCTTGTTTTCCTGGGCAAACGTGTCCACGTTGCTGGCAAAATAAGGAACTGCCGCGAGCGCGCTTGTCCGGGCAGTCAACTCGAGAAACTGGCGGCGATTGGTGGTACGAGATGTCATGGTGATTTCCTTGTTACCCGGTAAAAAATCCCGAGGATGAATTGTAACTCATTTCCCTGCCGGTGCCGGCTTCTCGCCAGAGCGGACGGTGGCTTGCCCAAGGGCATCCGTGATCCGGTCGCAGGTTGCCTCCACCAACGCCGGGTGGAGGCCCAGGGGTTCGGTGATCACGTAGGCAAGCTGTGGATGTGGCCTGGCAGCCTCGGCAGCTAGTTGTGGAATATGTTCGCGCCAGTGCCGGCCCGGCCCCAGGAACCAGGGGTGAATGACGATGTAGCGGGCACCCTGCCTGACGCAGTTGTTCATTGCCATGGCCATGTCGGGGGTGGCAATTTCCATGTGTGCCGGTTCGACGATCCTGTAGCCTGCTCGCTCCCTTAGCAGGTCAACGTAATCGAGTAACTGTCGATTGCTCTGCTCACGACGAGATCCGTGGTCGATGACAATAATGCCCAGCTCATCGAGTGAGGGGTTGGCGGGAATACTGCCTCGTGACGTTATCGGGTTTTCTGTCATCGAAGTGTCTCCCGTGGCGGATGAAACGCGGCATGCTATGATTGGCGCTGGCGAGTTCATTATAGGTGCCTCGCCTCACTGACACATCGCACCAGGGCCTCGCTGGGGGTTGGCATGATCTCGGCACGGCAAATCAGCGTCGCTTTTTCTCCCAGCCCCGCTCTGCCTGTCCTGGATGGACTTGACCTGCAGGTTGACCAGGGTGAATTCGTTTCCGTGCTGGGTTCCTCTGGCTGTGGCAAGTCCACGTTGCTCAAGGTAATTGCCGGCCTGGTTGTTCCCAGCCAGGGTGAACTTACTGTGGGCCAGGCACGTGGCCGATCGGAGATTGGCTTCGTCTTCCAGGATCCAACCCTGCTTCCCTGGCGAAACGTGATCGATAATATTCGCCTGCCCCTGGAGCTTCGGGGCCAGCCGGTCAGGTCTCAACTGGATGCGGCAGGGCAGATGCTGGAGATGGTTGGACTTCAGCCGGAGGATGGCCTGAAGTTCCCCCGCATGCTTTCCGGGGGAATGCGGATGAGAGTCTCGCTGGCCCGTGCCCTGGTGACCCGGCCGGATATTTTACTGCTGGATGAGCCCTTTGCTGCCCTGGATGACATGCTTCGGCAGCAGCTCTGCGAGGAGCTACTGGAAATCTGGCAGGAGCTTCGCCAGACGATCGTGTTTGTTACCCACAACGTGAGCGAGGCGGTGTTCCTTAGCCAGCAGGTTTACCTGATGCAGGCGGAGCCGGGCCGGCTTGTCGACCAGGTCGAAGTCCCCTTCCCTTTCCCTCGAAAGGCTTCCCTGCGGGGTGAGGCCGGGTTTGCCCGCCTTGTTGAGGACGCCAGCGGGCGGCTGAGGGAGACCGTGGCATGAACCAGTCCCCCAGGCGATGGATTACAATACTCATCCCACCGCTGGTCCTCCTGCTGCTGACGATGGTCGTCTGGCAGTTGGCGGTCACGCTGCTGGAGATAAAGCCTTACCTCCTGCCATCTCCCACAGCGGTGGTGGAAGCGGCCATCGAGCATCGAGGTGAGCTGTTCTCTGCCATCTGGCTCACCGGGCGGGCTGCCGGGCTGGGACTGCTGGTTAGTATTCTGCTGGGAACAGCAACGGCACTGGTTTTTAGCCAGTCTCGCATTGTCAGGCGCAGCTTTTATCCTTATGCCATTGCCCTGCAGACCGTGCCGATCGTGGCAATTGCCCCCCTGATCGTGAACTGGTTCGGCGAGGGNTTCCAGAGCGTCGTGCTGGTTACCGTGATCATCAGCCTGTTCCCGGTAATTACCAGTGTCACCACGGGANTGACNTCGATTGATGAGGGACTGCATGACCTGTTCCAGCTCAACCAGGNGAGTCGCTGGCAACAACTGGTCAAGCTNCGGATTCCCTCGGCGATNCCCTCGCTGGTCACAGGTGCCCGGACGGCTGCCGGGCTGGCCGTGGTGGGGGCAATNGTGGGCGAGTTCTTTGCCGGTGCATCGGTCACCGANCGGGGACTNGGNTACTTNGTCCTCTACGCGGTTCCCANCCTGCAGACNGACCTNCTNTTTGGCTGCGTGATCGCTGCCACGCTGCTGGGAGTTGTCATGTTTGTTNCTGTNTCCCTTGTNGGAANACATCTNCTGGGACGCTGGACGGCCGAGATGGAAACGCATTGAGGGAGAGAACCGCTATAATCCTTCCCGGGAGAATTTAATCCATGTGGAAACAACAACTTGCGACGATCCTGGTATTGCTGGCCTCTTTTGCCGGTTGCCGGGATGCTGATCAATCGCCCGGAGACGGAACTGCGGATGGAAAGCCAGGGGCTCGCCTGGAGAAAGTGAGCCTGCAGCTGAACTGGTTCCCGGAAGCGGAGCACGGGGGTTACTACGCGGCCAAGCTGCATGGTTTCTTTGAGCAGGAGGGCCTGGATGTAGAGATTCTTCCCGGGGGTCCAAATGCCAGCGTGATTCAGAAAACAGCCGGGCAACAGGTCAACTTTGCCGTGGCCAATGCCGACCAGGTGCTGCTTGGCAGAGAGCAGCAGGCAGAAGTGGTGGCACTGATGGCACCGCTCCAGTCCAGCCCTCGCTGTATCATGGTCCACGCGGATTCCGGTATCGACGATTTCAACGGGCTCAAGGGCATGACCGTGGCGATGGGAAGCGGGAAGGCGTATGCCCGTTTCATGGAGAAACAGGGCCTGCTTGAGGATGTGAAGGTGGTCGCCTACTCGGGCAGCGTGGCTCGCTTCCTGGAGCGAAAGGACTTTGCCCAGCAGGGTTACGTTTTTAGTGAGCCATTTGTTGCCCAGCAGCAGGGAGCCCGGACTCGAAACCTGATGGTCTCGGATCTCGGGTTTAATCCCTACACCAGTATCCTGATAACCAGCACCGAGCAGCTTGATGCGAACAGGGAGCTGGTGCATCGGGTGGTTCGTGCCTCGATTCGCGGGTGGCAAAAATACCTGGAGGATCCGCTGAAGGTCAACGAGCACATACACTCGATCAACGAGGAGATGAGCCTGGAGATCCTGGCCTTTGGTGTTGAGCAGCTCAAGCCGCTCTGCCTGCCCGGCGAAATGGAGGTCAAGGATCTCGGCCAGATGACAGCGGAGCGGTGGGAAACGCTGGCAGGACAGCTTCGATCTCTCGACCTGCTGGGTGACTCGGTAAAGGCAGCGGATGCCTACGACCTGGGTGGATTGTCCCGTCCAGCTGCGGACTAGGAAAAGAGGTCCANAAGCGGGGCACCCCCGTCGACAAGCGGGATGGGTCGCCCCGAGGCATCGGGGATTCGCCAGTTGGAATCAATTCCCAGGGTGTGATAGATCGTGCTGGCCAGGTCCTCCGGGCTAACCGGGTTTTCCGTGGCGTATTCTGCATGGCGATCGGTTTTTCCATAGACCACGCCACCCCGTATCCCCGCTCCGGCGATCACGGCGGGGAAAAGCGTGCTCCAGTGCCCACGTCCCCACTTGTCATTGGCCTTGGGAGTGCGCCCCATCTCGCCCATGGCCACCACCAGCGTTTCGTCGAGCATGCCTCGTTCGTCCAGGTCGGTCAGCAGGGCGGACAGNGCCTGGTCGAGGGTGGGGACAAGGTGCTTTTCCAGGTAGTCGCTGCTGCGATGGGAATCCCAGCTGTAACCATCGACGGCGTCATAATGTACGGTCACGAAACGGACACCTGTTTCCACCAGCCGCCGGGCGACCAGCGTGGACTGTCCAAAAAGGTGACGACCGTAACGGTCTCGCAGCTTGTCCGGTTCCCTGCGGACATCGAAAGCCTGCTGGGTTTGCTCGGAGCTAACCAGTGCCAGGGCGCGCTGGCGGAAGCGGTCCATGGCAGTGATGTTGCCCTTCTGGTCCAGTAGCCTTCGCTGCTTGTTGAACTGGGTGAGCAACGAGTTGCGTCGATCCAGCCGGTCCAGCGTGATCCCGTTGAGCTGCTCGAGTCCCTGGATGCGATAATCCAGCTCGTCGTCGGTACAGTCGCGGAAGTACGGGTTGTCGTCCTTGTCCCGCTTGTCAAGACGCGTGTTGAGCGGATCGTAACCTCGTCCCAGCCAACCGGCGGTCTCACCGGGACGACGGAGCTGCACCTTGTAGTCCTGGAGCCGTCCGAGGAAATTGGGGACCACCACGTAACTTGGCATCTTCCGCTCCAGGCCGCCGGGCTGGTGCTGCGAGTAGTACTTCACGATGGATCCCATCGAGGGGGCGTCATTGGGAGTGACATTAAAGCCGCCGCCGATGGGAATATTCCAGCGATGGCCAGTTTGTATGTAGTGGCCAGCACCACTGTGGTCGTTGTAACTGTGCGTCATTGTCTTGATGATCGCCAGCTTGTCCGAGATCGCCGCGGTCCGGGAGAGATGTTCAGAGATCCGGAGTTCCGGTGTCTTGCTGGGTGTTGTCTTGAAAGGGCCCCGGATGGCACTTGGCGCATCGGGCTTCATGTCAAACGTCTCCAGCTGGCTGGGTCCACCAAACAGGAAAAGGAAAATCACCGACTTGGCACGTGCGCCAGCGAAAGGTGCGTGCTGCTCGGCTGCCAGCAGGCGGGGCAGAGAAAGTCCCATCAGGCCGGCTCCGCCAACCTGCATCAGCTGTCGACGGCTGAGACCGTCACAGGTGCTCGATCGATTTCCCAGGAGTGTCAGCATGGAGTCACTTTGCAGCGAATGAGGGGTCCCAGCGGGGCCATTTATCTACTCTATCGGATGTGATCTTTCACTGAAACCTGTTTTTTGACACACTTCGCACCCCATTTTGGTGGCACCTGTATTGTAGGGAGATCCAGCAATGAGAGTCACATCTCAGCGTTCTGCAGGCAGCACGACAAGTCGTTTTTTCCTGCTTGCTGGCTTGCTGGCAGGCATTACCGGTCTCCTGTTTTGCGGCACGTATGCCACTGCCCAGGATCCGGNGACGGANAATATTACCNCCGAGGNGACGGAAACCTCTGTAGACGATNGGGNCGAGGTTGGTGCAGAGGTCGNGGAGGAAGCTTTTGAAATGGCACCCTGGCTGGATGCCTGGTTTCCTCTCTGGCTTGANAAGGAGCACTTTAGTCTTCGGGATGCCCAGTGGCTTTGCCTGCTGGTACTGGTGTTCCTGGGTATTGCTGCCGACAGGGCCACCCGTTACCTGCTTTCCGTGCTGGGGCGGATTGTGCTTCGCACGTCGTTTGATGAGATGGAACCGAGGGAGCGGCGCAAGGTCTTTAAGCCAGTTGGTCTNCTGGCCCAGGCATTAACCTGGTTCTGGGGAACTGCCCTGGTTGGCTTGCCNGGAAATNTCCTGGTCATTTTCGAAGTGGCTGTGAAATTCTTTACCGTGGTGGCGGCGATCTGGACATCCTTCATCGNGATTGACATAGTGGTTCGCTACCTGAAGAAGAAAGCAGAGGGAACAGAGACAAAGTTTGACGACCTGTTGCTTCCAATGGTTGGCAAGACCCTCAAGTTTTTCGCCGTCTGTATCGGGTTGATCCTTTTTGCAGATGTCTTCGAGCTGAAAGTCACTGCACTGCTTGGCGGGCTCGGGCTGGGCGGCATGGCACTTGCCCTGGCCTCCCAGGATGCACTGAGCAATGTATTTGGCTCCTTCCTGGTCATGGTCGACCGGCCCTTCGAAATCGGGGACTGGATCATTTTCGAGGATCACGAGGGGGCGGTCGAGAGCATGGGGATTCGCAGCACACGGATTCGTACTTTCTATGACTCGGAGGTGACCGTACCCAACAGCAAGTTCACCTCGGCGATTGTTGACAACATGGGGCGGCGAAAGTTCCGCCGACTGCGGACGACACTGGGCCTGGAGTATGATTCGACGCCGACCCAGATTGTCGCTTTCTGCGAGGGAGTTCGAGAGCTGATCCGGCAGCATCCGAACACGCGAAAGGACCTCTACCACGTCTATTTCAACAACTTCGGCGATAACAGCCTAGACGTGTTGCTGTTGTGTTTTATGGAATGTTCTGACTATGGGTCGGAACTCAAGGAACGACAGTCGCTTTACCTGGGGATCATGCAGCTCGCAGATCGCCTGGGAGTTTCATTCGCTTTCCCAACCCGGACCATTCATATGTTCCAGCAGGATGCAACGGCGGCCAGTCCTCCATCCTACGAGGATCCACTGGAAACCGGCCGGCAACTGGCAGCAGAGATTGCCGCTCCGCTGCTGGTGGAACTGAAGAAGCTCGGCGGGGATGACGAGACTCCCCCGGATGATGAGGACGAGTGATCGGCTGGCCTCTTTTTTTCAGCTGACTGGTTTGTTTGCTGTAAAATCGTTCGCTATCATGAACCGCTGGCCCTGTACCAACCGGTTCATTTNAGGACGTTTCGATGCATTACTTCCAGTTGCTTGCGGACCCCACGGCCGGGGAGGTCCTTCTTTGGGCCCTGATTGGTTTTGTCGTGTTGNTCGCACTGGTGTCGCTGCTGATCGTGGCCCAGTACGGCAAGCTCTGGTTCCAGGCATACATGTCCGAGGCGGACGTTAAATTAATGGCGATGGTTGCCATGGGTTTCATGAGAATTAACCAGCGAATCATCGTCGATGCNAAGATCCGGGCCAAGCAAGCTGGCCTGGATATTAGTGANACCGGTATCAGNACCCCTCGCCTGCAGGCCCATTACCTGGCAGGTGGAAATGTGATGGGCGTGCTTCATGCCCTGATCGCTGCGGAGCGGGCAGACATCGATCTCGACTTTGATCGTGCCACCGCGATTGATCTGGCGGGACGTGATGTTCGCGAGGCCGTTCAGACAAGCGTGCGTCCCAAGGTGATCGATTGTCCTGACCCGGAACGGAGCGGCAAGGTAACGCTNAGCGCGATCGCCAAGGATGGGGTGGANCTCAGGGTGCGTGCCCGCGTGACGGTTCGAACCAACCTGGAACAGCTGATTGGCGGTGCCGTGGAGGCGACCATTATTGCCCGGGTCGGGGAGAGCATTATTTCCTCGATCGGTTCCGCCATTAATCACCTTTCGGTCCTGGAAAACCCGGACCAGATCACCAAGGCTGTCCTTGCCCGTGGACTGGATGCTCAGACCGCCTTCGAAATTGTCTCCATTGATATTGCCGACATCGACGTGGGGGAGAATATTGGTGCTCGCCTGCAGGCGGACCAGGCGGAAGCTGATACCCGTGTTGCCCAGGCCAAGGCAGAACTGAGACGCGCGGAGGCAGTTGCGCTGGAACAGGAGATGGTGGCCCGGGTTGTTGATAACCGGGCCGAGGTGATCGAGGCGGAGGCGGAGGTTCCTCTCGCCATGGCCGAGGCATTTCGTAGTGGTAATATCTAGTCAGCGGTATCAACCCTGGTAACAGGTGTGGATGGCTGTGCGTGCCTGGCAGGAGACGATGAAAATGTATGGTGTAATACTTGCCGCCTTCTTGTTGCCCGCGGATCTCCCTGCAGACCAGGTGCAGTTGCTCAAGCTCTTCCGTAGCGAGTTCGTTGCAATCACACCGGGAAAGGGGATCTTCCCAGGTTCTTTCCAGATGGGGCGCGGAGAGGGTGGAAAAGCGAATGAAGGCCCGGCCCACAAGGTGACTTTTGATTACCGGTTCCAGGTGGCTCGCTACGAGGTGCCACAGGATCTCTGGGAGGCAGTGATGGGGAGTAATCCCTCACGCTGGAAGGGGAAACGGAACAGTGTCGAGATGCTGTCCTTTGATGAAGCCCAGGAGTTTTGCAGGAAAATAACCCAGTTAATGCGACAGGCAAAACTGATCAAGGCCAACGAGCTGATTCGCCTGCCGAGCGAGGCGGAATGGGAATACTGTGCCAGGGCCGGGACGACCACGGTTTATTCCTTTGGTGACGACGTCGCCTCGCTGGACGATTATGGTTGGCACACCGGGAATGCAGCTGGAAATGATCCCCCGGTGGGAGCCAAGAAGCCGAATGCCTGGGGACTCTATGATGTCCACGGATACCTCTGGGAATGGTGCCTTGATTCAGCCCATGATAGCTACCAGGGAGCTCCCGTTGATGGAAGCGCCCGGGTAAAAAAGGATTCCACGCAACGAGTGTTGCGAAGTGGCAGCTGGAAGGACAAGGCAGAGATACTCACCAGCAGCTACCGTCATGTGCTCCCTGGGTCCAGCCGTGATGATGCCGTCGGCCTGCGATGTGTGCTGGCCCGGGAAACGAAGTAGCCGGCTAGTTGTCAAGCAACAGGTCGGTGAAGTCCTTGCGAGGGTTGATCTTCTTGAGTGCCTGGATGGCATCGTTACGGATCAGGTCCCTGTTTCGCTTGTTGTTGTAGACCTCCACCAGCGGATCAATCGCTGCCTCCGCGGGTTTGCCAATGGATCCCAGGCTTTGTACTGCCGCTCGCCGCGTTTGCTGGTCTTCGTGGCCGAGCAGCGTGACCAGCCTGTCCACGGTTTGCTGATCCGAAGGCCGGATCAGGCCCAGGCGGCGGGTCGCTGATATCCGGACCATTCGCACCGTGTCGTCACTCGCCCGCAGCAATGCCGGTCGCGCCCCGGGGCCAAGCTTGGAGAGGACCTGGCAGGCCGCGATGCGAGCCGGCTCGGGCTGGTTGCTGCCAAGGAGAATGGCAGAGAGCGGGTCGATTGCCGGTTCACCACGATCTGCTAGCCAGCTTGCCGCCCGGTCCTGCTTCTGCAGGTTGTTTGCCTCTGCTGACGTGATCAACTCGGTAACAGCTTCCTCCACGCTACCGTAGGCATCCGCTGCAAC
>PANG01000017.1 GCA_002708345.1 Planctomycetaceae bacterium | reverse complement strand
TACTTGACCTGGTCAAAGTGTCGCTGGAACTGGCCGGCAGATCGCTGCACCAGCAGGTCAAACGAGGCCCTGGCTGCCTCGAACTGGTAACCCTGGTTCTCCAGGGCCACGACTTCAGCCAGGATCGACTTCATCAGTTCCGAGTCATCACTAAGGTCCAGTCCAGTGGTAAGCGCTTGGATATTGCTGCGGCCTGAGAGTTCACTCACCAGGATCCGTCGCTCATTACCAACCTTCTGGGGATCCATGTGTTCATAGGACGTCGTATCCCGGGCGATGGCATGGGCGTGCATGCCTCCCTTGTGAGCAAAAGCACTCTTGCCGACAAAAGGCTGCCCGTGGCGCAACTGCATGTTGGCAATCTCGTAAACAAAACGGGACAGCTCGGTCAGCTGTTCCAGCATGCCTCCATCCAGGACATCAAACTCCTGGAACTTGTAAGCCAGATTGGCGATCACCGAAACCAGGTCGGCATTGCCACACCGTTCACCAATCCCGTTAATTGTCCCCTGCACCTGGACTGCCCCGGCTTCCAGGCCAGCGAGCGAGTTGGCAATCGCCAGATCACAGTCATTGTGGCAGTGAATCCCTACAGGCACATCATGCGCAGCCAGGGAGGCAGCAGCAGACCGGGTCAACTCGGCGATCTCACCTGGCATGCTCCCCCCGTTGGTATCACAGAGCACAACCAGTGCAGCTCCCGCCTCGGCTGCAGCCAGGATGGTCTGCTCGGCATGCGACTGGTTTGCCTTCCAGCCATCAAAGAAATGCTCCGCATCATAGATGACTTCACGGCCCTCGCGATGAAGTAGTGCCACGCTGTCCTGGATCATTTCCAGGTTCTCTTCCAGGGAAACTCGAAGCACATCGCTGACGTGGAAGTCCCATGACTTGCCAACGAGCGTACAGACCGGCGTCTCACTTCGCAGCAATGCCTGCATGCCTGGATCTTCCTCGGCGGTCATCCCCCTGCGACGGGTCATGCCAAAGGCACAGAGGCGAGCATTCTTGAGCCCCAGGTCCCGGGCTCGCTCAAAGAACTGCTGGTCCTTCTCGTTCGAAAGCGGATAGCCTCCCTCGATATAATCAAACCCCATTTCATCCAGACGCTGGGCAATCTGGAGCTTGTCCTGCAGAGACAGGCTGACACCCTCTCCCTGGGTACCATCGCGCAGCGTGGTGTCGTAAATCTGGATGCGGCGCATTTTTTCCCTTTGCGGCGGAGCAGTCAGGTAGCTGCCCAGGAACCATAAAAAAACCCTGAAACCATCGTCAGGTTCCAGGGCTGCTTTCCTTCACGATGTGGAACGTGCCCTCAAACCCTCCCGGGAATAATGGGAACAATGACATCAATAATCGAACAGCATACCATCATCATGTTTACAGCCCGTGAATCACCAAAAAATCGGGGTCAGATAATATCCGGAAGTCCATTTACGATAAACCTACCCTGGGAAGCTGTCAACGGAGAGCAGGAGCGAGCGGTTCAGTCGAGCAAAACTTTCACGACCGCCTTGAAAATCTCCCCACTACCTCCCAGCGGAGCATGCGCATCGGTGGGAAAGAAAACCGCAAAACTCCCTTCTGGGACAACCAGCCAGTTTGTCGGCCGGTCAAAGTAAAATGCCACGTCTCCATCCGGTTCAAAGTCACTGGCCAACCGCTGGCAGCGCGATGTCGGCATCCAGCCGATCCGATCCTCACCATCGATAACGTACTGGATATCCAGATACTGACGGTGATGCTCAATCCGTGCCTGCTCCTGGCCTTTCCCCTCGTCATGCGAGAGGAGTGCAAAAACGCGATCTCCATCAATCTCGTGCCGACCATCATTCAGGCTTTCAAAGGCGGACTCCTCAAGGAACTGAAATCCCCTGGCAAGACCTGGATGAAGATCCAGGTAAAGGTGGGCGTTCACGAGCAGGTCGAGGATCATGGTGCCTGGCATGGAATCAAAAAGCGGGACGGTCCTGCCCTTTTAGTCTTCATCGTCCCAGTCTTCCTCGTCTTCCAGCCGGCCGCGCTTCTCCATTGCCGACGGCTGTTCATCCAACTCGCCAGCGGCTATCGAGCTCTGATCCTCGTCAACCCATTCTTCCGTTTCGCCATGGATGGTTTCCGCACCATCGTACTGTTCGAAATCCTCGACCAGTTCCTCTTCCCAGGTATCCTGTTCAAGAACCGCCTCCGGGGGTGCCTCCACGCGGTGACCGGCAGCCACTACAGCGACATTGGATTCCGGAGCCTCATCGACAACACTCGCCGCTGAACGTGCACTCCGTCGTGTGGGTGGCGAGGGCCGTTTCGATCTTTTGAAAGCAGGCCGGTTAACTGCCGGACGGGGATTCTTTCCCCGGGGGCCAGGTGGGTCATGATCACTTTCATTCCCGGCCTGGATCGTCTCCCATTCCTCCATCGTCAGTAACACCTCGCGCGACTTGGAACCGTTGTAATCCCCGACAAATCCATCCTCGGCCATGAAGTCGATCAGCCGGGCCGCGCGACCATAGCCAATCCCCAGCGTACGCTGCAGTAGCGACAGGCTACCACGTCTCTCGCGGACCACGACTTCAATCGCACTCTCGTACAGCTCGTCGCGACTACGAAGACTGTTACCATCCGGTGTATCCTCTGACGGCACCTTCAACTCGATCAGTTCCTGTTCAAACTGCACCTGGTCCGTACTGACCTCATCGACCAGGGCATTGATCTCGTCATCGTCAAGGTAGGTTCCCTGGGCTCGCAACATGGTACTGGTGCCTGGCCAGAGGAANAGCAGGTCCCCGTTGCCCAGCAATCGTTCTGCTCCCTGTTCATCCAGTATCACCCTGCTATCGGTTCGGCTGGCAACCTGGAAGGCGATGCGGGCAGGCAGGTTGGACTTGATCAGGCCAGTAATCACATCNACCGTCGGTTTCTGTGTCGCCAGGATCAGGTGGATACCAACCGCCCGGCTTTTCTGCGCAAGCCTGATAATNTGNNGTTCGATTTCCTTGCCACCGGTCATCATCAGGTCGGCAAGTTCNTCAGCCACGATCACCACGAAAGGAATATGGAAGGNAATCTCCCNGCGTTCCTCNTCGCTTTCGGGTGCCAGCCGCCGGANAATCTCTTCCTCGNCAAGCTCGTTGTANCTGCTGATATGCCGTACCCCNGCGCGAGCCAGNAGCGAGTACCGCTGTTCCATTTTTTCCACTGCCCAGGCCAGGATCGCATCGGCCTTCTTCATGTCGGTAACGACCGGGTGCATCAGGTGAGGCAGGCGTGCATAACCACTCANCTCGACCATCTTCGGATCAATCATCAACATGCGAACATCTTCCGGCGAGCGGGTCATCAGGATGGAGGCGATGATGGNATGCAGGCAGACGCTTTTACCACTCCCGGTNCGCCCGGCGATCAGNAGGTGAGGCATGCTGGTCANGTCCACCNCCAGGGGAGCTCCCGAGACATCCTTACCNAGGAATATCGGGATCCGCATTTTCTCTGCCTTTTCCCTGGAATCCTCGATCACCTCGCGGAGGCGAACCATCTGTTGCTCGTTGTTGGGAACTTCGATTCCGACCGTGTTCTTTCCGGGTATCGGTGCCACCACGCGAACAGTTGGAACTCGAAGGGCAATCGCCAGGTCGTCGGCCAATCCACTGATCCGGGAGAGTCGCAAGCCCGCTTCCAGTTCCACCTCGTAGCATGCCAGTACCGGACCGGTCACGATCTCCACAACCTTGACCCGGAAACCGAAGTCGGAAAAGGTCCGCTCAAGGATGTGTGCCTTGCGACGGACTTCCTTGNCCTGGTNGTCAAAATCAACCGGTTCACGATCCCAGAGAATATTCACCCCCGGCAAGGCGTACTCGATGTTCTCATCACGGTGGCTGGCCCTGTCCAGCCTGGCCATTATCAACTCGCGTTCGTCCCCTTCCGGTTTCGAGCTCGACACGGTGAAATGAGGCTCTTTTGCCTGTTGGCGGTGGGCGGGAGACGCCGGCTCGTCCTGCCATTGCTCGTCCTCTTCCCAGCTCTCCTCAAACGGCTCCTGCTCCGGTGAGTCCAACTCGATTCTCTTGCCACGCACGACAACCGGTGTCGATTCGCCATCTTCCAGCTGATCCTCGTAGTCAAGCAGCTGGNTATCCTTTTCGAACNGATCTTCTGNCGAAGGTCCCAGCACAAGCCGCAGCAGTCCAGCGACGATTCCACGCAGGATGCGGAAGAAGAACCCAAGCACATGAAAAAGCAGGTAATCGGTGGTCAGCAGGATCCCTCCCACAGCAAGGCTGCCGGCAAGGATAATACCACCGGCGGTGGCAAAGTAGCTTCTCAGCATGGCAGCACCCAGGGCACCCAGCATTCCACCCGATCCAATCACCGGGCCTGCGGTCCAGTCAGGTGCCACCAGTGTCAGGAANGCAGTGATACCGGTCAGCGAGCCCAGCCAGCCGGCACACCGTAGTGACGGCCATTGCACCGGGATCCGTCGCAGGAGCACAATCGCCAGGACCGCCAGCGTGACAACCAGGTANTATGCNCCATAGCCAAGGAAGGTAAGAAGCNCGTCCGCTGCAGCGGCCCCCAGGCGGCCACAGGCGTTGCTAACCTGGTCCGCTACGGGGAGGACCAGCACGTCGGGCTGGTAGACCGTGTCAAACGGGGCAACCAGGTCACCCACCACGTCTGCCGGATTGTAGCTCAGCAGNGAGACTGNCAGGAAGATGGTCACTGCGCACATCAGGAGTGCAAACAGGTCCTGCCTGAGATTGCGTTGNTTAACCATGGATGCTTTGTTTCTGCCGAAGTAACAGCTGCCTCTCTATCCTGGCAGGCTGTATCGAAACTCTCGCATCCTTGCTCCACAGGACAATCCATTACGCTTGTTCCGCTTTCCTCGAGACGACACCGGAAGCGGCGCCAGGCCGAAAGAAAACGATCCATTGATCATCTTCGTCGCTTTTCACCAGGTNGATCCACGTTTCACCCGCGGCACGGATTAATTTGCCTGTCAGTCACGACAGGAATGATTACTCTAATCCTCCATTGGACAATGGCTGCTGGTCCGTCGACAGGGGATGAGCATGATTTCCCATGCCGGGGCAGGGAAATGACCCGCAGGACCGCTACAGGTGGAACGACTTGACCGGCCGAACCCTTCCTGGACCATCTGCAGCAACAATTCCCAGTAGCATTCCGCTGGCATCAACCACCGAAAATTCCTCACCCGCCTGGCCATGGGCAAGGTCAATCACGCGCCCATTGGCCAGCAGGGACCATTGTTGAGAATCAACGGTGAGAGCAGGAAGGTCACTCACCAGTGAACGTGCCGGCAGCACGTGGCGGGCGACATCCTGGCTGAGAAGATCATCCAGCGTTACAGATTTTTCCAGGGAAAATTCTCCTATCGAGGTCCTCGCAAGTTGACTCATCACTGCCCCGCTCCCGAGGGCGCGAGCAATGTCACGACCCAGGCTACGNACATAGGTACCGGAGCCGCAACAGATTTNCAAACGCAGNAGAGGGTATTCGTAATNATCCAGAACCAGTTGATGGATAACGACTTCNCGCGGTGACAAATCCAGTTGCTTCCCCTCTCGCGCCAGCTGGTAGGCCCTTTTCCCTTTGACTTTCAGGGCTGAAAAAGCAGGAGGCTTCTGCTGGATCGTGCCAATCCAGCGAGGCAATTCCTCCGCCACTTCACTGCGTGTCGGCCTTCTCGCCCCTTCAAGCGGTGTGACCGTTCCCTCGATATCCTCGGTCTCGCTTTCCACCCCCAGCTGGAAGGTTGCCAGGTACTTCTTTTCCAACCGCTGCACATAGGGCATCAGCCGTGTTGCCTTTCCAACGAGCANNAGCAGGACCCCACTGGCCAGTGGATCCAGAGTACCACCGTGTCCCAGTTTGGCTGGACGAACACGCCCCTGAAGACGATTTATTGCTGCCCGGGAAGTGATNCCAGTCGGCTTGTCCAGGTTGATAACTCCAAACAGGGCTTCCATTTATATAACCTGGGGGACTGGTGTGAGCAGGCGAGTCGTAACGACCGTACCTACTGGACACTTTACATCGGGAGTAAGGCAGGGAATCATGGAACAATACCACAAAAACGGGCATGTTTTCGCCCTGGTTATGCTCCAGGTGGTAGGTTTTAGGTGAAGTAACTTGCCGTTCCAGTTCCCATCCAGGCGGCGTTGTATTCAGGCGAAATACCTGCCATGAACAGTGAACCTCAATTCCCGACAGTACGCATGCGGCGGCTGCGATCTCATCCGGCAATCCGTTCGCTCCTGACCAGGAACCGGTTACATCCAGCGAACCTGGTACTCCCCTTATTCGTCTGCCCGGGCGAGGGAATTCGCCAACCCATTACAGCCATGCCGGGTCAGGNGCAGCTGTCGACCGACATGCTGGTGGAGCAAGCGCGGGAGTGTCACCAGCTCGGNATCGGTGGAATCATCCTTTTTGGCATTCCCGAAAACAAGGATGAACGTGGCAGTCATGCACTTTCCAGCGACGGCATTGTCCAGCAGGCCCTGCGTGCGGTGAAATCGGAAGTCCCGGAGTTGTTACTGATCAGTGACATCTGTTTCTGCGAATACACGGATCATGGCCACTGTGGGGTGCTTCACGAGCAGGGTGGCCGCACCGAGGTGGACAACGATGCGACACTGGCACTCCTCGCCGAGCAGGCGCTCACCCATGCCCAGGCNGGAGCAGACATGCTTGCCCCCAGCGGGATGATGGATGGGATGGTGGGAGCGATCCGGCANCGANTGGATGCGGNCGGTTTCCACGAGCTTCCGATCATGAGTTACGCGGCAAAATATGCCAGCTCTTTTTACGGTCCGTTCCGTGAAGCAGCCCAGTGCACTCCCCAGTTTGGGGATCGTCGCAGCTACCAGATGGATCCCGCCGCGGCAGCCGACCAGGCCCTCCGCGAGGTNGAACTGGACCTGGCCGAGGGAGCCGACATCATCATGGTCAAGCCAGCCCTGCCGTACCTGGACATCCTCTGCCGTTTGCAGCAGCAGTTTCCAGGAGTTCCCCTGGCCGCTTACAACGTCTCCGGGGAATACAGCATGGTAAAGGCAGCCGCCGAAAAAGGCTGGATCGATGGCGAGTCGGTCTGTCATGAATCGCTNCTGGCAATTCACCGTGCCGGTGCCGACATGATTCTCACCTACTGGGCGCTGGATGTGGCTCGCTGGTATCGTGCACAAAAGTCATAACACGATACTCATTTTCAAAGGCAACCTGTCATGGACCGTTCCCTCAGTGAGTCTCTTTTTGCTCGTGCCCAGCAACTGATGCCTGGCGGGGTNAACAGTCCAGCTCGTGCCTTTGGTGCCGTCGGAGGGACGCCGATCNTCTTCGAGCGTGCCGACGGATCCTNTCTCTACGACGTGGACGGNAATCGCTACATCGACTACATCGGCTCCTGGGGACCGATGATCCTTGGTCATCGGCACCCGGCAGTCCTGGAGGCGTTGGAGTCTGCCCTGACGCGAGGTACCAGCTTCGGTGCTCCTACCCCGGGAGAGAATGAACTGGCNGAGCTCATTATTGAGGCNGTTGCCTCGGTCGAGAAANTCCGGCTGGTGAATTCCGGGACGGAGGCCACGATGAGCGCCGTGAGGCTGGCCCGTGGATATACCGGTCGAGANNTGATCGTCAAGTTCGCCGGCAACTACCACGGGCATGTTGACAGCCTGCTGGTAGCGGCCGGAAGTAGTGCCGCCACCCTCTCGGTCCCCAATTCTCCAGGTGTGACAGCGGGNACCAGCCAGGACACACTGATACTGGAATTCAATGACTGCCAGGCTCTCGAGGAGGCCTTCGCTTCCCACGGGGACCAGGTCGCGGGTGTGATCATGGAACCGATCGTGGGGAACATGGGCTGTGTACCTGCCAGCAGCGAGTTTGCCCAGGCGGTCCGTCNANTGACTGCCGATGCCGGCGCCCTGCTGATCATGGANGAGGTGATGACCGGCTTTCGAGTNGCCTACGGAGGAGCCCAGTCGCTGCTACAGATTGNCCCNGACCTGACCACGATGGGCAAGATTGTCGGTGGTGGGATGCCGATCGGGGCTTATGGTGGGCGGGCGGACATCATGGACCATGTGCTTCCAGTCGGCAAGGTTTTCCAGGCCGGGACACTCAGCGGTAACCCGATTGCCACGGCGGCTGGCAGCGCAACCCTCAAAACACTGCGAGACGAGAATCCCTATCCCCAGTTGGAATCCCAGGGGGCAAAGCTGGCAGATGGCCTTGCCGCTGCCGCCTCGGCAGCCGGGATACCTCACCAGTTACAGCGGGTCGGAAGCATGATGACCCTCTTCTTCCACACTGGCCCGATCGATGGCTGGGAGCAGGCTGCTCTCTGTAACACGGAGCAGTTTTCACGATACTTCTGGGGCTTGATGGATCGAGGCGTCTACATGCCTTGTAGNCAGTACGAGGCACTCTTCGTCTCCACTGCCCACAGTGACGAGGATATCGAGCAGACGATTCAAGCTGCCGGCGAGGTGCTGGCGAGCCTCTCATNACCCTGCCGGGGAGATCCCATCCCGNTTTTCCTCGGCGGCACTCCGCCGATAATAGCGGGGNACCATTGCCATCACATCCATCGTTGCTCCCCCCTTTGCCCAGCTCATATCATCCTGGGGCCATTGTNTGTCNGGGTCCAGNCGCCAGGCTGCCAGCTGACCTACCATGGCTGCCTGGGGGACGCTTGACGGTCCTTCCAGCAGGCCACCTGCTATCTGCGGATGCTGTTCCAGCCACGTATCACGATCCACCAGGTGTGTTGGCAATTCGCAAAGCAAGTGATCCTCCTGCCGGCGGTAACGGGCAGTAAAAAGCTGGTTCCGCTGGGCATCAAGCACCACATCCTGCACGTGAGGCGACTCACTGGCCGAGGCACCCATGAGCAACTGGGCAGCAAGGACCTCCAGCGTGTTGAGTCCCATGACTCCGGCACCACTCGCATAGCCAAGTGTCTTGGCCGTGGTCACACCGATTCGCAGTCCCGTGAACGACCCTGGACCCTGCGTAACGGCGACCACTTCCAGGTCCATCGCCTGCCAACCGACATCCGCCAGCAGTTTCTGGATCGCCGGTGCCAGGACCCTGGCAGTACGTTGCTGGGGATCAAGCCGGTGTTCCTCCAGGACGGTGGCACCATGGCAGGCAGCAATGGAACCCTCTCGCCGGGATGTCTCGATCGCCAGGATTTTCAATGTTTCACACCCCACCGCCTGGCAGGCCTCCCTAAGAACCACGTGCTGGGGCATAACTTGCCACAAGCTGCCCCGCCAGGCAAGCGACGAACGCTTGACCCGCCGGAAAACCGCATCTAAACTTTCCTGTTGCACCCAAATCGTTGTCTCTCTTTCTCGTTAACGCGATTTGGTATACATCTCTAATTCTCTCAGCAGGAATGATCACTGTGCGTCGTGCCCTGATCAGCGATATTCACGCAAACCTGGAGGGCCTGAAAGCGGTTCTTGAGGATATCGGTGAGCAGCAGGTGGACCAGATCTACTGCCTCGGGGACATCATCGGCTATGGCCCTAATCCTTGTGAATGCCTGGACCTGGTGATCGAAAACTGCGAAATCACGATTCTGGGCAATCACGATCAGGCCACCCTGTTTGATCCGGATGGTTTCAACCCGGTTGCCCTGGGCGCGGTCTACTGGACCCGTGATCAGCTGGAGAGGGAAATAAGCCGGAGTGAACAGGGAGCTCGCCGCTGGGATTTCATTGGTGAATTACCTACCCATCACCGGGAGGATGCATACCTGTTCGTACACGGAAGTCCCCGGGGGGAAGGCTATTTCACCAACGAGTATGTGTTTCCTGAGGATGTCTACGATCACACCAAGCTGACAGCACTTTTCGACCAGGTGGAGCAATACTGTTTCCAGGGCCACACGCATATCCCCGGGGTTTTTACGGAGTCGCGCGACTTTATCAGCCCCGAGGAGTGTGATTACCAGTATCGGCTGGGCACATCCAAGATCATGGTGAACGTGGGTTCCGTGGGCCAGCCCCGTGATGAGATTTCTCGCAGCTGTTATGTCATCCTGGACGATGTGGAAAATCTATTGACCTTTCGTCGCGTGAAGTATCCCTGCCAACAAACTGCGGATAAGATCTATGCGATCTCGGAGCTTGATGACATGCTGGGCAACCGTCTGCTGACCGGACGTTAAGCCTGGGAGGGGCGACCAGGTGAAACGGGCAATCCTGAGTGATATTCACGGCAATCTGGAAGCCCTGGAGGCCGTGGTTGAGGACATGGCTGGCCAGGACGTTGACGAGATCATTTGCCTGGGAGACATCGTCGGCTACGGTCCCAACCCGCTCGAGTGCATTGACCAGGTAATGCACTTTGACAAATGTATCCTCGGTAATCACGACCAGGGAGCATTATTCGATCCAGAGGGTTTCAGTAGTGGTGCGGAACAGGCCATCTTCTGGACACGCAAGCAACTAGAAACGGTCCATGGGAATGCAGACGACCAGCACCGACGCTGGAATTTCCTGGCCACCCTGCCGCGCACGCTCCAGCAGGAGGAACTTCTCTTTGTCCATGGTTCGCCCCGCAACCCCCTGAACGAGTATGTTTTTCCCGAGGACATCTATAACAAACAAAAGCTGCAACGGATCTTTAACCTGGTCCCCCAGTATTGTTTCCAGGGCCATACTCACGTTCCTGGCATTTTCACTGACAGCAACCAGTTTCTCTGCCCGGAAGATATTGACCTGCGTTACCAGCTGGGCGACCAAAAGGTCATGGTCAACGTTGGAAGCGTCGGGCAGCCTCGCGACTTGAATCCCGATGCCTGTTATCTCCTGATCGACGACAGGCAGCTGGAATACCGCCGCGTGGCTTACCCGGTCCAGGTCACGGCAGAGAAGATTTTTGCCATTGATGCACTGGATGATTTCCTTGGCAAGCGTTTACAGAAAGGTCGCTAGGACGGTGATTTTCTCCGCCAGAAGGTGATACAAAGTCACCTGGCTGGCGTGCCCCCTGTTGCGTAATCCGGCGGGGCATCCAAAATACAGGGATGGCAAGTGGCACCGGCGCCCACCGGGCTCACCAACCCGAGTCACCTCGCCACGGCGACCGCGGTACACGTTACGAGAGGATTGCAATCGAGTGGATTTTCGCCGCCTGCTTTTGTTCATCGCCTGTTCCATCATGGTGGTGATGGTCTACTCGCAGTTCCTTCTTTCTCCCGTTCCACAGGAAGCCAGGGAAGTCATCCCGCCCGACGGACCGCAGGATCCGGAAGTGGCTGAACCGGTCGCACCGCCGGTGGCACTTGAACAGGCTGAAGTCCATCCATCCAGGCGGGCCGTGCTGGGCTCGCAGGATCCGGACAAGCAATACCAGCTGGTGGTCTATTTCAATAGCCGGGGGGCATCGATTGAACGTGTCGAGATGGTCTCCCATGATGGGAAGCACTGGAAATACGGTGCCCTGGAAAAGAAGTATGGATACCTGGGATACCTGGCCCTGAGCCAGGAGGACGGGGGTTGTCGGGTTGGCGTGGTTGCGGACCACTCGCCAGCGTCCCAGGCCGTGGCAGCGGGGGAAAAACAGCAAGGGCTCCTCAGCGGGGACCTGCTGACAGCGATCGATGAACAGACGATTAACGTTCCTGTTGACCTGCAAAACTACCTCTCGAAAAACACGCGGCCGGGACAGTCGGTCACTCTCTCTGTAACGCGTGGGGAGGGGGACGATTCGAGGCAACTGGTACTGACGAGTGAGCTTGCCAACCGTCCACTGGAGATTATCGATCCCGACCCTGATGATCTTGAGGCCCGCCCCTCTGACAACTCCTACCTGCTCTCGCTCTACCGGCTGGGAGATCACAAGGCAAAAAGTGGCCAGACAGAGATTGCATCACTTCCCTCACTTCGCAGCAGCGACTGGAAGATCCACCAGCAAAAAGGGGCGCTTAACCAGGTGGAATTCCGTTTCGATCTTGACGAGGAGACTGCCACCCAGGCCGGACTTGCCGGCGGCTTTTCCATCATCAAGCGGTACCGGCTCCAGCAGGCAAGTGACAGCGAGCCCTTTGGCGGTTACCGGCTGGAGCTGGAAGTCGAGATGATCAACCATGCCCTCACCCCGCAGCAGATCGCCTACCGGCTGGATGGCCCCAATGACCTTCCCCTGGAGGGATGGTGGTATGCCCACAAGGTGCAGCCGGGATGGGGAGCCGCCGGGATGCGAGACGTGATCTGGAAAATCAACGACCACCATAACCTTCGAACCTGCACGAAGATCTTCAAGTATGCCACCAAGACACCGGAATTACCCCAGGAGTCAATTCTTCCCAGCCGTCCGGATGAGCAGGGAGGGTTAAAGTACGCGGCGGTCGACACACAGTTTTTTGCAGCCGGTGTAAAACCCAGAACGGCATCCGGAGAGGACACCGAGTCCTTTATCCCCCAGCGTGCTTATACAACGCTTGTCGAGCCACTGGAGCAAATAGAGAAGAAACGCACCCGTACGGCAAATGTCTCTTTTTTCCTTGTCAGTCCAGACTACGAGCTCCCTGCAGAACAAACACGAATTGACAGGTTTGATCTCTTCATTGGCCCCAAGGAAAAAAAGATCCTCGAGACCTATGGGATGCAGGAAGCGATTTACTATGGCTGGTTTGGGTTCGTAGCACGGCCTCTCTCGGCGGTCCTGCATTTCTTTTATATCCTCACCCGGAATTACGGCATTGCCATCATCCTGCTTACCGTGCTCGTGCGAGGCTGCATGTTCCCAATAAGTCGCAAGTCTGCGCGGAGTGCCCAGATCATGCAGCTGATGTCACCGGAAATGAAGAAGTTACAGGAAAAGTACAAGGATGACGCCAAAAAGAAGATGGCAGCCCAGCAGGACCTGTTCCGCAAGTACGACTACAACATGCTTGGTGGCTGCCTGCCCATGTTCCTTCAATTGCCGATCTTCCTGGGACTTTACCGTTCCATCATGGTGGATATCAGTCTCCGGCAGGCACCCCTTATCCCAGGCATCCAGTGGTGCTCGAACCTGGCCGGCCCGGACATGATCCTGCATTGGGAGGGTTTCGCCAATTTTGTCACTGCGCGTGGTTCCCTGTTCGGACCCTACCTGAACATCCTCCCGCTGGCAGCAATCGCGATGATCATCGTCCAGCAGAAGATGTTCATGCCACCGGCCCAGGATGACCAGCAAAAAATGCAGCAGAAGATGATGAAGTTCATGATGATCTTCATGGGCGTGATGTTCTTCAAGATTGCCAGCGGCCTCTGTCTCTACTTTATCGTCTCAGGCTTGTGGGGTGTCACCGAACGCAAGATGTTACCCAAGATCAAATCGCTCGAGGAAATCCGCATCAAGGTGGAAGCGAACAAGAAAAAATCTCCTGGACGACGAAATTCGCCCTCCAAGGGACAACGTTCACGTCGTCGCAGATTAAGGTAAACACTCGCCCCCCATGTCACTTGCCGTTGACGATACCATCGCGGCGATCGCCACTGCCCCCGGGCTTGGCCTGAGGGGAATTGTCCGTCTTAGCGGTCCCGGAACATCTGCCTGCCTGGAAAAGTCTCTTTGCCTCAAAGCTGGCGGCACGCTCCCGGGAACTTCGTCGCCCACCTGCAGCCCGGTCCTGTTTCACTGCCCACCACCCATTGGCGATCTCCCCTGCCAACTTTATCACTGGCCGACCACGAGCAGCTATACCCGGCAGGTGTCAGCCGAGATTCACCTGCCAGGTGCTCCGGTGCTGATGGAAAGCGTACTAGAACATCTCTGCCGAAACGGGGCACGCCTGGCCCGCCCCGGCGAGTTCACCCTGCGGGCATTCCTGGCAGGACGGCTTGACCTGACACAGGCCGAAGCAGTCCTGGGAGTTATCCATGCCTCGGGAGAGGAAGAACTTGCTGACGCACTCGGGCAACTCGCCGGTGGCCTTGCGTCACCACTTCAGCAACTACGAACCAGCCTGCTGGATCTGCTCGTCCAACTGGAAGCAGGACTCGACTTCGTCGAGGAAGACATTCGCTTTATTTCCCTGGAGGAACTGGGCAGGCAAGTGGAACAGGCGGAGAACGCAGTGGAAGAGATCAAGGGACAGTTTACCTCTCGCCGGGCAGTGGAATCCGACTGCCGCATCGTTATCGCCGGGGCTCCCAATGCAGGAAAGAGCACGCTCTTTAACTGCCTTGCAGAAGACGCCGAAGCGATCGTCTCTCCCCAGCCAGGCACCACACGTGACTATCTCAGCTGCCATTTCANACTGGCTNAGACCCGTTGCCTGCTGATCGATACCGCGGGTCTTGATTCCGCTGCCGAACTGGATTTTATCGAACGTGAAAGTCAGCAGGTCTCACGCCNGCAGCAGCATGGGGCAGANCTGGTGATCTTCTGTATTGATGGATCGCGTGCTCCCATGCCATGGGAGAGTACTTTCGCAGAGGCGGAAAACCGTGACCGGCTAGTGGTTGTCACCAAGGCAGACCAGCCAGTGCACCCTCAGGCACATCCGCTGGGAACCTCCATAAGCTGCAAGCAGGAAACCGGGCTGGAACAGCTGCAACAGCAGATGACGGAGCGTATTGATGAACTGGTGATCCCCGGAGGTGTCTCCCAGCTCACTCAGAGTCGCTGCCACGAGAGCATCCAGCTGGCTGCAGATAGCCTGGCGAGTGCCCGGACGCTGGTGCTCGGCAACCAGGGGGAAGAACTGGTGGCCGTCGAGATCCGCAGTGCCCTGGATGCAATTGGCCAGGTGACCGGTGAAATCTATACGGACGATATTCTCGATCGTATTTTTTCTCGCTTCTGCATCGGCAAATGAGTCCATGAAAAAACCCCGTTTCCCAGGAGAGGGAAACGGGGTTTGAAGCGGATAAATAAAATCGCTCTGGACTACTGGTCCTCTTCCGAATCGGTGTCATTCCCAGCACCCTCGTCCTGGCTGTCTTCGGACTTCAGCTCGACCGGGCTAGGAGTCGTTGCCGCTGGTGACTCGGGCGCCGAATCGTCGCCAGAATCTTCTTCCGGCTTCTCTGCCGGAATCTGCTTCTTGACCTCGTTCTGGATCTCCTCGTCAATCGTGGCGAGTCGATCGTCGACAGCACTGACCATATCGATCTTGACCTTGTCCAGGTCCTCGATTGCCTTGGCAATCTCGTCCTGAAGCACCTCACCCTTGCCAAGCTGATTCTCACCGACCTTCAGCTGGGCATTCAGCTTCTCTTCAAATTGCTGGGCGTAGGTAGTGAAAGCAAGTTTCTGAGCTTCCGAAAGGCTCTCAAACTTCTTCGTCAGGTCCGCCTGGAAGACTCCGTTGAGCTCGGTCAGTTTCTTTTGGAAGTTATTGTTCTGCCTGGCAATCTGGCGGCCCTTCTTCTGGACCTCCGCAATACCATTGGCAGTTAACTCTTCCAGTTTCTTGCTCCCGGCAACAAAACGATCGTCCGATTCCTTGCGCAAGGTGGTGACCGCAGATTCAAACTGCTGGTGGAGTTTCTTCGACTCCACGGCAATCTTCTCCTCGGCAGCCTTCTTGATCGTGTCGGTCGCAATCTGCATTTCGCGGGCCAGATCATTGTCCAGCTTGGTCGAGAGTTCATCCGAGAGCTGCGCATGGATTTCAACACGAAGCTCCTCACGACGACGTTGCTTAATCTTTTTGAAAAGCAACTGGGCAGAAGCTGTATCAGCAGCCACGGTAAAAACCAGGGCCATTACGGTACTCACCAGGATAATTCTGCGCATTTCACCTACCTCCCTTAGATTACACTATTTACTAGATCGGAATATCTTCCAGGGAAAAATCAACTCTATCCTGAAAAAACCCCTTGAATTCTGGACTGCGACTGGTCACACAACCAGCATTCAAACCACATGAAACGACGTTCTATCTAGAGTCTATCATACTCCTAGATTCCTTGGGAACCGTTGTTTTTTCGGAAAGAATGGCTCCTTTTGCCTTCCACCATGTGAATTCATAGAGAAGCTGGATTTGGCCGTAAAGTCAGCCTCTTTTCGCGTTTTTACTTTATCCTCACAACTCGAATAACCGACATTAACGGGAAGCCCACGTCTTCACTTGAGAAGGAAGAGCGTGGCATTTTTCACCAAGAGCAAAGCATTCCGATGGTCTATTCCAAGTTCAAGACATTTGTACTGTTCGCATTTCTGGTTTTTCCTGCCTGGCAATTGCTGGTAGCCGGCCCAGGACAGACGCGTCAATCCGTCCGGCCGGCTTCCACGAATCTCGAGGAAGTCCCCTATCGCGTCGTCCCGGTACTGGAACCGCACAACGAAACATCCCCCCCCGCCGCCGTCGGTGATGTTTACATCGAGAAGGCAACTCCCATCCGACAGGATTACAGCCCAGTCCAGCTCCCTCTGATCGAACGCAATTGGTTTGGCAACAGTTTTCTTGGTGGATCACTCCTTGGACATCGACCCTGGGGAAGCGGACTGATCGGAAGCCAGCTTCAACAAGACTCCGCGCTATTCGACGCCGTGCTGCCTGGCCCTCGGCGGCAGTGGTGGGCGCGCGCAGAATACCTGGTTTCCTGGCGAAAGGGCCAGGATATTCCTGCACTGGTAACGACCAGTTCAGCCGGCACACCGCTCGCAGATGCGGGGGTCCTGGGACTGGGCACGACGCAGGTCTTGCTGGGAAACGAACGGATTGACGACAATTCAACGCCGGGAGGCCGGATTGACTTCGGCTTCTGGATGCCCGCGAGGAACAAGGGACTGGGTGCCCGTTTTTTCTCGCTCGGGAGTGCCGACAACCTGTTCCCGTTTCCCACCAC
>PANG01000016.1 GCA_002708345.1 Planctomycetaceae bacterium | reverse complement strand
GATGGAATCGACTTTGAGGTCTACCGCGGCCAGACCCTGGGGCTGGTGGGTGAATCCGGCTGTGGCAAGACAACCACCGGCCGGGCAATTCTGCGGCTGGTCCATGCTACCGAGGGAGAGGTGTTCTACCAGGGCCAGTCCATGTTTGAACTCCGGGGAGAGGAGTTGAGAAATGTACGACGCCAGGTCCAGATCATCTTCCAGGATCCCTACGCGTCACTGAATCCACGCATGACTGTCGAGTCAATGCTGACCGAGGCAATGAAGGTCCACCACCTGGGTAACTCACGACTGGAACGGCGGCAGCGAGCCGCCCGACTGCTGGAAGAGGTGGGGCTGGAAATGGAACACCTGGGCCGCTATCCCCACGAGTTCTCCGGCGGCCAGCGGCAACGAATCTGCATTGCCCGGGCGCTAGCGGTAGAACCATCGTTTATTATCTGTGACGAGTCAGTTTCGGCGCTGGATGTCTCGGTCCAGGCCCAGGTGCTGAATCTGCTCAAGGATCTCCAGGAAACCCGGGGCCTGACCTATATCTTCATCAGCCATGACCTGAGCGTGGTCAAGTTCATGTCCGACATGATGGCTGTCATGAACGACGGCCTGTTTGTCGAATTTGGGCCCTCTGATTCGATCTATGAGAATCCGAGGGAGGAGTACACGCAGCGGCTAATCAGTGCAACGCCGAAAGATACGGTGGAGAGCATTCGACAGCGTGTTGCGGAACGAGAGAAAACCCGCAGCAATTCCTGACCTCTAGGCGGCTGCCTGCCGCGCGTCGACAGGGGGCATCACCCCTGTTGTCTTTTGGCATCATCAGGATTTCCAGAGGGCGTGAGAAACCCTGAAAAAACAGGTTTTCTTCTCTGCTGACCCACTGGCGCATGGTTTGCAACTGTACGGGATGGACGTTTCTTTTCCATCCTTTTTCCGGCGGCTCTGTAGCTTCCATGAACGCTCTCGATCTTGCCTGCCTGGGTCACACGCTGGTACACGGTGCCAGCTTCCTGGCTCTCGATCCCTGCCTTCCCAACAAGGCTGCACTGTCGGTCCACCTGGACGCCAGTCGCCGCCGCATGGACTTTTGGTCGCGTCGTTTCCAGTCGATTGGCCGAGCTCCCGCCTGGCGATTGAGCCCGGCAATTGTCCAGGAAATGCTGGTCAGCGAAATCCTGGTTCGGGTCAATGCAGCGATTGCTCGAATCGGCCTTCCCGCCAGCTCACCCTTGTTCGAGCATCTCCACTCCGGACATGCCATGCTGCGCCACCAGATTCAGCAGTTGTTGCGCGACAATCACCTCTGGCTCAACCAGTTTGACATGACTGCCGAGCGGTGCTGTCGCTGGACGGACCTCTTGCTGGGCCAGCTACTCCCACTTGCCGATGTTCGTGATCTTGGATTCGACCCCAGCAGGGTCAGCGACTATGCCAGTGATGGGGTTCTCGATCCACTTGCGGCATCCTTGATGCGAGATTCCATGCTGCAAAGCCTGCAGGGTTCAGAAAACCTGGAGACTGGATGCGAGTCTCTCAACGAGCAGATTGCCTGCAGCACCGTCTCCTGCTTGCCTGCTCAAATGGTATTCGCCAGCGAGGAACTTGAGCAGCTCTGGCAGCATCCAATCCAGGTCAGCATGACCGCTGCTGACCGATCCCCTCACTACCACCACAGGCAGAACTAGGTGAGCGAAAACCTTACTGGCCGCTTTTGACAAAGACCACGGGCGGGATCCTTGTTTTGCCCTCGAGGATAACCGAGTCATCCAGGTTGCGGCCCAGTTCCATCCGTCCACGTTCGCTTAGGTAGAACGGGTCGTTCATCACGGTCTGGGCATTCCGCAGGAAGCGGACACTGCCATCCTCGAAAAGAACGTTCTGGCCAAGCCCTGCATGGTTGGTGCTTACCCGCTGGGTTCCCGTGGGGCCGGCAACATCTGCCACGACGGGAAAATAACCTCGCTGCAGATTGCGATGGGGGTGGTAGCTGTTGTCCCGCTCATATCCCGGGTTGTAGCCGTANTCGCCGTAGAGTTGCCGCTGCGATTCATCCAGTTCCAGCCTGGCAGAATCGGCNACCATCTGTTCGNTNAACGGTTCCACNGAAACCCAGGTCGNATCATTCTNTACNGCGGGACANTAAACCATCTGCCGACCATCCAGGTAACCNCTACTTACGAGGATCGGTGCATAGGCACCNGCGACAGACATCCTTCCCTCGCTGGGGATNACCGGNAAGTAACCATGGTTCAGATCACTGTACTGCCGGATGGCAACACCGATCTGCCGGAGGTTATCCTGGCAGGAACGCAGCTCGGCCATGTGGCGGCTGTTCAGGACCGCGGGAAAAAGTAGCAAGGCCAGGACCAGGACCAGGCCGGAAGCAAAAACCGTGTCCATGATCGACCAGCGATTGCGATCACTCCAGTTTCCACCACGGGAGGAAAAGACCTGTTCTCGNAGTGTGGCTGACTCGGCATTCTCGGCCACAAGCTCGCAGGTGCGATCTGACAGCCCGGCCGGGGGCTCAACATGCCGGCAGGATTCAAGAGGCTGGAGACGAAACACGAGAACTTCCAGCTGCTGCCGCAGTCGGGGGTCATCCTGCAACGCCTCTTCTATNTCCTGCTGTTCCGCCACTTCCAGGGCGCCGAGCAGGTATCCAACAAGGTCGTACTTCATATGACTTTTCTATCTTCTTTCCTGTTCAGACTTCNGGGCTATCCCACGTTTCGTACAGTTTGATAATTGCNGCATGCAAACGGCTCTTCACGGTACCCACGGGGATATCAAGAATCTCGGCAGCCTCGCGGTATTTCATCCCCTGGTAATAGACCAGGTGGACAACGCTGCGCATCGATTCACTTAACCCGTCCAGTGCGTCCTGGACCCACTGCCCTCGTTCCAGCTGGCTTACATTTTCCAGCGGATCTCTTTCGTCTCCTTCCAGCAAATCAACCAGTGCTCCAATATCGACGTTGTCCGCAGAGACCGGCCGGTCAAGGCTGACCATCCGGTGCCGCTTGTTACGACGCTGGGCATCAATCGCCTGGTTCGTNGCAACGGTGTAAAGCCATGGCCGGAACCGGCGATTTGCATCAAAACGATCGCACTTCAAATGCACCTGCAGGAAGGTGGCCTGGAAAACATCTTCTGCCATCTCGGCACTTCCCAGGTATCGCCGCAAGTAACTGTAAAGCTCTCGCTCGTAACGCCGCACCAGCAGCGCAAACACCTCCCGGTCCCCGTCGGTCCGGTATTCGACCACGAGTTCTTCGTCTGTCAGCTGTGCCCCTGATTCGGGGTCCTTTCGGGGANNCTTAGCCATCATTGTCACCTTAACTTACGTGCCGGAAGGAAAAAAGTTCGATTCCCAGGCTTCACGGGCTGCCAGTAATTTGACGCCGGAAAACCGTCACAGATTCCCCAATTCTTCCCCAATCAGGTAAAACGAGGAATCGACCGGATGAAGACAAAGCCCGGTTTACGTGACACGAACAGCCGTTATGCTGCCGGTAACATCCCCTGGCCNGNGGAGCGGCCGGTATTTCGCCATTACAGGAACTGTTCCCAGCCATGCCTCTTGAGCGAGTACTTGAGCCCGAGGTGATGGAAAGTCACCAGGAGGCGGTCGATTACGATGCAATGGACCACTCCGAGGTTAACCGGGTCTTCGTAGATGACCTGCTAGCCAGCGGAGAGACGGGCCAGGATATTCTTGATCTTGGCACCGGAACGGCCCAGATCCCGGTGGTCCTCTGCCAGCAGCTGGAAAACTGTCGCNTGATGGCGGTCGACCTGGCCGTCCAGATGCTCGACCTGGCCGTCTACAATGTCGAAGCAGCCGGGCTGATCAACCAGATCCAGCTGGCCCATGTGGACGCCAAGCAGATGCCATTTGAGGACAACATGTTTGACACGGTGATCTCAAACAGCATTGTCCACCATATTCCGGATCCCTACGATGTGCTGAAAGAGACCGTCCGGGTACTCAAGCCAGGTGGGCGGTTTTTCTTCCGCGACCTGTTGAGACCNGNCACGGACGAGCNGGTAGGAGAGCTGGTAAAAACCTATGTCGGCGAGGAGAACGAGCACCAGCAGAAGATGTTCGATGATTCCCTGAGGGCAGCATTGAGCCTGGAAGAAATACGCCAGCTTATTGAGCAACTGGGCTTTGACCCATCACAGGTAACAGAAACCAGTGATCGGCACTGGACCTGGAACGCCCTNATGGATCCCGCCACAAACGAATAGCACAAGGAGAGACCTGCCTGTGCAACAGTACCTGGACCTGATGCAGCGAATTCTCGACGAGGGGGCCGAGAAACAGGATCGTACCGGTACCGGTACGCTGAGTGTTTTCGGTCACCAGATGCGGTTCGACCTATCAGCCGGTTTTCCGCTGCTGACCACCAAGAAACTTCACCTCCGCTCCATCATCCACGAGCTACTCTGGTTTCTCAAGGGAGATACCAACGTTGCCTACCTGAACGAGAACAAGGTCACGATCTGGGATGACTGGGCCGACGAGGAGGGGAACCTGGGTCCGGTGTACGGTGCCCAGTGGCGCAGTTGGCCAACGCTGGACGGGACAAGCGTGGACCAGGTTGCCGAGGTGATCGACTTGATTCGCCAGAACCCTGACTCCCGGCGGATGATTGTAAGTGCCTGGAACGTCGGTCAAATCGACGAGATGGCCCTCCCACCGTGTCACCTGCTTTTCCAGTTTTATGTTGCCGACGGTACCCTCTCCTGCCAGCTTTACCAGCGCAGTGCCGATGTCTTCCTGGGTGTCCCCTTCAACATCGCTTCGTACTCGCTCTTGCTGCTGATGGTTGCCCAGGTAACAGGCCTGCGGCCCGGTGAGTTCATCCACACACTGGGTGACGCCCACCTTTACTGTAACCACATCGACCAGGCCCGGCTCCAGTTGGCCCGTGCGCCACGTGACCTTCCCTCGATGACACTCACCCCGGAGATCACGCGGCTGGAGGATTTTAAGTTCGAGGATTTTACTCTCTCAGACTACAATCCGGATCCACACATTGCAGCTCCCATCGCGATCTAGGCGAGAGGGCGGGACAAGATCATGAAGCTCTCCTTGATCGTTGCCATTTCCAACAACGGCGTGATTGGCTACCAGGGCCAGCTTCCCTGGCACCTCTCTGCAGACCTGCAGCGGTTCAAGCGAATCACGATGGGACATCACATCATCATGGGCCGTGCAACCTACGAGTCCATCGATCGCTTGCTTCCTGGCCGGACCACGGTCATTCTCAGCCGCCAGCCAGACTACATGATCCCCGGGGCACTGGTGGCCGGCGACCTGGAGCAGGCCTGTACTCTTGCCAATGGCGACGACGAGGTATTCATCATCGGCGGTAGCTCGGTGTACAAGTCAGCCCTGGGAATCGTGGACCGGATCTACCTCACCCGGGTGCTCGCCGACGTGGAAGGGGACACCTTTTTCCCTCCACTGGACCTTTCCAGCTGGCAGCGGGTCGAGTCAGAAGATCACCCTGCAGACGATCGCAATGACCACGACTATCTTTTCGAGGTGTACGATCGGGAGTCCGCCTGATCCGGGCCTTCATGCCCGGTCAAAGGGAAAGGCAATCACCTGCTGGATATCAGTCGCGCCGCTCGCCACCATGGCCAGCCGGTCCATCCCAAGGGCCACGCCACAGCAGTCTGCAATCCCGCTTTCCATCGCCTCCAGCAAGTGGCTCTCGACTGGCAGTTCCGCGCGGCCATCCTGGACCCGCAGCNGGTTTATTTTCTCGCTCCGCTGCCNCAACTCGGCAACATCCAGCAGCTCGTGGTAACCGTTCGCCAGNTCCACGCCATTCACGTACAGCTCGAATCGNTCTGCCACCGNTGGATCGTCCTGCCGGACAACGGCCAGCGCTGCCTGGCTGGCCGGGTAATCNTGGATAATCGTTGGCTGATCCGCGAGCCAGGGCTCGATGAATTCTGCCAGCAGCAGGTTAAGCCAGCCATCCCGATCCATCGCCCGCCAGTTGTCAGGCGGTTGAAATTCAAGGGANGCAATCAGCTTCAGCATCGCAGACGAGGATCCTGTAAGCGGNTCGAAATCAAGACATTCCTGGAAAGCCTGTCGGTAAGTCATTTGCCGGGCCGGCTTGACACCCAGCAGCTGCTGGCTGAATTCGTCGAGCAGGCTNATTGCCTGCTGCATGGAATCGCCGCACCGGTACCACTCCAGNATCGTGAACTCCGGATTGTGAAGACGGCCCCGTTCATCATCTCGAAACGCCCGGGTCAGCTGGTAGATTGCCGTGGCACCCCCTGCCAGCAATCGCTTCATGGCAAACTCGGGAGATGTCTGCAGCCACATCCTCCGGCCCGCGATCGTCACCGGCACTGGCTCGATATAGCGGTCCACGACCGTATCGCGTGAGGCAAGCGGTGTTTCCACCTCGAGGAACCCTCGCTGGTCAAAAAATTCTCGTGTCCTGCGAAGCAGCTCCGCACGCTGCCGCAGTGCCTCCAGGTTCGCAGTNGCCTGGAAGGAGGGTTCAGGAGTGTCCTCGGCCACTGGCAGGATTTCTTCCTGGCTTTCTTCCGAACTCAAGTGAAAAGAGAAAGAAAGGTCACCGATCCGTAACTCGTCACCCTCGCTAAGGATCACCAGTTCGTGGACCCTTTGATTGTTCAGAAAGGTGCCATTGCTGCTGTCGTGATCTTCCACGCTACAACGATGTCCGTGCAGGTGGAGTGTCGCATGGTGACGACTGACCGATTCGGCATCGAGCAGGAGCTGGCAGTCCGGGGCCCGGCCAATCCGTACATGTCCCTCGGTGAGCGAGTGAGCACGACCCGCATCCATCCCGTTAATCGCCAGCAGGTAAGGCATGATGGCACCTGATTACTTGGTGCGCGCCCGTTCCACGTAGTCCCCGGTACGCGTGTCAATCCGAATGACATTACCGATTTCAATGAACGCCGGGCAGAGAAATTCCGCCCCGGTCTCCACCTTGACAGGCTTGGTCACATTGGTCGCCGTGTCCCCCTTGGCGCCCGGTTCACAATACGTCACCGTCAGCTCGACATGATTCGGAGGGGTCATGGTGATCGGGCTGTCGTTATAGATAACCATCGAGCACCTCAAACCCTCGGTCAGGTA
Source organism: Planctomycetaceae bacterium (assembly GCA_002708345.1). The sequence continues at coordinate 12,489 of PANG01000016.1, read as the reverse complement.
TTTCCAGTTGTCGTCTACCTGTTCTGCAGACAGCTCGTACTGGTCGTATGTCTTCTCGTTCATGAAAACAAAGGTGTCGCCCTGGCGGTAGATATACTGGACATCCAGGTCTTCAACATCTGCCGATTCCAGTGATTCACCACCCTTGTACGTACGATCGAGCACGGTATTCCGGATCAGGTTGCGGAGCTTGCACTTGTAAAATGCGTTCCCCTTGCCTGGCTTGACGAAATTCATCTCGAACATCAAGTAGGGCTCGCCATCAATCTGGACTTTCAGGCCCTTGCGGAAATCATTTGTCTTGTAGGTCGCCACGGTAAATCATCTTTCCTCGTGATAGACGAAACGTGTTGCAATAGCCAAACTGGCCTGACGTCGGACCCGGGTTCTTGCCATCAACCGACAAATTGCCATCCTTACTGGGAGGGGCAGTCCCGGGTCGACCTCTGCAAATGTACCAACTGTTGTCCAGCCAAGAAAGCCACGCAAAAGCCATGCTGACCAGTCGCCAGACGCACGTTACCTGTTCGCCAGCCACCTCGCTGCCGCTCACCTGGCAACAGCAGTTGCAACAGGCAATTCGAGATCCCGCTGAATTGTGTCGGCAGCTTGGCCTGCCCGACGCGCTCGTTCCCGCGGCCAGGGAAGCAGGGCAGGATTTTCCTCTCTTTGCTCCTCGTCCCTTCGTCTCGCGAATCGAGCCTGGCAATCCCGCAGACCCCCTGCTTCGACAACTTCTCCCGGTTTCCGAGGAACTTTCCATCACCCCGGGATTCACTGCCGACCCGCTTTCCGAACAGGGCACACATTCCGTTCCCGGACTCCTGCAGAAATATCACGGCCGCGCACTGCTGGTCACAACAGGGGCCTGCGCAATCCACTGTCGTTACTGCTTCCGCCGGGAGTATCCCTACCATGAATCACCGGCAGCGGCCCGGCTCTGGCAACCTGCAATTGACCAGCTGGCTGCAGATCCACAGATCGAGGAGGTGATTCTCAGCGGTGGAGATCCTCTCACCCTGGTCGACTCCCAGCTCTCGGAGCTTGTCGAACGGCTGCAGGCAATACCCCATCTGAAACTGCTCCGCATCCACACCCGGCTGCCAATCATGATCCCAGGCCGGATCTGCGATTCGCTCCTGGACTGGCTCACTGCGACACGATTGCAGCCGATCATGGTCATTCACGCCAATCATGCGAATGAGCTGGACGGGGAAGTAGCTGAATCGCTGGAGCGGCTTTCCAGAGCTGGCATCCTGCTGCTAAACCAGTCAGTCCTGCTCTCCGGAGTCAACGACGATGCAGGGACACTGGCAAATCTCTCACGCCGGTTGATCGAGCTGAGAGTACAGCCTTACTATCTCCATCAGCTGGACCGGGTACAGGGTGCAGCCCATTTCGAGGTGCCTGTCGAGCAGGGACAGCAGATCCTCAGGCAGCTCAGATCGATGCTTCCCGGTTATGCCCTGCCCCGCTATGTCCAGGAGCTGCCCGGGCAGCCTGCAAAAACACCGATCCCGGTACTGGTGCCATGAAGCGATATAGTTGGATAACCGATATTCACCTGGACCAGATGCATCCAGAAACCCTCGACAGGTTGATCCAGCTACTCCTGGATGACGAGCCGGATAGCATCTGGATTGGTGGGGATATAAGCCAGGCGGACAGCCTGCTTGAAAAACTCGGGCAACTTGATGATCGGCTCCAGCGGCCGATCCAGTTCGTGCTGGGAAACCACGATTTCTACCGCGGTTCCATCCCCTCGGTTCGTGCCGAGGTGGCAGGATTCTGCGAGAAGCATGACCGCCTGACATACCTCTCGGAGTCGTCCTGGTTAAAACTCGGCAATGGGGTGGGACTGGTTGGCCATGATGGCTGGGCAGACGGCCGCATCGGGGATTATGCGGGTTCGACGGTGATGATGAACGATTACCACCTGATCGAGGAACTGGCTGGGCTGGGGACGATTGAACGGTTACCGGTTCTTCAGCGACTTGGAGATGAAGCCGCAGCCCACGTGGGCCAGCAGCTTGCAGCAGCCCTGGAGGAATGCAATCACGTCTACCTGCTGACCCATGTCCCCCCGCTCAGGGCGGCCTGCTGGTACAACGAGGAAGCAGCGGACGACGAGTGGGCCCCTCATTTCACCTGTAAGGCAATGGGAGACATGATCCTGGAGACCATGAAGACACATGCTGACAGGCAGCTCACCGTGCTCTGCGGGCACACGCACAGCGCGGGCGTCTGTCATCCCCTGCCAAACCTGGCAATTCACACGGCAGGCGCAGAGTACAACCAGGCGGACATCGCCGGGCGGTTCCAGGTCGACTGAATCACCGGTTCACCTGGGCGTGGATAGCCCGCATGATGATCTCCTCCAGCTCAGGGGCCCAGTGGGCTGGCAGGCCATAATAGACCATGCTACTTCCCCCCTCGTACCCACCCTCGGTCAGCACGCGGCGCGAGGGAATATAAGCCATCACGTCATTGCTGTACCCGGCGACCCACGTGCTTCGTCCGCCAAGTTCCAGCTTTGCCCGCAGTGCATAATCAATAACCACCTCACCTCCCAGCACCACCCACTGGACGGTGTCACCCAGTTTCCAGGTGGCTACCGGGTACGGATAGGTTTGCGAGAGCGGAACACCACTTTCGATCTGTTCCAGCAACATCCGGGCTCGGGCAACTTCATACCGGTTTGAGGATTCCGTCGCCGCCACCAGGTCCTCCTTGCCAGGCAACTTGGCCAACGGCAGGTCCACTTCATCGTAATGGGTTGCCAGTGTTCCACCGATCGGTTTCATCGCCCCGTTGACCACCTCGTTGACAGCCGCTGCCAGCCGGGCTCCATACTGCTGGGCCAGTTCCACCGTACGACGGGGAAGCGGATTCTGGTCAGCACCACAGCCTGCCCAGAACATGGCATTCACCCCCGGCTGCAGTCTCTCCAGCTCGGCCTGGGCAAATCCGGGGTAATCTCCCGACCACTGGTAAAAACTAAGCACGGTGGCGTGGCAGGCATAACCAAACAAGACCGTCTTCAATTCTCCCTCGGGGCTGCGGACGGCAAGTACCGGTACATCGTGGTCGGAGGGTCCAACCAGCTGGCCTGCGAGCCGCAACCCAGGAACATTTGCCTCACGATTGGTTCGGCGGTTCACCGCTACCGTCGAGTGACCACTCCCCCAGCTCAGCAGGCTTGGTCTCATCGCCTCGATCGCCTCACCAGCAACCTGTCTGATGTTGGCTACCAGCGTCTCGGTATAGCTATCCAGGGCAGCCTGCTGGTTCTTGTCCACTTGCAGGTAATGCAGTGGTGCCAGGTTTCGACCAACCGAGGGTCCGGTATGCGTGTGGGATGTGCAGATGGCGACCTGGCGGCGCTGGAGGTCATGGCTCTCACGCAGGTGGCCACAGATTATTTCTGCCGTTCCGCGGTCAATGCCGACAAGATCAAGCGTAATAATCAGGCCGCGGTTTCCCAGTGGATCTCGAATGGCAAGGGCCTTGGCCCAGAGGTCTGTGAGCTTCCCTTCCGCCGGGTGATCACGACTGCCATAACCCGACATCCAGATCAGTTTGTCGGGAGTAATCTTGATACGAGCCGAGCCGGCCTGCCACGGCTCCTGCTGGGCAAAAGCTGGGGACGAGAGAAGCAGCACAAGCAGGCAGAGGAGTCCAGCCAGAATTTCTTGTCTTGTTTTCATATCTTGTTCGCTCGCAATTCCTTAAGGGAATAATGAGTATCTCGCCACTGGATACCGCCTCGCCAGTAGGTGAGGAAAGTATTACGAATGAGTATATAGATGCACAACAGGACCGTCAGCGGCAGACAGATTGCTGACAGGGCTCCCACTCCCACCTTGCGGGCCCAAATCATGTTCAGTCCGATCATCAACAGAATCACCGCCAGGTAGATCCGGCCTGCCACGCCAGGAACCACCACGACTGCCACGAAAGGCCAGAGGAAAAATCCCACCAGCCCCAACAGTACGCCAGCCAGGATACTCAATCGATATTCGACACCGGCAACGATATTCTTTTCCAGGCCACGCACCAGTTCCCGAACAGATGAATACCACTGGACTGAAATGGCTCCAGCAGCATTGACCATCTCCAGTCGATGCCCGGCCTTTTTCATCAGTTTACCCAGTTGCACATCGTCGTCCGGCCTCATCCGAATAGGCTCATGCATGCCGGCTTCCCGGTAAGCCTTCGCCGAGACAAGGTTGAATGCGCCGACGCCAACATAAGCCTGGCTGTCGGGGTCAGGTGCTTTCCAGGGCTTAAAATAACTCACAAAGGCACTGGCAAACATTCCGACAAAGGACTCCAGCAGCAGCGACGGCATGGTGATCGAGGGGAGTGCAGCGAGCATCCCGAGTTGCTCTTGGTCTGCATGGGCCACGGCCCGCTGCAGGGAATCAGGCTGAAAGACAACATCCGCGTCTGTAAACAGGATGTATTCTCCAGCGGCGATGTTCGCTCCCTGTTGTAGCGCGTGGTTCTTTCCCAGCCAGTTTTCCGGGAGTTCCTCGAGGTGCAAAACCTGCAGGCTGGGATGATCCAGCGAGATCCTCTCCAGGATGCTCCCGGTTGCATCCGTCGAACGGTCGTTTACGACAATCACCTCCAGCGGCGAATATTCCAGTGCCAGCAGGGACCTTAGCGCCTCTTCAATATCTCGTTCCTCGTTCCGGGCGGCCACGACGATCGAGAGTGACGGCAACGGGCCAGCGACCGCGGGAAGTTCTTCCAGGTAACGTATTCGCCGCATCCCCAGTTCCAGGTGGAGATGAAAGATGCATATTGCCAGCAGGTGAATAGCCGCTGCCCAGACAAGGACCAGGCTGATTCCACTGGAAAGATCGGCTGTGGCACCCAGGACTGTCATCACTTGAGCCCCAGCACGCGGCGAGCATTTTTCCGGTGAATCTTGGCGGCCACCTCGGCCGGCAAGCTAAGCTTCTGTTCAAAAAGCTCGAACTGCGGTATCTCCTGCTGTGGCGCGAGGTAATCCGTTCCGAACATGATCCGGTCCTGCCGCCGTACGAGGAACTTGTGGCCAAAATCCAGATCCCGGCTGATCGAATTGGCCCCACTCCCTGCGGACAGGTCACCGTAGATGTTATCGTAATTTTCCATCAACCGATCGATCGCCCCACCCGGGGCGGTCGGGCCCTTGGGGTATCCTCCCAGGCCACCCGGTGCGACATCACCGGAAATTGACGCCCACCAGCCTGGCCCGTGGCCAATGAAAACGCAGCCCGGGTGTTGCCGGATCGCGTTTTCCAGCCCTGGAAGGCCAGGCTTGTCTGTNTTTCGCTGGGTATCGAGGTGGAACAGGAGGGGTAACTTGACTTCAGCACATGCTGCGTAAATGGCCATGTTCCGTGGATCATCCACCGCCACGCCTGGCTTGTGTTCGCCAAANCCTCGAGCCCCCGCGTCCTGGTATCGCTTGAGCATCTCTGCCANNCCCTTCACACCCCCCCGGTAGGATGTNCTCGGATCNACACTGCANAAGGGGATCAGTCGATCCCGGTGCTCNCTTGTCTCGGTCAGCACGAAATCGCTGGTCAGCGGATAACTGGACGATTCGGGAGAAACCAGCGGAAGGACCACTGCCTGCTCGATCCCGGTGGAGTCCATCCAGCGAAGCATCACCTCGGCCGAAAGGTACTCGGTGCTGTTCCATGTCTGCCCGAGATGCGTGTGCATGTCGACATAGCGGTTGGATTTCCTATCCGCTGCCCCGGTCATGCTCGTGGCTGCCAGCAGGGAACCGGTCCCCAGTCCAGCCTGCTTACAGAATTCACGCCGCGTTGTTTTTGTTTCCTGCCTGGTCATGCTTGTTCTCCCGGTGACAAGAGCTTGTTTTACCCGCCGGCAATTCCATTATCTTGCCTCCCCGCCGGGTGCAAGACAACGGGGCTGCTGCGCCATGGGAAAGATCATGGTACGATGGTGGCCTCACGAGGACTGGGATCCGCTGATGGAATAAGGACCTGGCAGATGGCCACCGTCATCAATGATGTCATCGAGGGTGATTGCCTGGAGGGCATGAAGCAGCTCGCAGACGGATCCGTGGACCTCNTTTTTGCTGANCCGCCATTCAACATCGGCTACAAGTACGACCTCTACGAGGACAACCTGGAGGACAACGAGTACCTGGGCTGGTCTCGAGAGTGGATCGAGCAGGCGATCCGGGTTCTCAAGGACGATGGCACCTTCTGGCTTGCGATTGGTGACGAGTATGCGGCGGAAATGAAGGTCCTCATGCAGCGGACGCTGGGATTAACCTGCCGCAGCTGGGTAATCTGGTATTACACCTTTGGTGTCAATTGCCAGAAGAAGTTCAATCGCTCCCATGCCCACCTTTTCCAGATGGTCAAGGATCCAGCCAACTTTACTTTCAACGCGGATGATGCACGCGTCCCCTCGGCCCGGCAACTGGTCTACGGCGACAAGCGTGCCAACCCACGAGGTCGGCTTCCGGATGATACCTGGATTCTCAGGCCGCAGGACCTGCCCGAGGGCTTTGAGCCCGATGATGATACCTGGTACTTTCCCCGGGTGGCCGGCACATTCAAGGAGCGATCCGGTTTTCACGGTTGCCAGATGCCCGAGCAACTGCTTGGCAGGATTATCCGTGTCAGCAGCAATGAGGGGGAACTGGTGCTTGACCCGTTTGCCGGCAGTGGCACCACGCTGGCGGTCGCCCACAAGCTTCACCGCCAGTACCTGGGCTATGAAATATCAGCGGACTACGTGGAAGCAATCCGAAAACGACTTGGGAGCATCAAGCCTGGCGACGCGCTCGACGGTGCCCCGGAACCCCTGGTAAGTGCTCCCTCGACCGACAAGGGACGAAANCTCAAGGCCTGAACAGGTGACCCAAAATGAAATANGCGATCTGTAACGAGACCTTCAAGGACTGGCCCTTTGACCAGGCCTTTGCCATGGCAGCCGAGTGCGGCTACACGGGAATCGAGTTTGCCCCNTTCACGATCAATCCGGATGCTCACCAGATTTCTGCCGGGCAGCGGGCCGAGATCCGGGCCCAGGTCGAATCCTACGGGCTCGAGGGTGTTGGGCTGCACTGGCTGCTTGCCTTTACCGAGGGATATTACCTGACCAGCCCCGAGGAGGATGTTCGACAGCGAACTGCGCTCTACCTTGGCGAACTGGCTCGCCTCTGCCGGGACCTGGGAGGAACAATCCTGGTGCTAGGATCCCCCCAGCAGAGAAACCTGNTGCCTGGGATCAGCCACGACCAGGGATCCGATTACGCAGCCGATGTACTGAGNCANGCAGCNCCGGTTTTCGANGAGTGCGGGGTCACGCTTGCCGTGGAACCGCTCAGTCCCGCCGAGGGGGACTTCCTCAATACAGCAGCCCTGGGTGCTGAGCTGGCCGGAAAGGTCGATTCCGAGAGCGTGCAGCTTCACCTCGACGTGAAAGCAATGTCCAGCCAGCAGGAACCGATCATTGAGACGATTCGCGACTTTCATCACCTGATGGCGCACTTTCACGCCAACGACGCCAATCTCAGGGGGCCCGGCATGGGAGAGATCGACTTTGTCCCCATCCTGCAGACGCTCAAGGATGTCGGCTATGACGGTTGGGTCTCGGTCGAGGTCTTCGATTACGAGCCGGGAGTGGAATCACTCTGCCGGGACAGCATCGAATACCTGAAAAAATGCGAGGGGCAGCTGGTCTAGCTGCTTGCCTTGAGCTCGGCCAGGTGCTGTGCCGTGCCCACCAGCCGGTCCCAGTTGTCCCGGATATACTCAGGGGGACCGCCAACCTGGGCCACCACCTGGGCCACCTGCTCGGTGGGAATCATCTCGATCGCATCCCAGGGACAGACAAGCAACTCGTAGGGATTCGACTTTTTCTGTGGAATATGCACACAGACCTCACATCCCACGCAGCGTTCCAGGTCGATCTCACACCAGCTCTGGCTCCCCTTGATTTCAAGGTTGAGCGTGATCATCTCGATACAGTCAACCGGGCAAACTTCCAAGCAGGCCTCACAGCCGGTGCAATTATCGGCATTGATAACTGCCAGCTCCTTGGGAAGTTTTTTTCGGGGCCCTTGCTTGGCCATGGCGGATCTACTCTTTTTCTGGGAGGTCCACGGAATGGAACGTTGATTATAGGAGTCCATCGGCCATCAGCCAACCGCCGATTTAACCCGGGATCCTGTCATCCCGAAAAAGATCCTCACTTGCCTGCCGCTGCCGTACCAGTTCAGCCGAGCCTCCGCTCACCAAAACCTCGGCAGCATGAGGCTTGGAGTTATAGTTGGATCCCATCACCGCACCGTAGGCGCCGGCACATTCAAGCACCAGGTACTCACCCACGTGCGCTTCTGGCAGTCGCCGGCTACTGACATAGCCCCCCTCTTTCTGGGTGAAGATGTCCCCGGATTCACAGAGTGGGCCACCCACGATCACCTCCTGCTCCTGCCGCGGCTCATCATCGGAAGGGACGATCGAGATCGGGTGGTAGGCACCATAGAGAATAGGCCGCGCCAGGTTATTAAAGCCGGCATCCACCAGGTAAAAGAGGTTCTCTCCCATCCGCTTGATCGCCCGGATCTCGGTAAGCAGGAAACCACTTTCGGCAACCAGGAAACGGCCCGGCTCGATCTCCAGGTTGACCCGGTGTCCAAAATCTTTTTGCAGACCATTGCGAACAGAGTCCCACAACTCGAAATGGCGGCCCAGGTCGATATACGATTCGTCCTCTTGGTAAGGAACCGGGAGCCCACCCCCGGCGCTGATGCTCTGGACGGTATCTCCCACCCTGCGAGCAACCGTATCCATCACCTGGCAGACCTCTGCCAGGTGCTCCAGGTCGGTCCCTGACCCGATGTGCATGTGCAGTCCCGAAACCGTGATCTGGTGCTGGGCAGCTGCCTGGAGGCACTCTTCTACCTGTTCATGCCAGATACCATGTTTTGACTGTTCACCCCCGGTGTTCGTCTTCTGGCTATGCCCATGCCCAAATCCAGGATTAATCCGCAAGGTAATGTCCCCGCCCGGGCGTACCTCTCCCAGCTGGTCAATCATATCGGCAGAACCCGCATTCACATGGAGATCATGCTGAACAACCAGTTCCAGTGCCTCGTGATCAAAAATATCAGCGGTGTAGACAATTGCGGGGGGAGCTTCCGGGTCGGCCCGACCACCGCTGTAGCCAGCTGCCAGGGCCCGCAGGATCTCCCCGGCACTGACCGTATCGACCAGGGCACCCTGTTGCCGAACGAGATCTACAATTGCCAGGTTGGAGCAAGACTTCTGGGCAAACCGCACGGTATCGAACTGGTGGAGTTCAGCACATCTCTCCACAATTGTCGCCGCGTCATAGATATAGGTCGGTGTACCAAACTGCGCAGCAAGATCCGCCACCGGGATCCCGGCGATCTGCCTGCGCGTGGTGGAAAATCCTGGTTGTCCGGACATCGGTCAATCGGCCTGGGGTGGCAGGAAGTAAAAAACAATGCCGGCATCCCGGCAGGGCTGGGACACCGGCATCAGGTGGATCAAAAATCTGTTCGATCTCGCGCGTCTTCGCTAGAAACCAAAGGGATCAGCCTGCTGCAGCGAAAGGGCTCCCTGACCGGCAACGCCAATCGCCTGGATCGCTACCTCGTCCAGCTGGATGCGAACCCGCTGGCCACTGGGAATGGGTTCGGCAGTAATTGAGATCTTGTCATCACCGGTCAGACCAGCGATTTTCTGGATTAACTGGCTGCCCTCGGGCGGCAGGTCGGGTGCGATCCCGGCGGCAAATTTCACCAGTTTCGTTACCGACATGGATAACTGCATTGTGGGGACAATTTTTCCTTCGCTCGAGGCATCAATGGCGGTCTTGACCGTGGCCAGGCTGTTCTGGCCCACACCAAAATAGAGACCCGTATCACTGGCACCCAATACAACCTCCAGGGACTCACCGAAGACCTGCTCATATTCTGAGACACCTGGCGGTACGGCAACGCTGAGCGAATGAAAACTGACTCCCTTGTGGGTGTCCACATTGAGCTTGATCGAGGGAGCACCGGGCTCCTCGGCGGCAAGCCTGAGGACTTCCTGCAGGGCAGCATCCAGCTTCTTGCCATCGACGACCTTGATGCCTCCGACCGCAACCAGCTTCGAACCCTCAAAGCTAACCGACGCCGCACCGTCAATTTTTCCGGCCTTAAGCGTGTCCGTCAGAACCATGATCGAATCTTCCAGCACCTTCTTCAGGGCTGCTCGCTGGGCCGAATCAAGACCGGGGTCATTATCCAGCTCGGTCGCTGCATTGGTGACAAGCGACTGCAAGAGCAACTCGGTTGCCGCCACATCCTCCTCTGCGATTTTCTGCGTGATGTTCATTGAAATCGCAGCATCCTCGGGAAGGAAACCGGAAAAAGCAGTCTCCATATCCGCCAGGTCGGCTGATTGACGGGCCAGGTTGGATCCCTCAACCGCGGTCACGGCAAAATCGAGGTGCACGTTCTTGGCAGCACGATCAATCGAGAGCCCGATGGTCAGAGAATCGATCTCGTTGATCATTGTCATCAACTGTTCCATCTGGGCCTGGGTCACCTGGCGACGCAATTCGTATGCCTCGTCGGTCTCACCTGGCAGAGGCTGCAAGCCAAGCTCAACACCTGTCTTCAGCTGAGTCTCGATCAGGTTCAGGTAGAGTTCCGGAACGGCCTGCAGGTTGCCCTGGAGGGGAAAATCATACTGCTTCTCCAGGCCACCCAGTAACTTGACCGGATCCGCTGGCAGGTCGGCCAGCTGTTCCTTGGCCTGGGCGATGTAGGCGTAATTCCCCGAGTGCTTCAGGAAAATCGGTACCAGTGGTGTCTGCAGTGAGTAGACGCCATCTCCTGCATCCTGGGCTGGCCCCAGGGAGCCTTCCAGGAGAGCCAGGGCCACATCAAAGTTTGTCACCGGGATAAAACCAATCACCTCGATGCCAATTCCCTTGGCCTGAACCACGGCGCCGATCGGCTTGGTCGTATCGAGCCCAGCGCCAATACCCTGGATGATTCCTGGAATCTGTTCATCAATGCCGGGAATCTCCGCAAGCTTGGCAAGGTAACCCACGTCATCTGCGAGCTCCTGGACACTGCTGATCGCGATCGTCAGCATGGGCTTGCTGGAGGCATCTTGTGCTGGCGCCTGGATGGCAGAAATCAACAGTCCAATGGCAGCACAAATGACAAGCAGTTTCTTGCGGATGATAATCACGGCGTGGTTCTCCTTGCAGAACAAAATGACCGATTGGTAGTTCGATCAGCTGATGAAATGAAAACTGGTCGGTGTTCTCACAACACTCCTGGAATCGATGCCCTCCAGGCGAAATTGTCGGGAAAAACGTCCATGCGTTTCCCCGTTTTTCAGAACAAAAGCTGCAGCAGCAACTCCGTCTGGAAATGCACTACCCCGTTGTGGCAAGAGATGTTTTGGTTATTCCACAACCTGGTAGGTCATTTATTCTAGCTTTCAACAGGGCGCGAAGAAATACCCCGACGAACATCACCTGGAAAAGAAAAACCGATGTACCAGAAGAGCCCTTTGTGACCCGGTGCGAGGAACCCATTCAGGCATGCCCTGCGGCTCGACGCTGGCGACGAGCAAAGCGGTATGAAACGAGCTTTTGCTCTTCCACATCCCATAGCTTTAAACGCATGCATTGGTAGATATCCCACGGCAACAAGGATGTTACTCCGGGATTGCCCAGTTCCTCGATGGCAGCCATTGCCTGCGGCAGTCTGTAAAACGGGATCTTGTGATTCAAATGATGAACATGGTGATAGCCAATGTTCGCTGTGAACCAGTGAAAAAGCCAGCTCATCTGAATGAAACTCGACGACTTCAAAGCCGCTTCTACATGCGTCCAATCACGGCCAATTTTAAGTTCCGCTGTGGGGAAATTGTGTTGAGCATAAAACAGATAGGAGCCAAGCCCTGCGGCAATCAGCATCGGTGTGAGCACAACAAAAACAATGCTCCAGGGATCGGTCGATGCCAATAAAACAAGCACCCCCAGGTGCATCAGCAGCGACAGGATCGCATCCCAGTGACGTTTAGGATTGAGCACCAGAGGGTGGATACACATTCCAACAAAGAACGTCGTTAAGTATCCAAAGCCAATGGTTAATGGATGTCGCAGCAGATTGTAATGGAAGCGCTTCACCAGGGATGCCTGGGCATAATCAGTGGTCGTCATGATCGGGAAGGAACCAATGTTTGCTCCATACATCTTGGAATTGTTGCTGTGATGGTAATTATGGGATCGTTTCCAGACACTCGGAGGACTTAATGTCATACATCCAAAAAAGAACATCAGCAGGTTGACAATTTTCGAGTTTTTCAGCAGGGAGCCATGTTGAAAGTCATGATAGATCACGAACAAACGGACATGTACCAACCCCAGTAAACAGCTTGCCAACAGGCGCAGTGGCCAATCCTCAATCATCAC
>PANG01000015.1 GCA_002708345.1 Planctomycetaceae bacterium | reverse complement strand
GCTCCGCGAGGCACTGCTATTACTCAAGCAACATGCCTGCGGACACCTGCTTATCTGTGATCAGGGGAAGCTGGCGGGCATTTTTACGGAACGTGATTTTCTTCACCTGATTGCCAGCCGGGCAGACCTTGAGCAGCCAATTGAAGACGTGATGACAAACAATGTGGATTGCCTCGCACCGGATGACACGGTTGGCACGTCCATTGCAAGGATGACCGAGGGAGGCTATCGTCACATTCCCGTAGCAGACACGGATGGACGTCCTGTCGGGGTCTCCCGGGTGTCGGGAATCCTTAGATACCTTGTCGAATTTTTTCCTTCCGTTGTGTATAACCTACCTCCTCAACCACACCACTCCACCCAGGATCGCGAAGGAGCGTAATTGTCGATCAGGAAGATCGTTGCCAACGAGGTCACTCATCTCAATAATGAATTCCAGTGATGATGAGTTCTTTTGTGCCTCGTGGCATTTCAATGCAGTCCATGGGCTTGCCTGGAAACCTTATGTGTTTCCTCTCCACCAATAAAGGACGGACCTCAAATGGTCTGGTAATGCCGGAAAATGTCAGCCACGATTGAGGGATCGGACAAGGTCCCCCGTAACATCGACCAACTTGATCGAGCCACCATCCGCCTGGCTGGTGACTCCGGGGATGGCATGCAACTGCTGGGAACGCAGTTCACCAATACCTCGGCCCTGGCCGGAAATGACGTGGCAACTTTCCCCGACTTCCCGGCAGAGATCCGGGCTCCACGTGGAACTCGCGCCGGCGTGAGTGGATTCCAGGTACAGTTTGCTTCCGAGGATATTTTTACACCTGGCGATACACTCGANACCCTGGTCGCCATGAACCCGGCAGCGCTGGTGACAAACATTGCTGATCTGCGCAAGAGTGGAGTCCTTATCGTCAACTCTGACAGTTTTGAGGCCAAGGATCTGAAACTGGCCAACTGTGACGAGAATCCTCTCGACAGCGATGAGATGGAACAGTACCGGTTGATCAAGATGCCGATGACAACCCTCACCCGGGGCGCGGTGGAGGAACTTGGGCTGAGCACCAAGATCGCCGACCGCTGCAAGAACTTCTTCGCCATGGGCTTTNTCTACTGGCTCTACGATCGCAACATGGATACCACGCTTCGGTTTATCGAGTCCAAGTTTGGCAACATGCCGGAGATCGCCAAGGCCAACGAGAAGGCACTTCGTGCTGGCTGGGCATACGGGGAAACCACCGAGGCGGCGATCAGCACTTACAAAGTTGACCCAGCCAAGCTTCCCGCCGGGAACTACCGAAACATCATGGGTAACCAGGCCTTGGCCTGGGGACTCGTCGCCGCTGCCAGGTTGAGTGACAAGGAAGTCTTTTACGGGTCTTACCCGATCACCCCCGCGAGTGACATCCTGCATGAATTGAGCAAGTTCAAGAATTTTGGCGTGCGTACTTTCCAGGCCGAGGATGAGATCGCCGCCGCCTGTTCCGCTATCGGTGCTGCTTTTGGAGGAGCCCTGGCAGTCACCACGTCCAGTGGTCCGGGGATTGCCCTCAAGGGGGAAGCGATGGGACTCGCGATGATCCTGGAACTGCCAATGATTGTTATCAATGTCCAGCGTGGTGGGCCCAGCACGGGATTACCAACCAAGACCGAGCAATCGGACCTGTTGCAGGTAATGTACGGTCGCAACGGTGAATCCCCCCTGCCGATCCTTGCAACCAGTACCCCGAGTGATTGTTTTGATGTGGCCATCGAGGCCTGGCGAATTGCTGTTCAATACACCGTACCGGTAATCATTCTTTCCGATGGGTATATCGCCAACGGTGCGGAACCCTGGCGGATCCCGGATGCCGACGAAATGCCCCGAATCGAGATTAACCATCCAGGACCTTCTGACGGCGACGAGCCCTTCCTGCCATACCAGCGAGATGAACACCTGGCCCGGCCCTGGGCCCTGCCCGGAACCAAGGGACTCATGCACCGGCTGGGAGGGCTGGAAAAAGAAGATGGTACCGGTAATGTCAGTTACGATCCGGACAACCACCAGCACATGATCGAAACCCGGGCCCGGAAGGTCCAGAACATCGCCAGCAGTATTCCGCCGCAACATGTCGACGGGCCTGCAGAGGGTGACCTGCTTGTGCTCAGCTGGGGAGGCACCTACGGTGCCTGCACCACCGCCGTTTCCAAGTGCCAGGGTACGGGGATGAGTGTCTCCCATGCCCACCTGCGGTACCTGAATCCCTTCCCGGCAAACCTGGAAGAGGTTCTTGGAAGCTTCAAGCAGGTACTGATCCCGGAACTCAATACCGGGCAACTCCAGTTAATGATCCGGAACACGTTCCTGAGAGAATGCGTGGGTCTGAACAAGATCAAGGGACGCCCCTTTGCCGTTTCCGAGATCGAAGCAAAGATCCAGGAGTTGCTCGCGTAAACTGAATCACATCGACCCCNTTTTTTTGCACCTGAACGATGGCCAGACAATGAATACTGAACTACCTGTCCTGAAACCGGCTGACTTTGCAAGTGACCAGGATGTCCGCTGGTGTCCTGGCTGCGGTGATTATTCCATCCTCGCCCAGATGAAGAAGGCCCTCGCCCTGCAGGCCATCCCACAGGAAAAACTCGTTTTCATTTCCGGGATTGGCTGTTCAAGCCGTTTTCCCTACTACATGAATACCTATGGGATTCACAGCATTCATGGTCGTGCCCCCGCTTTTGCAACAGGCCTCAAGTCCGTCCGTCCAGACCTTCAAGTCTGGGTCATTACCGGAGATGGCGATGCGTTGAGCATCGGTGGCAACCACCTGATGCACGTGATCCGTCGAAACCTGGACGTCAACATCGTTCTTTTCAACAACCGGATTTATGGACTAACCAAGGGTCAGTACTCTCCCACCTCGCCAGTAGGGAAGGTCACCAAGAGCAGTCCGATGGGAGCCATCGATAACCCGATCCATCCACTTTCCATCGCCATGGGGTGCGAGGCAAGCTTCGTGGCCCGTTCGATCGACGTGAATATCAAGCACCTGGGCGAGATATTAAGGCGAGCATCTGAACACCGTGGTACCTCGTTTATCGAGGTTTACCAGAACTGCAATGTCTTTAATGACAACGCCTGGGAATATGCGACCAACCGGGAAGTGAAAGCAGATAACATTATTGAACTGGAACACGGTAAACCACTGATTTTCGGCAAGGAACGCGACAAGGGAATTCGGCTCAATGGGATGAATCCTGAAATCGTAGAACTCGGAAAAGGAATCAAGGAGGACGACCTCCTGTTCCATGATGAAAAGGCACCGGAACCGAGCCTTGCATACCTGCTCACNCGTATGCGGAACCCAGAGTTCCCGGAACCGATCGGAGTGTACCGTTGCATCGATCAACCGATCTACGATGAGCAGCTGAATGAGCAGGTTGAAGCTGCTCGCCAGAAACAGGGTCCGGGAGACTTGAATGAAGTCTTNAATGCCGGTGACACCTGGTCGGTTTCATGACAACCTGTCCATTTTGTAGCTTTNCGAATATCGAGGGAGTGGACACCTGCGAGATGTGCGGCCAAGCGTTGACTGGCCTGCACATGAACGCCTCCCCCTCACGTCTTGAAGTCCAACTGCTCTCGGACNAAATCAGCTCGCTCAATCCCAAGTCTCCCCATGTTGTCGCTCCCAAGGCCAGCATCCGGGAAGTTATCGACATCATGGTGGAGNATTCGATCGGCTGCGTGCTGGTCGTCGAGGATGNNCAGATCCAGGGTGTCTTTACCGANAGGGATGCCGTCCTGAAACTCAACACCGACTACCAGTCGATGTTGGAACGACCTGTGGATGAGTTCATGACGCCAAACCCACAAACCCTNGCNCCGGATGCCAAGATTGCNTTTGCCATCCAGCGGATGGACCAGGGNGGCTATCGACACCTGCCGATCGTGGATGCCCAGGGCACTCCTGTCGGTGTCATCTCGGTTCGCGATATCCTCGCCTACCTGACCGGTACAATGACCGTCAGCTAGTTAGCAGAACTCCTGCGAGATCGGTTTGATCGTGACTTCCGGCACATGCGCCTTGGCGGGAAGGCAGGCAATCGCCAGGACCAGCTGGCCNACAGAGTCGGCATCCAGGATCCTCTCCCGGTGGTCATCAGAAACCGGGCTTGGTCGATGCTCAAGGATCGGCGTGTTCACCTCGCCGGGATAGACATTTGTCACACGGATCCCGTGGACCGCATCCTCGTTGGAAACGGCAAGCCCCAGGGCCGTCATGGCAAATTTCGAAGCACAGTAAGCAACTCCTCCCAGGGCCGAGGCACGGATTCCTGCAACGGACGAGATATTGACGATCAGCCCCTCACCCGCTTCTCGCATCCCGGGCAGTACCGCGTACATGCAGTAATAGGCACCGCTCGCATTGATCGCCATGATCCTGTCCCAGTCCGCCGGATCCATCTCGGCCATTGTGCGAGTCCGGGTATTGGTACCGGCAGAGTTCACCAGGATATCGATCGGGCCCAGTTTTTCACTGGCCCAGCCAAAGAACGCCTGCACGCTATCACGATCAGCAACGTCGAGCGTGTGGTATTCAATTGCCGGTTCACCTGACCAGCTCGAAGCAGCCTCGCGGAGAGGATCCTCACGGCGACCCGCGATCGCAACCTGGCAGCCCTCGCTTGCCAGGGCGTGGGCGATTGCCCGTCCGATCCCGGTCCCACCGCCGGTCACCACCGCTCTTTTTCCTTCAAGTTTCATAAGGGCCACATTNTACCGNAGGATAAATCNGCTGGGGAGCATGGACCAACCNGCTATNGCCGGAAAACAATAATTTCCGGGGCAAAGCAGAAGAGCGGGATCAGCAGGCAGGCAAGTCCCAGCACCGTGCGAAACCACCCCAGCCTGACCGAGTCGTCACGAGTGGGTGGATGATCGGTACCCATTAAAAGGACCAGTGCAACCATCAGGATGAGCGTTACATTCTCGGCAAAGACGAGGTAGGCAATCGCAAATACCATGAAGCCGCGAGAAAGCCAGTGCCCCCAGCGACTCGTCAGTGCGTACAGTATGTGACCTCCGTCCAGCTGGCTGACCGGCATCATATTCAGCGCGGTGACCAACAACCCGACCCAGCCAGCCATGAAAAGCGGGTTAAGCTGGCTAAAGGCAATCGTCGTCTCGTTCCCGTTGAATCCAGCAGGTTCGAATACCGAAAGCAGCATCTGGATCAGGGGGGGAAGAGCCACGGCCCAGGGCCCGCTTGCAGTGCCACTCAGGTCCAGTTGCTGGATACCCATACAGAGAACCGGTATCGCGATCACCAGCCCCGCCAGTGGGCCGGCAATCCCGATGTCATAGATCTCCTTGCGATCCGCCTGCCTGCCATCCATTCCGATAAGGGCTCCCAGGGTGCCGATTGGAGATANNGGGAATGGCANGAACATCGGGTANGAGGCAGGAATGCGGTAATAAACAGTTGCCAGGAAGTGTCCCATCTCGTGACTCAGCAGGATCGCGATAACCGCTCCCATGTAGACCAGCCCGTCGAGCCAGCCGACCAGCAGGACTTCTCTCAATGACCTGCTGGAAAAAAACAGGTAATGATCCGGAGCAAAATGACAGGCACCAGCCAGGAATGCTGAAAAACAGGTCACCACGAACAGGATCACGGGTAACCTTACCCGGCGGCGGACGGGCCAGATCGCGACCCGGGACGGTACCCCGTCGATCCCTTCCTCCTGGACCACCGTTTCACTGGGTCCCGGAATATCGCCCCCAGGACCGGTTTCGGGGTCTTGCTCACCTCGACTGTTCATTGCCACAGAATAACAGCCCCCGGCAATGACAACCATCAGAGCAGTTGCTGATTGACCTTTCCTCATTGCCATTTTTTTGGTACTTACCGCCACGACGCAACACCTCTCATTTTCAGATTATTCGCCTGTCAGGATTTGCCATGTACGTACCTCACAATGAGGATGCCGAGGACCATAATGCCAGCTATGGGACCCTGGAGAACGAGGAGAAACCAGCCATGAAGAAACCTCTCCTGCTGCGGATAACGGCCGCAACACTCCTGCTTGCCATCGCGGGAACCGCGACCTGGTGGTACTGTTTTCGAGATACTCCCGACATCCAGGTTGTGACCCCCGAGGATGGAGAGAATGGCTCCCAGGGAGAGGAGACCGATGACATTCCTGGAACGCTTCCCGAGCCAGGTGAGGAAGTATTCGACCGGATGACGATCACTACGAGTGGGGATCTGCCGGTCGATCCGGAAAACCGTGATAGCGATTTCTTCCCGCTGGGCCAGGCTGGAGACGACAGTGAAAACCCGGAACTGCTTGTTCCTTCCAGCGACCCAGAGAACTACCAGCTTCCCTCCGCCCCGGTCAGCAGCGGTGAGACGTACACGATTGGCGACGGGACAGGTTCATTTACTATTGGTGACCAGTCACTGGAGCCTGGCATTCCGGCCTCCAGTTATTCTGAAAATGATCAAGTTGATCCATTGCAGCTTCCGTACGAACCGGAAGCGGTTG
Organism: Planctomycetaceae bacterium; assembly: GCA_002708345.1. The sequence goes on along the minus strand of PANG01000015.1, from coordinate 22,412 downwards.
ATCGGAGCTTCGATGAGCCGGATCCTTTCCCCTCCCCCATGGTCCGGTCAACGGTCGACTCACCGGAAAACACCGCCAGCCCGGATGCACCAGGCCGCTTCCAGCTTGAAGGAAAGCAGGTTCCCACGCTCTCCATCGAGAAGCACGCACCCGAGGAAATCCAGGTCAACCGGATGGCCGCATTCACCACCACTGTCAAGAATGTTGGGACAGTTGCGGCTCACCAGGTCCAGGTGATTGACCACATTCCCCGCGGGACGACGCTTGAAAGCACGACACCTGAATCGTCACGAGGAAGTGACGGATCACTGATCTGGACCATCGGGACCCTGCAACCGGGCGAGGAAGCAATCGTCTCAATGAAACTGATTCCCCGGCAGGAAGGGGAGATCGGCAGTGTCGCGATGGTCAATTTCCAGGCAGCAGCTTCCATTCGGACCCTTAGTACGCGGCCCCAACTGGCACTACAGCAGACAACAGCAGAACAGGTCCTTGTTGGCCAGGACATTAACGTGGCCATCACGATCTCCAACCCCGGCAGCGGCGATGCAACGAGCGTCGTCCTGGAGGCAGACATCCCCAGCCAGCTGCGCCATGCGGCAGGGAGCGAACTCGAATACCCGATCGGAACCCTGCGGGCAGGGGAAACACGACAGCTCAAGCTGTTACTCCACGCGACCAGTGCCGGTCTCATCCGGTTTCCCCTGGTTGCTCGTGGAGATGGCCAGCTTGAGGAACAGCATGAAATAACTTTCGAGGTGATCGCTCCGGAAATCCAGGTCCGCGTCCAGGGACCTCGCATACGATACCTGGATCGACCGGCCACGCACATGATGGAAGTTGGCAACAGCGGTACAGCCACGGCACGGAATATCTCGCTGGTACTNCAGCTTCCCCGTGGCCTGAAGTTCATGTCTACCGACCACCATGGCCGCTATGAAACGCAACAACATGCCGTCTACTGGCAACTGGAAGAACTCCCTGCCAACGTCCAGGACATGGTAACGGTGACCACCATACCGATGGAGGTGGGCAGCCATGTNATGAAACTTGACGGCAAGGCCGACCTCGGAATCACCGACAGGTTTGAACACGTGATGCGAGTAGAATCGGTACCCCAGTTNTTGTTCACGATCGCGGACAAGGCAGACCCGATCGAGGAGGGAAGTGATACCACCTATGAAATCCACGTGGTCAACAAGGGTACCAGGACAGCAACAAACGTGATCGTGGGAGCAAGCTTGCCTCCTCAAATGCAACCGCTTGATGGAACTGGTCCCACCGATGCACGGGTGGATGGCCAGCAGATCATCTTTGCTCCACTTGATCGACTCGCTCCCGAGGCCGAGGTGGTTTACCACGTCCAGGTACGGGGTATCAAGGCAGGCGATCACGTGATCCGCGTGCAGATCGTCAGTGATGATACACGTGTTGCTGTATCCAAGGAGGAAAGCACCCGGGTCTATGCCGACAACTGATCGCTTGACCTCGGCGAGAGACCGAATAAAACTAGACGACGTCTCCCGCACCTTCTTCCCGTTCCCATACTGGCAACAGCGGTATCATGCCCCGCACGATTCAATGCCCTTGTGGCCACGATGTTCCNGTCAAGGACAGGTCACCAGGGACTATCCACTGTCCGGAATGTAGCAGGCCGTTGAAAACCACGTCGGCCGCACCTCCCCCAGCACCCCGGAAAAGAAAACCACAAGGAAACGGAGGCTCCGACAGATCCTCCGGTGGCAGTCTGGAGCTGGGAATTCAAACCCACCAGCCAGGAAAACGCTGGCAACCTCGCCAGGGTTTGGAACCTGATTCCCAGTACCGGGGCACGGTGACCGGCTTCGCTATCGGGCTGCTGGTACTTTCTCTGATCGAGGTGATTCCGGCCGTTGTCACGATCTTTCAGAACAGCCAGCTTGAGGAACCGGAAAGACTGAACCACTGGGTATACCTTTTACTCCTGGCCGGATTCATCCAGCTGTCCTACTCTGTCTACCTCTGGCAACTGCCAGATTTCAGTTCCCTCTGGGTCGTCTCCCTGGTCTCACTGTCGGTGGCAACATTACATGCATTCCTGCTTGCGATTCGAATCCTGGCTGNTGAGAACCATTCGATTATTACGGGACTGCAACTCAACCTGGAAACACTCTCGCCTGGCAAGCAAGCGGGCTGGTGCATGGTCGTCCTCATCCTGTTTGGCAGTTACTGTTACTTTGCCGGTAGAACAGCGTTGAAATGGCAACAGCGATTCCGGAAACGATAGGAGAAACGGGGATTATCCCGCGGGAGGAAGCATGGCCAAGTATGACTGCATTGTGATCGGGGGAGGACACAACGGCCTGGTGACGGCCGCCTACCTGGCCCGGGCAGGGAAACGGGTCTGNGTGCTCGAACGCCGGCATGTGCTCGGTGGCTGTGCAAGCAGCGAGGAGTTATGGCCAGGATACAGGGTCTCTCCAGCAGCTTACGTGATCAGCCTGATGCTCCCGGAAGTGATTGCGGACCTGAAACTGCGCCTCCATGGCCTTACTATCCTGCGCCGCAATCCCTCCTCNTTTACCCCGCTGCTGGACGGACGNTCTCTTACCATGGGACCGGACGAGGAAGCAACCCGGGCCCAGATCTCCCAGTTCAGCACNGCAGATGCGGCGGCCTATCCACGGTACGAGAAGCTCCTTGAGCACGTGGCAGCGGTCATCGAACCGATGCTGATGAAACGAGCTCCTCAAGTTGTCCCACTGCCAAAAGAATGGCGGACACGGAGCCTGCCGGAACGNATCAGGCANACCAGCGAATTATGGACTCTTTACCAGTCGCTCGGTCAACTCGAGGGTGACCTTCCTGAAGCTGTCGAACTGCTGACCGGGGCGGCTCGACCCATGCTGGAACGCTGGTTCGAATCAGAGGTCCTGAGAGCCACCCTGGCGACCGATGCCATCATCGGTGCCTTCGCCTCGATCTCCTCGCCAGGAACCGCCTACGTGCTGCTCCACCACGTGATGGGACGGGCCACTGGCCAACGTGGTGTCTGGGGTTATGTCCAGGGTGGCATGGGAGGGCTGGCTGATGCCCTCGAAGCCAGNTGCAAGGAACTTCGTGTGGATATTGTTCGAGAATGTGAAGTTCGCAAGATCCTGGTGGATGGAGGACGAGTCCAGGGTGTGGCCGTGGATGGAGGACGGACACTTACCGCGACATCCGTTGCTTCCAGTATCGATGCCGAATGGACCTTTGGGCGTTTACTGGATGAAAACGAGTTACCGGCTGAGTTCCTGCGAGCAGTAAAACGGATCGACTATTCCTCCGCCTCNGCAAAAATCAACCTGGCGCTTGGAGAGGCTCCTCGCTTCCTCTCTTCCTCCGGTAACCAGATCGGTCCGGAACACCAGGGAACAATCCATATTGCGCCCACGCTGGATTATATCGAACAGGCCCACGCGGATGCCCGGCAGGGCCGGCCAAGCGACGAACCGGTAATGGAGGTAACGATTCCAACCAGCCTGGACAATACCATTGCCCCGGAGGGCAAGCACCTGTTNTCGATCTTTGTTCAGTATGCTCCTTACCAGCTCCAGCATGACAGNTGGGACGATATCAAGGAGAGCTTTGCGGATCGTTGCATCGAGCTGCTGGGACGATACGCTCCAAACCTCCCGGCTGCCGTGGAACATCGCCAAGTCCTCTCCCCCCTGGACTTGGAACGGACATATCGCCTGACGGGAGGAAATATCTTCCAGGGAGCCATGACCCCCCACCAGCTCTATTGCTTTCGACCTGTCGCCGGATGGGCCGATCATCGTTCTCCTGTCAGGGGACTTTATCTCTGCGGTGCCGCCAGTCACCCNGGAGGTGGCGTGATGGGAGCCTGCGGTCGTAACGCCGCGGCCGCAATACTCCAGGACCTCTAAAGCTCTACCGGGAGTCAACCACTCCAGAGGAAAACAAGTGCGAGCAGGAACAGCAGGACTGCCACGCTGATTCCCANGATCCAGTGAAGCCAGGNATNGCTCGTCTGTCGCTCCTGCTGCTCCTCCCNAATCACCTTCTTTCGCTTGGCTTCCACGCTATCGCGTTCCCGGAGCTTGAACTGGGAATTGCAGTGTGGGCAGAGCGCNGTCTGCTCCAGCATTTCACGGGGTACTTCCAGTTCATGACCATTCGGACAGGGAATATGGAACAGCTCTTCTTTCTTCGTTACATCGACCGTCGAACTCTCACGTTTTTTCTCCTCCCCAAAATTCAACTCCGCCGGCGATGAATCCAGTGCAGGGCGGCGACGACGCCCGACAACAGGTGGGGACTCGGAAGCCGTGCCAGCAGGAGTNGAGACAATCGCCGGAGAAGGAACGGCAGGAATCACTGGTGAGGAGGCTGGAGACGACGGGGGAAATGGNGTGNCCGTGGGAGGGGTTTGGGGAAGTCTTCCTGCAGGAACCGGAATTGCCAGGGTCAAGCCACAGTAGGGGCACTGGCAGGTCTTCCCAGCATCCATCTCCTCCGCTTCGAGCAAGTGACCTTGCGGACACTGGAACTGGAATGCCATCTCATCCACACCCTGGAAACATGATCATGTTGACCCAATTGCCGAATGGTAGCAGTTATCAAAGAGAAGCATCCATTCCAGCCTGGAAAGTGACTGGCAGGTTATACGATTTCCCTTGTCATGAAGCACGACATCCTCGCACATATCCACGAACATGAAAGAATCCCAGCAACCCCCGGCCAGAGGCAGGAGGCCTGATAGCTGGTCCTGCTCCAGTAATTGCTGCGAGGACGATGCCAACCGTTCGTAGACGGGGTGGTTTGCCACGCGGCGAAACCAGTACTTGGCATTGGAATAATCTCCCTCTCGACGGTGCATGATCGCATGCCAGTAACTTCCAGAGGATGTACTGATGTCCTGGCTGACCTGGTGGGATTCATCCAGNAAATGATGGAGGAGCCAGATGGCAGAAATGCAGCAACGTGCCGAATCANGGTCCACAATCGTGGCACCCGGGAAGANGTCCCCTGGCGTGAGAGCTTCCAGCTGTTCCCGGAAAGGCTCCCTGGAAATNCCACCACCGAGCGTTTCTGCCTCNCCCANCATGACCAGNCTGGCCAGTGGTTCTCCATACGATGGTACTGTTTTTAAACCCGCCATGGCCTGCTGATTCTCTCCTTGCGATGGCTGACCTCGTATCAATTCAGGTCAATTCTATGCAAGCAAGGCAATCCATGCGACCGACCTGAAGTTGTCCGCTTGTCGCGAGCGGGAAAGGGAAGGTAAACTAGCTGGTTGAGAAAAACTCTCATTATCACCGCCGAAACGCGGAAAGCGATCATGAACGATGAGCCAGCGAGCCCGCCGGAAGAACCGGTCGAGCCAGCACCTACTCCAGAAGCCCCAGGCANAGAACCGGACCAGCCGGAGAATGAATCCACGCCCGGNAGTCCAGGCGACAGGATCCAGGTCGGTTCAAGACGCGAGGCAACCGGTAGACCGACCGGAAGCAAACCGCGGATGGGAGGCGAGGCGAACATACCGGCGTCTGTCGACAAACCGGCCGTTCTAGAATCCGGGGAGAGTTCTCCTCCTGCTCCAGCAACACAACCCACCGCTTCCCCTCCTCCCCCGGCAGCGGTGATTAAACCTTCGATCCACGATCCTGTCAGCCAGGACCTGGAACAGGAAATAGAGGATGCACTTGGTGACACCAGTCTCGACGAATTGATCGCTGACGAGTCAGCTGCACGGGTCGGGCAACAACTTGAAGACAGCAGCCGGCACCAGGGAATAGTNATTCGCTCCGATGGCGAACACGTCTTCGTCTCGATCGGAACCGGCCATGAGGGAGTCTTGCCACTCAGGCAACTCGANAAACCACCCGAACAGGGTGAGCAACTGGAAGTCATCGTCAGGTCATTGAACGTGGAAGAAGGGCTCTACGACCTGGCAGTCCCCGGAGCAGCTGTTGAGGTGGAGGACTGGAGTGACCTGCAGAACGGCATTGTTGTTGAGGCTCGCATCACCGGTGCCAATACCGGTGGCCTGGAATGCATGGTGAACCAGATTCGTGGCTTTATCCCTTCCAGCCAGATCGGTGTTTTTCGAGTCGAGAATTTTGCAGATTATATTGGCACCAAGTTGCCCTGTGTCGTGACCGAGTCCAACCGGCGAAAAAAGAACCTCGTGCTCAGTCACCGCGCGANGCTCGAACGAGAAGCAGAAANGAACCGTGCCGAGAAAATCGCCCAGTTCAGCATCGGCCAGACCGTGGAGGGCGTGGTCCGAAGTCTCAAAGATTTTGGCGCCTTCGTCGATCTGGGGGGCATCGATGGCTTGGTCCATATCAGCCAGTTGAGCTGGGAAAGAGTACAACATCCCAAGGAGGTGGTCGCCGAGGGAGACAANATCAAGGTGAANATCGAGAAGCTCGATCCGCAGACCGGGAAGATCTCTCTCTCCGCACGTGCCCTGCAGGAACATCCCTGGACAGGAATTGCCAGTCGGTTCAGTTCCGGCCAGACCGTTACCGGAACCGTCACACGCAACGCCGAATTCGGTGCCTTTGTCANGCTGGCACCGGCGGTCGAGGGACTGATCCATATCAGCGAACTTGCTCATCACCGTGTCGGAACTGTCGACGAGGTTCTCAGTGAGGGGAGCGAGGTCGAGGTCAAGATCCTCAGCGTGGATGCTGACAAGCANCGCATCAGTCTCTCACTGAAGCAACTCCAGGAAGCTCCTCCCGCGGCCACAAAAGGTGGCGCCGAGGTGCAAGACGATGAGCCGCCAAGGGAACTGGCAGTCAAGAGGCGGAGGAAGCCTCTTAAGGGTGGCATGGACCGGGCGTCCGGAGGAGATCAGTTCGGCCTCAAGTGGTAGCCGACCTCAAACTGCCAGTCATTTACTGGATCGTGAAACAACCAACTGGAAAAGGTTGCAGGTAACTCTGGCTGGCCAGCGGGCTACCGGTATCCCGGGCCTGGCAGAGAACTTCCGTTGCCCAGTCGGACCAGCTGTTATCGCCTCCGGAATCCCTGACCCGCCGTTCCAGATCTCGGCAACGCTCTCCTTCCAATTCTTCACAGATCGCCACGAGTGTCTGCTGGTGCTCTTCCCAGCTGCAAGGTCGTGCAAGCACGCCGGCATGTTCCATTTCCAGTTTCTTTCCACCCCGGCTGCTCACGAGTCCTTCAAAACTTCCCTTTCGGTGCGTCTCCAAAAGCACCNGTTCTTCTGCTAACCGTTGTCGTCGTTGATCNANATCGTCTTCCGCAAGTAGCCNGAGCAGTCGATGTCGAGCAAAGATGCGGACCAGGAAATGTTCCAACTGTCCCGGATGACGAAGTTGTTTTTCCGTGACAACCGGGACCCAGGGAAAATCCCGNATCACGGTTGCAGCAAAAAGTCCTGTCCCNTTCCTGGAAAACTGCNCCTCTTCCCAGANCCTGGCATCCTCGATACCGCAACTGGGAGAGCCACTCTTGAGGACAAACCCGCAGATCTCTTCTTCCTGGGATGAGTCACTCCAACGATTGGCCCACCCCTGCATCGCCACGGTCAGGTCCTGCCGGGACTGTTGAGCAACAAGCTGGACTCCCTCACCGGCAACTTCAAGCTGGACTTTTTCCCTGGGAACGCCCAGTCCCAGCTCCACTTCCGGACAGATCGCANNCCACTGGACATGATCAGCAAGTGCNCCGGTAAGNAACNGGTCCAGCTTGTGGTCCCCGTCATAACGAACCCGGTCGCCAAGCAGGCAGGCCGAAATAACGAGGCNGGGTCGAGCAACTGCTGCAGGCNNGGACTTGTCAGAAGGGGAGGATGACGTCATGAAAACCAGCAGCTCATTTGTCTTCGGCAGGCACGATAAAGCTCATGTGAAGTTCTGCATGCCGCAACTGGAACTGATCTGACTCCTCGCTCGTGAACTGACCAAACAGAGGATGGGGCGCCCGCTTCGGATTGCCCTGGTAACGTTCGATCGCCATGGCCAGCTGGGCAAGTGCATCCTCCACCGGCATCTCCGTCGGCTCAAGCCGCTTCATTCTCGCTGGTATCTTGAAGCCCGGTGGGATTCCCTCAGCAAGATACTTGTTCTTGAGAAAGGCCCTGGCGAGAAGGCGTTTTGGCCAGAATATCCGGAAGCCAACGCCGTCAATGCTCACATGCAGGGCGACCGACAGGTGGTGGTAAATCTGGCTGATGGACCAGTTACCATTGGTTGTCCAACCACCTTCCGCACAGCGCCTGGCATCCGCGATCACGTCCTCGAGGGACACGTATCGAATGTCCCGACGTCCTTCTACTTTTCTGGTATTTACGGTCACTTCAGCCCCATGAAAAAGAGACTGCTGCCNTNGTCTACTCCTCCACGCTATCTCCCCCTAATTCCAACNATTCTTTCTACCCGNATGGGCTAAACATACAAGNGAAATNNCNGTTTCTTCCTGCATCACCNGCTTGNGAGAGCTCGCCCNCCNNCTTCGTTGACCGTNCCGAATCCGTCAAATACGATGACNAGCTGCTACCACNTGTGGCATNCAGCCCCTGNTCCCCGGAGTCTCTTCATCATGGAAACAAGCCCTCTCAAGCTGGGAATGTTCGTGATGCCGATTCACGATCCTGAAAAGTCACTCCAGCAGTGTATTGACGAAGACCTGGAACTGGCCGTGCAATGCGATCAACTCGGCTTCGACGAGTTCTGGGTTGGCGAGCATCACTCGTCAACGATCGAAAATATCGTGATGCCGGAAATATTCATCGCTTCGGCACTGGCGAAGACCAGCACGATACGACTGGGGCCTGCCCCTGTCTGCCTGCAATACCATCACCCGGTACATGTTGCCAGCCGGCTGGCATTCCTGGACCACCTTTCTCACGGCCGGCTCAACATCTGCTTCGGACCCGGTGCCATTCCAACCGACATGGAAGTCTATGGTCTTGATCCTGCCAGCTCCTCCGCCCGCGTTGCCGAGTCCATCCAGATGATCATGAAGATCTGGAACAGTGATCCCCCGTACCAGCTCAAGGGGGAATTCTGGGATGTCGAGATGAGCCAGGAGATCGACCTGGAAATGGGCCTGGGGCCATTGCACAAGCCACTACAGCAGCCCCACCCCCCGATTTCGGTCCCCAGTATCAGTCGCCAGTCGAGTACNGTGAAAAGGGCAGCCGAGTCGGGCTTCGCGCTCTTCAGTCACCACATGATCTCTGCCGAAGTCCTCCGGGACCAGTGGCAGTGGTATCAACAGTCGGCCCGCCAGGCAGGCCGGGAACCGGAATCCGGTGACTGGCGAGTTTCTCGCAATATCTACGTGGCAGAAACCACGGAGAAGGCCCTTGAGGTAGCACGCAGCAACTCGCTTGGCCGCTGCCTGGAGTACATCCTGGAACTCACCCGTCGAGGTCCCGGTGTGGGCATGTGGAAACGCAATGACGAGCAGGCGGACGAGGACTGTAACCTGGACTATTTCATGGAGGAGGTGGTGATTGCCGGGGACCCGGACCATGTTGCCTCCCAGATTAATGACCTGCGGAAAGAGGTCGGGGAATTTGGGACACTGGTGATGGTCGCACATGACTGGGACAACCGTGAAGCATGGCTTCGCTCACTGGAGCTTTTTTCCACAGAGGTCATTCCACAAATCAGGTAGTCTGTTGATCATGAAACAGCTTTTTCTACACAACCTGGTCCTGGGAACCGTTCTCCTTGTGTCAGCCAGCGCGGCAACAGCATGGGAGATTGATCGACGGCCNAATATTGTTGTTATCCTGGCCGATGACCTGGGTTATGGCGATCTCGGATGTTACGGGCATCCTCGTATCCAGTCCCCCGTCATCGACCAGCTTGCGACCGAGGGGATGCGGCTGACCAGTTGCTATTCTGCAGCNTCCAACTGTTCTCCCTCGCGCACCGGGCTGATGACAGGCAGGTTTCCCCAGCGAGTCGGAATCCACAACTGGATCCCGATGTTCGCGCCAATGCATGTCCGCCGTAGTGAGGTGACAGTATCAACCCTGCTTCGCGATAGCGGGTACCAGACCTGTCATGTCGGCAAGTGGCATTTAAACGGCCAGTTCAATCTGCCCACTCAACCTCAACCCTCCGACCACGGTTTTGATTACTGGTTTTCGACCCAGAACAATGCCCTGCCAACGCACCACAATCCACGNAANTTTGTCCGCAACGGCATCCCGGTNGGACCGCAACGAGGATACTCTGCGGGGCTGGTTGCCGACGAGGCGATTCACTGGCTACGGGGNCGTGATCCCACCAGCCCCTTTTTCCTCTACGTCTGCTTNCACGAGCCCCACGAGCCNATCAACTCGGCACNACGCTACCAGGCTCTCTATGACGCCCCGNNCGATTCCACACTCCCTAACCACCATGGCAANGTGACACAGATGGATGCAGCCCTGGGACGGTTNCTGGGCACCCTTGACCGCTCCGGACTGCGAGAAAACACGCTACTGATCTTCACCAGTGACAATGGGCCGGCAATCACTCGCCGACATCCCCATGGTTCTGCAGGGCCNCTNCGTGACAAGAAAGGGTACGTNAGCGAGGGAGGAATTCGAGTGCCCGGGATCATTCGCTGGCCAGGCCACACGCGGCCCGGGGAAACATGTGATGAACCGGTCTGTGGTGTGGATCTGCTACCGACGCTCTGCACGATTGCCGGTATTGAAATCCCTGCCGACCGCACCATTGATGGGACGAGTTTCCTGCCAGTCTTTACTGGAGAAAAAATCGAGCGTTCAACCCCCCTCTACTGGCACTTCAACTTCGCCCAGGGACCCTCCAAGGTCGCGATGCGCGACGGGAACTGGAAAATCATGGCGACCCTGACCGGCCCTCCACTGCCACCCACCGGACATGTGAAAGAGACGGACCAGGACGCCATCAAGAATGCCCGGCTTTCCAGGTTCACGCTCTATCACCTTGGCAGGGATATCGGTGAAAAAAAGGACCTGGCCACCAGCGAACCAGCACAGCTGGCAAAGATGATTGCGCGTCTCCAGGTGCTCTACGAGGACGTGCGTGAGGAGTCTCCCAGTTGGCCCGACTGGACCTTTGCGGGCCACGAGGGAAAGATCATCAATGCATATTACAAGCAGCAAGAGCTGCTTGAACAGCGTCGACAGGGAAAGGATCGGCCAGAGAGATAGCCATNGGCTTTCCCNGGTTGGCGATCGGCGTCCATTTGAGGTATTTTGAAGGNCATGATCATCCCCTCTGAGCTTTCCANACCTGCTCCNGCCTGTTCAACACGGGTNANCTGATGAACCTCTCAAAATATCTGATCCTGATCNTTCTGCTGCAGGGAGCTTNCCNGCTTCAAGCAGACGAACCACCNGCCACGGTGGACTACATCAAGCAGGTCAAGCCGGTTTTCACCAGGCACTGTGTCGCTTGTCACGGCATTGACAAGCACGAGTCGGGCTATCGTCTGGACATCGCGGAGCTGGCAATCCAGGGGGGAGACCGGGGAGCGGCAGTGGTTCCCGGCAAGAGTGCTGAGAGCATTCTCGTCCAAGCCTTGCTTGAGGAGGGGGACGTTTCAGCAATGCCGCTGGACAAGCCATCACTCTCCACGGCGGATATCGACTTGATCCGTGACTGGATAGACCAGGGAGCAGTTTTTCCGGAAAGCGAACAAGTTGCCAACGTGACCCACGTGAAAAGTGAACACTGGGCATTCCAACCAATTTCTCGTCCCCTGGTACCAGCGGTCCGGAATCATCGTTGGCTACGAAACCCGATCGATGCCTTCGTCCTGGCTCGCCTCGAGAAGGAAAGGATCCAGCCCTCCCCCGAGGCCGACCGGGAGACCCTGATCCGGCGGCTCAGCCTTGACCTGCGTGGCATCCCGCCCAGTGTCCCGGAGATCGACGAGTACCTCGCCGATGCCCGCCCCGACGCTTACGAGCAACTGGTCGAGAGTTTCCTTTCTTCACCTCGATACGGGGAGAGATGGGGACGCCACTGGCTGGACCTTGCCCGCTACGCGGATTCCGATGGATTCACCATTGATGCCGAACGGAAGATATGGAAGTACCGGGACTGGGTGATTGATGCTCTCAACGCGGATTACTCCTTCCAGCGTTTCACCCGGGAGCAGATGGCAGGCGACCTGCTCGACAATCCCACTCTCCAGCAACAAGTGGCGACCGGCTTTCATCGCAACACACTGGTCAACCAGGAAGGTGGCACGGACGATGAACAGTTTCGCGTTGAAGCGATTGTCGACCGTACCAGCACGGTAGGCTCAATCTACCTGGGTCTCACCGTCGGCTGTGCCCAGTGCCACCAGCACAAGTTCGACCCGATCACCCAGCAGGATTTCTACCGGCTCTATGCCATTTTCAACAACTGTACTGACAACAATGACGCCAACGGTTCGGGCCCTAAAATCGAGGTCCCCTCTGAATTCCAGGCAAGCAGACGGGCCGAACTGCAGACGGAAATATCACATGCTGAAAAGCCTCTTGCCGAACATGACGCTCGTTTTGTTGCCGGACTGCCAGACTGGGAAAAACGGCTTGCCGAGCTGGGGGAAGTCTCCTGGGAGTCACTTGACCCGGCTGACTGGTCTACCGTCAAGGGAGCCATTCTCAACAAGATCGAGGACCAGGCACTGCTGGTCGACTTCAGTGTGCCGGCCAACGATACCTACATTGTCACTTACGAAACGACCCTGGAGAAAATCACTGCCCTCCGGCTCGAGGCACTCTCCCACAAGAGCCTTCCAAGTAATGGCCCCGGCAGGGCAGAAAACGGGAACTTCGTACTGACCGAGTTCGAGATCTCGATCGAACCGATCGGTGACGAGGAGGCGCAAGCCCAGCCGGTCAAGATTGCCAGGGCGGTCGCCGACCATTCCCAGGAAGGCTACTCGGTTTCAGACAGTATCGATGGCAAGTCGGACACGGGCTGGGCGATCAATGTCACGTCGGGATCCGCCAATGTGAATCGCGAGGCGATATTCTTTCCGGCTGAGCCAATCCAGTCCAGCTCCGGTGTCCGGCTGACAATCAAGATGCACCATGATCTCAACACCAACTACCTGGTCGGTTGTTTCCGGGTCTCTGTCAGCGACCAGCCGAGCGAGTTACTCTCTGTTCCCACCGCCATTCGTAAAATCGCGGCCCTGGAAAAGGACAAACGCTCTGCACCCGAGCAGCAGCAACTCGAAGCTGCCTACAAGTCGACTGACAAAACACGTGGCCAACTGGCGGCACGAGTTGGCACGCTCAAGAAAGAACTCGAGCTGCTTGTCAAGGCGATCCCGACGACGCTGGTCCTGGAGGAGATGAAAGAGCCGCGTCAGACACACATCCAGATACGGGGCGATTTTCTCCGCAATGGTGCACTTGTCGAGCCCGCCGTTCCGGTTGTCCTTCCGCCTCTCCAGCAGCGAGGCGATCGTCCTGACCGGCTTGATTTTTCCAACTGGCTCACCAGTAGTAACAACCCGCTGACTGCCCGCGTGACGGTGAACCGCTTCTGGCAGCGGTTTTTTGGACTCGGGATCGTGGAAACCGAAAATGATTTTGGTACCCAGGGGATTCCACCCAGCCACCCGAAATTGCTGGACTGGCTCGCCAGTGAGTTTATTCGGCTGGACTGGGGCATCAAGAATATCCACCGGACCATCGTGCTCTCGGCGACCTACCGCCAGTCGTCACGGGTGAACGAGAACTTGCTCAAACGCGACCCTCGCAACCAGTTACTGGCCAGGCAGACCCGGATGCGACTCGAAGCCGAGGCAGTTCGAGACCAGGCGCTCGGGGCCAGCGGATTACTATCCACCACGATGGGAGGCCCAGGTGTTTACCCACCACAGCCGGAGGGAATTTACATTCTCACCCAGCAGAAGAAAGCCTGGCCGGAAAGCCAGGGAGACGCGCGTTATCGACGCACGCTCTATACCTTTTTCTGGCGATCAAGCCCTTATCCCCTGATGCCCACATTCGACGCCCCAGGGGCAACCACCACCTGCACTCGTCGTTCAAGATCTAACACCCCCCTGCAGGCATTGCTGCTGGCAAATGACCGGTCATTTTTTGAGTTTGCCCAGGGCCTTGCCAGCGAGATTACCAGGGCCGACATCAGCCAGGATGAAGAGCGGCTAACCTATGCTTTTCGCCGCAGCCTTTCCCGGCTTCCCAGNGAGCAGGAACTCACCCGTCTGATGGACTTCTTCGAGTCCCAGAGGGAGTATTTTAAATCCACCCCCGGCGATGCAGAAAAGGTCGCCCCGGCTAACCGGGCCGACGGTTTCCCACTGGAGGAGGCAGCAGCATGGACCGCGGTCTCTCGAGTCCTGTTCAACTTGGATGAATTCATCACCCGGGAATAAACCATGAGTCTCCATCACAAAGAACTTCGCCAGGGCACCCGTCGCCACTTCTTCGGAGATGCCGGCCTGGGTATCGGCAGCCTGGGNCTGGCGTCGCTGCTGGCCGNAACCGGTGTACTGGGAAAGGAAGAGNCGAGCCAGCANGNCAACCCGCTCNCCCCACGCCAGNCACATTTCCCAGCACGTGCAAAGCGAGTTATTTACCTGTTCATGGCAGGTGGTCCGAGCCAGCTGGAGCTATTCGATTTCAAGCCGAAGCTGCAGGAAATGGATGGCCAGGTGATTCCCGAATCCTATGTGAAGAACAAGCGTTTCGCATTTTTGAAGAAAGATGCCAAGCTGCTTGGCACCCGTCGCGAGTTCAAGAAGCACGGAGAATCCGGACAGGAAATTTCCGGGTTACTCCCAAATCTGGCAAGCATTGCCGATGAGATTGCCATTATCCGCACGGTAAAGACCGAGGTCTTTAACCACGGACCGGCAAAACTCTACATGAATACCGGATTCCAGAGATTCGGTCGACCAAGCATGGGCGCCTGGGTAACGTACGGTATCGGCAGCGAGGCAAATGACCTGCCTGGTTTCGTGGTTCTCCATTCCGGCCCCCGGGGACCACGGGGCGGGACCCCGCTCTGGGGAAGTGGCTTCCTGCCCTCCACTTACCAGGGGGTTCCCTTCCTTAACAGTGCCGAACCAATCCTGAATCTCACAAATCCAGCCGGTGTTGGACAGGCAGGCCAGAGCGATTTCATTGACGCGGTGACAGGCCTCAACGCCGAGCGACTGAGGCAGGTAGGCGACCCCGAAATTGCCACCCGGATCGCCACCTACGAGATGGCCTATCGCATGCAGTCCAGTGCTCCGGAACTGATGGACCTTTCAACCGAGACCAAGCAGACCCTTGATACGTATGGTATCGAGGACCCGGCCAAGCCAAGTTTTGCACGTAACTGCCTGCTTGCTCGGCGGCTGGTAGAAAAAGGGACTCGTTTCGTGCAACTTTACCATACCGACTGGGATCATCATGGAAATGCCGGCACCAACCTGGGAGAACCGCTGGACCAGCGATGCGGTGAAGTGGATCAGCCAAGCGTGGCACTGATCAAGGATCTCAAGAAACGGGGAATGCTCGACGATACGCTGGTCATCTGGGGTGGAGAATTTGGACGGACACCACAGGGCGAGCCTCGAGACACGCTGGGACGTGATCATCACATCGAGACCTATGCGATGTGGTTTTGTGGCGGTGGAATCCAGGGTGGCCAGACGATCGGGAAGACAGATGAACTGGGTTACTACGCCGTGGAAGACTCCACCCCGGTACATGATGTCCAGGCGACGGTGCTCCACCTGCTCGGCCTGGACCATTTAAAACTGACCTACCGGTTCCAGGGACGTGATTTCCGTCTTACCGATGTCGCTGGAAACGTGATCCATCGCGTGGTCAGCTAGGCATCCGGGGAGTCGAGGATTTCCGGGTTAACCAGGTTGTCAGGAACCTCGCCACGCAGGCATTGCACAACCTGGTTGCTGGCTCGTGTGCGCAGGTCCAGCAGGGACTGCTCCGAGATAAATGCCGCGTGCGGTGTCACGATCACGTGAGGATGATTGTAGGGAGGCGCATCGAGCGGGGGGGGTTCTGGATCCTGTACATCCAGGGCAGCACCCGCCAGTTGTCCCGAGTCAAGAGCCACGCTCAACGCCTGTGAATCGATCAGCGCTCCGCGAGCGGTGTTGATAAGGAAACTGCCAGGCTTCATCATTGCCAGTTCCGCCGCCCCAATCAGCCCCGCGTTCTCGTCATCGAGAGGAAGATGTAGGGAGACAAAGTCACTTCGCTCAAGTAGCTCAGGGAGTGGCAGGAGGGGAATTGTACCGGCTGGCCGCGAGAGATCACGACGCGTGGCGACGACCTCAAGTCCCAGTGCAGATGCCCTTTCTGCAACCGTACGCCCGATCCCACCAAGCCCCACCAGCCCAAGTGTCCGGCCGGCAAGTCGCCGGAGTGGTGGTCCATGATCCCGAGCATAAACTCCATTTCTCGCATCCTGATGAAAGATGCCAATGTTACGAGCCAGCGCAAGCAACAGCGCCAGCGTGTGTTCTGCGACTTCCAGCTGGCAATAATCTGGCACATTGGTCACGGGAATTCCCCGCCGCGTACAGAATGCAACATCGATATTATCCAGGCCTATTCCAAGGCGTGCCACGACACGGCAATTCTCAACCGCCTCGATCACTTCCGCCGGGATCGGAGCCCAGCACGTCATGATGGCATCCACACTGGCGGCAAGGCGACGTAGCGTTTCACGATCGTCCGCAGGGGCAACTACCAGTTCGGCACCTGCCCGGGCCAGGACCTCACGTTCAATCTCAACATCAGGCCAGGAGTAATCCGATATCAACACGCGTTGTCGAGACATCTGTTATCAACCAGGGAAAGATGGTGAAACGGTAATGATTTTCTGTCCGAACTATCGTCAGATCTCTACGACCTGTTGTAAATAAAGATTCCGATAGCAACACATACCAGGAGTGCTACCACAACGAACAGGATAACTGTCCAGGCCAACTGGGACTCCCTGGCATTCCGACGCTGCCGCCGACGGCGAGAGCGACGAGGAGCTCGTTGTGGCATTGAGACCTCAGCAACTTCCTGGGCAACCGGCAGTTGCTGCGTGGCGACTGGCAGTTCCTGCGAGCTGTGAGTAGCCGACAACCGTGCCTGGAGTTGCACGTCATAGACCTGTTTCTGTTCTTCATCGAGAAGGCACAATCTCGCCGCGGAGAGTTCATTGAGCAGTTGCTGGGAGGTCGCAGCGTGCTGTCCTCCCTGGAATGTTCGCACATGGTTCATCTGTCTTACAGCCGCATTGTCGATCACGTCCCTGTCTACCTCAAAGGGAGCAATCCCGAGCAGGACATAATGATCCGGAGGTTGCCGCTCGGGGGGGATGCCAAGCCATTTCCAATAGGGATCTAGCTCCATGGGATCTTTTTCCTTCAAGCAACAAGCAGGCCACAAAAAAACTCTTTCCGACTGGTAGGCTGATTATCCTGTTGAACGGGAAAGCAGGCAAGTTCAGCTCAGCTAACAGCAGGTAACACACTTTTCCATCTTGGCAACTTCCAGCCATATTGTCATCATGTTCAAGGTGGATTGAACCAATCACTCATCATCGAAAACAGCAAACTCCGAATGAGTGCTTTCGTAACCAGAAAGACAGGTTTCTAACGTGAAAATAGGCTCAACAGAGATCGAGGATACTTTTGCGGAAGCCTTCGACATGAGTTACGTACGACTCATCATCACAGCCCATGACAGGGTCTGGTTGCAGGCAGCTGTCCAGGAGGTGACAGGCTACGCCAGCAGCGTGATTGCCTGTGACCTGGAAGCGGGCCTGGAGAACTGGATCGATGCCGCCGGAACACCTGATGGCAGGCCAGGGGCGTCCGTACTCCTGTTCAGTTTTTCTGCCAGCGGGTTGGCCAGTGCCGTTCCGACCCGGGTGGGACAGTGCCTGATGACCTGTCCCACCACGGCCGTTTACGATGGCCTTCCTGGCACGACAGAGCGGATCACACTGGGAAAGAAGATTCGTTTCTTTGGTGATGGATACCAGAAGAGCAAGGTTATTGATGACAGGCGTTACTGGCGCATTCCTGTCATGGATGGTGAGTTCCTGGTCGAGGAAAGCCTCGGTGTTGAATCGGGAGTGGGAGGAGGAAACGTGATCCTGCAGGCCGCTACCAAGGAAGCCGGGCTCGCTGCCGCACGGCGCAGCGTCGAACTGCTGGAAGGGATGGAAGAACTGATCACGCCCTTTCCAGGCGGGGTTGCCCGGAGTGGAAGCAAGGTCGGTTCACGCTACAAAGGCCTTCCCGCTTCGACGGCGGATGCCTACTGTCCTACCCTGCGTGGCCGCGTTGAGTCACGGTTGCACAAGGATGCCCAGGTTGCTTACGAGGTGGTCATTGACGGCACCAGCGCGGAGGTCGTCGGCGAGGCAGTAGCGCAGGCGACCAAGGCAGCGGCTGGGGACGATGTGCTGCTTATTGGCGCTGGCAACTACGGGGGGAAGCTGGGGAAGCACCACTTCCACCTTCACCCACTGCTCTCCGAGATGGACTAGCCTAGTTCTGGATTTGATCCAGTTCTCGCTGGGCAGCGTACTCTTTCATCACGGCTGCCTCTCTCGCAAGCTTCATCTCGGTGCCGGGAGCAAAGTACTGCACGTCGTCATTCAGGTACCAGGGGCTGGGGAGATTCTGCCCAGCCATGTGAGCCTGGCAACCACTTCCAAATGCAATGGCGACCAGGCCAATCCCCAGAAGTAGTGCATGGAATCGATTGGAGGTTATCTTTTTCATCGTCCAGTCCTTGTCGAGCATAGGTGTTGTGGTGGGGGTGGGAAGAAAGCCAGAACAAAGCAATTAGCTAATCCGTCATATCATCACGACGTACATCGGTTATCTAACCGGCATACTTTGAAGAAAGCCCCTAGACTTTGTAGGATTTCGGCCAAAAATCCTAATAACGGTTATAAATTGACTACCTTGGGAAGACTGGGGAAACCTCGCTTGGCCCGGTAAGCTGGAGACGCCAAAAATGGGTCCGTTGATCGGTTAACTCGCCATGGTGAGGCCCCCCGGCATGCCGCCGATAGACACCGATAAGGTATCGACTTCGAGCCAGAAGGATCCCGCCTCGATCAGCGGAGAGCTGTCATGCAAACCCCCTCTCAGTACGAGAAAACAGGGCCTCGCTTCCTGGTAGCCATGCTGCTGATCCCGTTATCTGTTCTCGCGCTGATGGCCACCCCGGCCTGGTCACAGAACTCCAGTGCGGTACCCCGGCAAGACTATTTCCTTGCCAAGTCAATCATGCGAGATGGGGATTTCGTCCGAGCAAATCGTGGTTTTGAGTCTGCCGCCCGATCAGGAATCCGTAGCACCGAGGGCCGCTGGGTCGACTCGATATGCTACTACGCCATGATGGGTGAGTGCTTCTTCCAGATGGGGCACACCGCCAAGGCACTGGAGAGGTTCGAATTAGCCCTGCAGCTCTACGTTGCCCACCAGGGCTGGCTGATGGCCCTGGATTATCCCGTTGCCATCCAGCCNTCCAACAGGNCGCGNAAGCCNGTCAGCTGGGCNATGAGCCAAAGNCGNTCCATCCTCGGACAGGTTCCCANCACCATCAACAGCCTGCAGGGCAGGCTTGACAACCTNCAGGTTCTCGCCCAGGGAGGCGTCTACGTTCCACTCCAGC
This sequence comes from Planctomycetaceae bacterium, assembly GCA_002708345.1. Next base: position 2,785 of record PANG01000015.1, on the reverse strand, counting down.
TCTTCCCAATTCATGCCGAGGAGATCGTGCAGTGCACCGCTCTCGCCATGCGGCGCCGGCTGGAGATCATGGGGCCNACGTGCCCCTACTCTCCGCTTACGGCACAGCTGGTAACTGCCCTCTCTCGTCGCCCCGCACCTGCCAATCACTGGTCCCAGGCCTGGGTCAGCCTTCAGCTGGGACTCGCCCAGGCCTCNGCNGGCCAGTTTGCCGCGGCAGCTACCCAGCTCCAACAATCGCTGTTGATCAGCGGNCGGTTTGACCATGCTCTTACCTCNGTGGCAATGCTTGAACTGGGNAAACTCGCTTTCCTGCGGGAACAATTTCCACAGGCNGCATCTTANTTNATGGAATCNTCCATCACTGCCGGTCTTTTCGANGAGTACCGCACNGTAGAAGAATCTCTCCGCTGGGCATCTCGAACACACCAGGTNACTGGCNGAAAAGGACTTTTNACTCCACTTCCTGCGGCAGCTGCCTGGGCACGGACCGAGTCCGATTTCGTGGAAGCCTCGGTCTTTGTTTCTGCAGCCGAAAACTACTCCAGGGGAGCTGAACCTGCCAAGGCTCTGGCGATGATTGATCGGGCAGCGGTAGCGGTCCGGCGGCATGACATGGCAACAGGAAAACTCTCCGCTCGCATGGGCTATGTGACAGCGGTGGCACATTACCAGATGGGAAAACTGGATCTCGGGGACGCGGCTTTTGCCAAGGTGATGACATTTCAGAAAGCGTCATCCCACTGGTTACTCCAGATCGCTCAGACCGATGCACTCTTTCAAGCTGGAAACCTCAGTGAAAAAAATGCCGACCTGCTCTTCTCCCGTGTGCTGCGAGAACCCACTTCCGCTGACTGGGTTTTTCAGCCTGAGGAATCACTTGCCTACCTGCTCTCTCCCCGCGTGCTTCCCATGGAGCACTGGTTCCAGGTTGTCATGCTGCGCAAGGAACTCGAGCGGGCCGTGGAGATCTCGGACCGCATTCGCCGCCACCGTTTTTACAGCAGCCTGCCAATGGGTGGCCGGTTGCTGGCCCTGCGCTGGATCCTGGAAGCTCCCGAGGATGCAATCAGTCCAAAAGCTCTTCTGCAAAGGCAGGGTCTGCTTGCCAATTACCCCAAGTATGGTCCGGTTGCACAGCGTGCCGGGGCAATCAGTCAGCAACTCCAGCAAATGCCAATCGTTGGAGAGGACGACGAGCAATTCCGGCAACGAGAGGACCTCTACTCGCAACTGGCAGTGCTCTCCAACGCCCAGGAAATCATGATGCGAGAGATGGCCCTGCAGGGAGATGCCGCCCTGTTCAGCTTCCCCCGTATTCGAGATGTCAAGGAACTCCAGAGAGTGATTCCGGAAGGGCAGATGATCCTGGCCTTCTTTGGTACAAGCCGGGGGATGGTCGTTTTCGCTCTCGGTAACAAGAAGTACGAGCACTGGCAGCTTGCATCGTTGGGCAAGATCACCTCGGAGATGAAAAGCCTGCTTCGCGAGCTGGGTCACTATGACAAGAATGCTGACGTCAAATTCTCCGACCTGGCGAGCGAGGATTGGAAGGAGAATTCCGCACGGATTGCAAAAATGATCTTTGCCGATGCGCCCGAGACAATCCTCGATGATGTCACCCAGCTGGTGATCGTTCCGGACGGTCCGCTCTGGTACCTGCCTTTTGAAGCCCTGCTGTGGAACGAACAACCCCTGATCCAGCATCGGGTCATTCGATATAGTCCCTACGTCTCGCTGGCAATGGGTGATGGCCGCAGCCACCCTCCACTGGGACGGACCGGATTTGTCGCCGAAACCATGGTCCTCGGTGAGGATCAGCAGATCGTCGAACGGGGGGCGGAGCAATTTACTGCGGAAATCCAGGCTTCGACCAGGCTCGCTGGTAAATTGCCCGGACCCTCCAGCATCGTGGCAGCCTTCTGTGACCGCTTGTTTGTCATGGCCGAACTCGATGACATGTCCAGGGCCCCTTACAACCTCTCCCCTATTCCTCTCGACCGGGGACGGCCTGGCAGTAACCTGGCAAGCTGGATGGCGCTGCCCTGGGGACGTTGCCAGCAGGTGATCCTGCCGGCCTTCCATACACCGGCAGAAAACTCCATGAAACGTGGCGGCAGTGGCGAGGATGTCTTTCTGAGCATCAACAGCCTAATGGCTTCCGGGGCACGTACGGTGGTACTCAGTCGTTGGCGTCCAGGTGGCATGACCAGTTATGACCTGATGCGAAAGCTGGCAAGCCGGCTGCCGGAGCATGCGGCCGATGTTGCCTGGCAACAGGGTGTCCTGGAAATCCAACAACAACCTGTCGAGGTCAAACTCGAACCACGCATCAGTGGCACTGGCGACGACCAGCTCCTGGCCAGCCACCCGTGGTTCTGGGCCGGGTACCTGGTCGCAGATACCAAGCTCACTCCAGGAAAAGCTCATCCGGTTGCCACCGTACCGGATGCGTTACCGGCCGGAATGAAGAGGAAGCCTGCCCCGGCTGCCCAGCAGAACAAGAACAACGATGCAAACAATAACGGAGCCAGGAATGCCGTCCCGAATCTTCCGCCGGGAAATAACCGAAACCCGGTTGTCCGGAATCCCGCCAACCCGGTCGTACAACCGGGAAACCCGCCTGCGGGCCAGCCGCCAAGGACTAAGCCAGCACCTGCTGGCAAGCCGGGTGAGCCCTTCAGGTTCAAACCCCCCTCCTTCATCAAGCAGCCCTCGTAAAAAAGAAGATGGGACGGAACTTTTCGCTCCCGCGTGGGTTTATAATACTGAGAAGAGAAGCGTGG
>PANG01000014.1 GCA_002708345.1 Planctomycetaceae bacterium | reverse complement strand
GGCAGACCAGACATTCTCATTCTTTCATGGAGCAGAGTAGCGCGATATGCAAAAAGTACTGATCAACGGCCAGTGGCGCGACGCCAGTTCCAGTTCTTCCTTCCAGGCTCACAACCCGGCAACCTGCGAGGCGTTGCCGGACGAGTACCCGGTCAGCGACTGGAATGATTGCGATGCCGCGCTGGCAGCCGCAGAGTCTGCCGCTGCAGCCATGGCTTCCCTGCCCGCTACGGCGGTCGCTGATTTCCTTGACAGGTATGCTGAGGGAATCGAACAGCATTCCGAAGCGATCGTCAGCCTTGCCAACCTGGAAACAGCCCTGCCCAGTTCTCCCCGCCTGGCAGACATTGAACTGCCTCGGACCACGGGGCAGCTGCGATCCGCCGCCGCTGCCGCGCGAGAGGGCAGCTGGGCCATGCCGACGTTCGATACAACAAGCGGTATCCGCTCGATGTACGGGCCGATCGGTCCGGTCACTGTCTTCGGACCCAATAACTTCCCGCTCGCCTTTGGCAGCATTTCCGGGGGTGACTTCGCCGCCGCCGTGGCGGCAGGGAATCCCGTGATTGCCAAGGCCAACAGTTCGCACCCGGGTACCACACGGCTGCTTGCCGAGCAGGCCCAGCTGGCTGCCGAGGAAACAGGCATGCCCGACGGTACCGTTCAGTTGATCTACCGTACCGGCCACGCGGACGGCGAGCGACTGGTAGCTGATCCACGCAACGGTGCGACCGCCTACACCGGCAGCCGCGGTGCAGGGCTGAAACTCAAGGCCGCTGCCGATGCCGCCGGCAAACCGATCTACCTGGAACTCTCCAGCGTCAATCCCCTGATCCTGCTCCCGGGGGCGCTCGAGGAACGCGGCGCGGAGATTGCCGAGGAGCTTACCGGGAGCTGCCTGATGGGGACGGGACAGTTCTGTACCAACCCGGGCCTGGTGGTCACGGTAGCCGGGGAAACGACAAGCCAGTTTATTGACGACCTGGCAGCACGCTTCTCCCAGGCCCCCGTCGGAACGCTCCTCTCCGAAGGAGTCCAGACGTCACTGGGGCAAAGCCTGGCAACGCTGCTTGACGCGGGTGGAGTGCTTCTGGTCGGTAACAGCGAGGGGGGTGGCAGCGGCTATTCTTTTGCCAACACGCTGGTCCAGATCAGCGCGGGGCAATTCATTGCCGATCCGGAGACGATGCAGACGGAGGCATTTGGCAATGCCTCCCTGCTGGTTGTCGCTGACGACATCGACCAGGTCTGTTCCCTGCTGGAGGAGCTGGAAGGAAATCTGACCGGCTGTATTTACTCCCATACCGGGGGCCAGGATGATCCCGATTATGACCGGGTAGCCCCCCGACTGCGCAAACGCGTAGGACGACTTCTGAATGACAAGATGCCGACCGGGGTGGCTGTCAGCCCGGCCATGAACCATGGCGGACCCTACCCCGCCACCGGTCATCCGGGCTTCACAGCGGTTGGAATCCCCGCCTCGCTGTTTCGTTTTGCCATGCTCCAGTCCTACGACAATATCCGGCCTCACAGGCTTCCCGCTGCCCTGCAGGACAAGAATCCCGCTGAAACGATGTGGCGTAATGTCGATGGACAATGGACCCAGGCAGATATCCAGTAAGTCCGCTGGGGATGTGATAGCCAGCATCCTTCCAGTTCTGCATAATAAGAGAAGCCGGGAGAGCAGATGACGCCCCCGGCAGGTTCCTTCCTGGAGTAGCGAAATCATGCGCAAGCCATCCTCCCCGTTCCTTTTCAGCATCGCTCTCGTCCTGCTGACTTCAACAGTCACAATCGCCCAGGAGAAGAAGGAAGGGCAACCGTTGCTGGACCAGGCAACGGAGCTCAAGCTAAATGCCAAGTCCTTCGATGACCTGGAAAAAGTAGCTGACCTCTGCGAGGAAGCGATCAAGAAGGGACTGGACGAGGAGAATACTGCCTTTGCCCGCCAGCTGATGAGTGCCTCGCTATTTGAGCGAGCCAGCCGGCTCAGTGCCCCCGCACTGACAAACCCGCCTGATCGACGCTGGCCGGCGATGCGAGACCTGTCGATGGCCGACCTGGACCGGCTTCTCAAGTACAACCCTCGATTTGGTGATGCCCTGCTGCTGGTCGCCCGCTTACAACTGCTTCCCGGGGGTGACCGGGAGAAAACAGTCAATTCCATCAAGCTGGCACTGGAGGTTTTCGCCGAGGACAAGGAAAAACTGGCAAGCGTCTATGTGCTTCGCTCCCAGCTTCAGAATGATCCCCAGGCCCGCCTGGCTGACCTGGACAAGGCCATTGAGCTGGATCCAGATAATACCGAGATTCTCCAGCAACGGGCCTTCTCGTTGATCCAGTCGGGCAAGATGGACGAGGCGGTGGAGGACCTTCGCACGCTCTTCAAGGAGGATCCAAAAAATATCGTTGTCGCTGCCGCACTGGTGGAATACCTGGGGCGCAATAACAAGCCAAAAGAGGCTCTCGAGATTGCAAACGAGGTGGTCAAACGACAACCGAAGGATATTCGTGCTTACCAGATGCGTTCGCGCGTTCACCTGCTGGCAGAAAACATCGATGGGGCAATTGAAGACCTGGGCAAGGCACTGGAAATCGAACCCCGTTCACTGGAAATACTCCTCACCCGGGCCACCATTTACGAGTCGATCGAGGAGTACGACAAGGCCCTGGCTGACCTGACAAACGCCGAGAAGATTCGACCAGGGCTCCCGCAGGCGGCACTGCTGCGAGGCATGATCTACCAGCGCCAGGAACGCTTCGATGATGCTGCCCTGCAGCTTAGGAGACTCGTTCGTCTCAACCCGGGCAATGCACAGTTGCGACTCCAGCTTGGACTCTGCTATTCGATGGGTGACCATCACCAGCTGGCAATCGAGGAATTCAGTCGTGTCATCGAGATCGACAAGAAGAGCTGGATTGCCCTCTATTCCCGTGGTGACACCCAGCTGAACATCGGGAAACACAAGGAAGCAATCTCCGACTACAACGTGGCACTGCAACTGAAACAGGACAGCGAGGGGCTTCTCAATAACTTCGCCTGGGTACTGGCAACCTCACCAGTCGATGAGCTTCGCGATGGCAAGCGTGCGGTCGAACTGGCACTGAAAGCCTGTGAGCTGTCGGANTACAAGAANCCACATATTCTCAGCACGCTGGCNGCTGCATACGCCGAAACAGGCGATTTTGAGTCTGCCATCAAGTGGTCAAGNAAGGCGGTTGAACTCAGCCCGGAGGAGATCCAGGATCAGCTCAAGGACGAGCTCAAGAGTTACAAGAAGGGCAAGCCCTTNAGGGAACTCAAGGAGGACGAGGAAGGCCCACCGGTCAAGAAAGAAAAGCCGGTAACCTAGCCCGAAAGTTCAGCATCCATGGATCGCGAAGACGCTTACTCGTTGATGTGTGAGTACACGACCAACAAGAGCCTCCGCGAGCACATGCTCGCCGTGGAAGTCTGCATGCGTCATTATGCCAAGCGTGGCGAGCAGGACGTGGAAAAATGGGGCATCGTGGGACTGCTCCATGATTTTGATTATGAGCGCTGGCCCGATCCACCGGACCACCCGCTGAAGGGTTCCGAGATCCTTACCGAGCACGGGTATCCGGAAGACGTGATCTACGCGATCAAGTCACACGCCGACTACCTTGAGGATTGTCCGCGTGTCTCCCCCATGGACAAGACGCTTTATGCCTGCGATGAACTTGCCGGTTTTATTGCCGCCGTTGCCAAGGTGCGTCCCGATGGCATGCAGGGGATGAAACCAAAGAGCGTCCGAAAGAAACTCAAGCAGAAGAGCTTTGCAGCCGCTGTGAACCGGGAAGACGTCGTGAACGGTGCCGAGGACCTGGGCGTGGAATTGAATGAACATATCCAGTTCATGATCGATGCCATGACGAGTATCGAGAACGAACTCGGGCTGAGTAGATCCGGAGGCGCGGCTGGCGCCACTTCATAAACACGAAAGGAAACAGGTCATGGAAATACAGGCGACCGAACAACTTCTGGCAAAAAAGTGCGAACCGTGCGAAGGGGGCGTGGAGCCCTACTCGCTGGAGGAATCCCAGCAACAGCTCCGGGAGCTGGCAGGCTGGGAACTGACCGCTGANAACCAGCGGATCCGNAAGGAATGGACGGTCACCAATTTCATGGCCGGCATGGACTTCTTTCACCGGGTCGCTGAGGTTGCCGAGGACGATGGCCATCATCCCGACCTGCACATCGCCGGGTATCGGAACGTGGCGATCGAGCTCTGGACTCATGCCATCGGCGGCCTGAGCGAAAACGACTTCATCCTGGCCGCCAAGATCGATCAGCTGGAAATCGAGCTGCAATAGCAGGACTGTTAAAGCAGCGAGAGCGGGTTCTTGCGGTTTTCCAGGGGCATGGCGACTGGCGTGCCCTGCCGGTGAGACTCAAACACCGCGGCAATCATCTCCACGGTGGTCCGCCCCTCGTACATGCTGCACTCCGGTTGCCTGTCCTCACGNATNGCCAGNAANAGGTCGAGACAGGCTGCGATATTGCCNGCATGAGCGGGTGGATCCTTGATTGGCTCCTCCTTACCAGGCCCTGCCGAACTGACCGGAACCCACTGCTTGCCACTGCGGCCCGGTGACCAGCTGGGATCCTCAAGCAGNGAGACCTGTGGAAGAAANCCGGTCACNATTTCGATGATGCCNCGTGACCCCATGATCTGCAGGGCGAACCGTCCACCGGCCGTGTCACGCTGCGAGCCAAAATAGGTGGTAATNCCCTCATCCATTCCATACATGGCAGCGATATNNTCGCCAGCNANCANGCCGATCCCCTCGGCTCCCTNGCCAACATCCTCGCTGGTCACAGGCTGGTTCTTGTCNTGTAGATGGGCAAAGCACCAGTTTGCCTCTCCACCAAAAAAATGTACCAGGTTCATGATGTGGCTTCCCAGCACCCAGAGATCTTCGCCGCCACCCCGTCGATCTTCCTTGCCACGTCCACGAAGCTCAAGTACGCGGCCAATCACTCCGTCCTCGATAAGATCGCGAATCACCGGTAACTTCGGGCTGTAACGAGTCGGGTGAGCCATCACCAGCTTGATCTTGCTCTCCTCGCACGCCGCAACCATCTGGTCGGCTTCTTCCAGGGTGCGGCACATNGGCTTTTCCATGTAGACNTGGATCTTGCGTTCAGCAGCAGCAAGTACCATCTCGTGATGTTGATCCAGCCAGCGAGGACAGATACTGATAATGTCCGGTTTCAGCTCGTCGAGCATCTTCCGGTAATCTGCAAATGCCCTGGGAGCCTTGAGCTTGCTCGCTGCCGCCGCTCGGCCCGCCTCGTCCGGGTCCGCCACGCCAACAATCTCGGTTCCCTCGATATGGAGCCACCCTTCACCAACCCCGTGGCCATAATTGCCACGGCCAGTGTGTCCAATAACGCCGATCCGGTATTTCGCTGCCATCAGATAAGGCTCCTGCGGGAAGAGGGAGATCCTGGTTGAGTGACCACGTGACGCGATCCGCATGCTGCATGATTTCGGTATGATACAGGCTGCTGCTGCGGCTGTCGATTTCCTGGCCTGACCTTCCAAGCCTTGCCAATGAGTTCTTCCCACTTAACAAACCGCGTTGCCGTTATCGGTGGTGGCATTACCGGCCTGGCCGCAGCCCACCGGCTAAGCGAGCTTGCCCCCTCGATGAAGGTCACGCTCTACGAGCTGGAAAATCGCCCGGGAGGGATCCTCCAGACAATCCAGAAGGATGGATTTCTGATCGAGCAGAGTTCCGATATGTTCACGCTGCGGGAACCCTGGGCNANGCAACTTTGCCAGCGGATCGGTTTCCAGGATCAACTGATCTCTACCAACGAGCAACACCGGCGAGCTTTCGTGGTTCGTGGAGGTCGTCTTTATCCTGTTCCGANGGGCTGGTCNCTGCTTTCTCCCACCTCGNTATTTTCCCTGATGACATCCAGACTGCTTAGCCTGAGGGGCCGGATGCGAGTAGCGTGGGATTATTTCAAGCCAGCAGGAATCACGGGCGATGATGAAAGCCTTGCTTCTTTTGCCCGCAGGCGGCTAGGGCGAGAAGCTTACGAGCAGATCATCCAGCCACTGGTAGGAGGTATNTTTACGGCAGATCCAGAGAAACTGAGCATGGCTGCGACGCTGCCCCAATTCCTCGCCATGGAAAGGGATTGTGGCAGCTTGATTCGAGGTGGCAAGCGAGCTGCCAGGAAACAGGGNCATGCCACTGCCAGCGGAGCCCGCTATGGCCAGTTTGTTACCCCCAGGAAGGGCCTCTCCTCGCTGGTCGATGCGATTGCGACCCGGTTGCCTGCCGACAGTATCCGCTGCCAGCATCAAGTCACAAGCCTTGCACAATCTCCCGGGGGCCACTGGNAACTGGAGGTCACCAGCCCCAGCGGTAAAAACCAGCAACAGGTTTTCGACAACGTCATCCTGGCAACATCCGCTCGTGGTGCAGCTCGACTTGCAGAGAATGTTGACTCTTCCCTGGCAGATCAGCTGGGTCAAATCACCGCAGCAAGTGCTGCCGTGATTTCACTCGGTTACCGCCGCGATCAGATCTCACATCCACTGGACGGGTTTGGACTTGTCGTGCCGCTGGTAGAAAAACGNCCACTGATCGCTGCAAGTTTTTCCAGTGTCAAGTTCCCCGGACGTGCCCCGGATGGACACGTCTTATTACGCGTCTTCATCGGGGGCGCCTGCCAGGCGGAACTGCTCGAGCAGTCCGATGACCAGCTGATCGAGACGACCCTTTCGCAGCTGGAACAACTTGTTGGTGCCCGTGGTGAACCGGTCCTCTCGCACGTTACCCGCTGGAACAGGGCAATGCCCCAGTATCACCTGGGCCACCTGGAGCTCGTTGATCAGATCAATTCATCCGTNAGTTGCCTTGCTGGCCTGGAAGTGGCAGGAAATGCCTACCACGGAGTGGGGATTCCGGCATGTATCCATGCCGGGGAAATGGCAGCGGAGCGCATTGCCGGGACTCAAAACGAGCCGGACACGCCAGGGGAGTGAGGCCATGGGCCATGTACTTCCGCCAGCCTTCTACGATCGCAACGTGGTGGAAGTCGCTATCGAATTACTTGGAAAGCTGCTGGTAAGCAGGACCCGCGAGGGGCTGGCTGCCGGACGCATCGTGGAAGTCGAAGCCTACCTTTCACAGCGAGATAAAGCGTGCCATGCCAGCCGGGGGCAGACCCCTGGAAATGCAGCCATGTTCGGCGATCCCGGAACCGCCTACGTCTACCCGATTCACTCCCNCTGTTGTTTCAACGCCGTTACCCAGCCGGAAGGAGAACCGAGTGCCGTGCTGGTTCGAGCAATCGAACCGTACAGGGGCGAGGCACTAATGAAACGACGCCGAGGCGCTGTTCCTGATTTGGACCTGGCACGAGGTCCCGGGCGGTTATCTGAAGCACTTGGTATTGGCCGNGACAGGAACACGCACGACCTGACCTCGGGGCGTGGACTCTGGATTGAGCAGAATCCTGGCATGCGTTTCAGCGAGGCGATCTATTGCTCGCCCCGGATTGGCGTGACCCGGGCCCAGGATCGCTACCTCCGTTTCTTCCTGCTGGACAATCGCTATGTCAGTGGCCCCCGTCGGCCTCCCCGAAAACGAAGAGTGAAATACCAGNTTCCCACNCGGGGTGTCGAGTAGAGANCAAGTTTTTTCNTTTGCNCTTGAAANCCTNCTTTTATTAGTGCTCATTCGGNCTGNATCCTGNCTGTTAAACCTTTGCACAGAAAAGGGTTGTACCGGTTATAAGGGACCTAGAAAGCGGGTCGTTCCTTCGATAACGATTGGCCACCAGAATTTCCCGTTTTTCTTGCCGTCTGTAAATCTCCCAATTAATATCGAAGAGGGTATTTTTTCGATGAAATAGATGGATTAACGTTGGTTCTCGATGCGAGAATCAAAGCGGAGTTGACCATCACCCCCCGAGGGGCCTCCTGTCCTGCCGGGACAAGGGAAGCCGAAAAGGAACAGAACAACAGAAAGAGATTTGCCTACCGAGTCAGGTGGGCTCACTGGAAAGAGGTAATTCCATGGCGACGCATCCACGTGTAATTCGTACCGTTTTCACAGTNCTTGTCATTCTCCTGGCAAGCTGGNCNACCAGTGCATNCGCCCAGTTTGGTGGCGGNGGNCAGGGCGGTGGTGGGTTCGGTGGCGGTGGCCAGGGCGGTGGNGGTTTCGGTGGCGGTGGCCAGGGTGGCGGTGGCCAGGGCGGTGCCGGCGGCGGTGCTGGCGTAATTATCAGCCCGGAGGGTGTACTCCAGGTGCGAATGATCGATCCACGGTTGACTCTTAAACGCGTTGCAGCAGCCCGTGAGCAGCTTGAACCGGAAGTTGCACGACCCAGCAAGCTNCGCAAGGTCTCGCTTACCAGGCTGGAAGCAGCAGTTGCCAAGCAGTTGGCTGCAGGGGAGCAACTGACCAATGACATGATCTACATGGCAGGCATGACCCGTATCCAGAATGTCTTTCTCTATCCTGATACGGGAGATATCGTGATTGCCGGACCAGCCGAAGGATATGCCGTTGATCCTTCCGGACGTCCGATCGGAATCGTCTCAGGACGTGCGATCCTGGAATTACAGGACCTGCTCGTCGCACTCCGCTCTTACGCCCCCGCGGGGAACAAGGCGCAGGTCATCAGCGTCTCGATTGACCCCACCAGGGAGGGACTCCAGAAAATGCAGCAGTTCCTTACCCAGGTCGGGCGCCAGGGACTCTCCCCTCGCCAGACCCCGCAACTGGTTCGCGGCTTGCAGAATGCCCTCGGTCTTCAGACGGTGACCATCCAGGGGATCTCGCCGAAAACCCACTTTGCACAGGTACTGGTAGAAGCCGATTACCGGATGAAGTTGATCGGGATTGGTCTTGAGCAACCGGCGGCAAAAATCACCAGCTANGTCTCCAAGGCAAGCCCNGCTGCGGTCAGNCGCAATGCACTGCAGCGNTGGTATTTCACACCCAACTACGAGTGCGTGCGTGCCAGCGAGGACGGCATGGCCATGCAACTGGAAGGGGATGGGGTCAAGTTGATTGGCGCCGATGANCTGGTCCGTAATGACGGCACGCGTGTTGCCAGCGGCAGCGTCGACAAGGCCGGCAAGGCATTTACCCAGTCCTTCACGGCACACTATGCAGAACTGGCTGACCGCTCACCGGTCTATGCCCAGCTGCGNAACCTGATTGACATGTCNATCGCCGCGGCCTACATGCAGCAGNAGGANTTNTATGGCCAGGTCGGCTGGGACATGGGCTGNTTCGCACATGAAGAACAGTTGCCNCTGGATCGTTACGTGGCACCGGTNCAGGTCGAAACCGCGGTCAACGCGATCTGGAAAGGAAATACCCTGATGACACCGATNGGCGGTGGCGTGAATATCCAGCCCCTCAAGGCAATCTCCGACAGTAANCTGCGTGCGGATGCCGATGGTATCGTACTGCAGCTGCACCGNCAGATTGATCCTCGCCAGCAACAGGGTGGCCACTGGTGGTGGGACTGATCCGGCTCTCCTAGCCAGGCTCCCCGCTCAGNACGATTCTCAGGTCGCAGACGTTGGTATGCGTCGGCCCGNTGCGCAGCAGGCTTCCAAGTGNATCGAAGAANGTGTAGGCATCGTTGCGTGCNAGGAAATCTCTCGCATCNCGATCCTGCTGCAGGACCTGCTCGACCCGCGACTGGTCAATCCAGGCCCCCGCAGCATCAGTAGGTCCATCCTCACCATCGGTACCGGCCGAGAGAATCACGGCATCTTCAAGCCGGGCACCCTGTGCCAGCTGGTCCACCAGTGCCGCCAGCACCAGTTGCTGGTTCCTGCCTCCCCGGCCACGATGCTCTGGATCCACAAGTTGTACTACCGGCTCTCCACCACTCACCAGGCACCTGGGGTGCTGATCTGCAGGAAGAGAACCTAGCCACCCCGAGAGCCGAATCCCAACCTCCTCGGCGGTTCCCTCCAGTTGCTGGTTTGCTTCCAGCTCGACCGCGTAGCCGCGCCGTACTGCTTCCTCTCCAGCAGCTTTCACGGCAGCCTTGTTATTTCCAATCACGTGGTGAAACAGTTGATTTTCCGTGGATATCTCCAGCGGCTTGGTTCCAGAAGCATCACGGAGAAGGCTGATAATTGCCCCAGGAGTCGACCGGCCATCCGGGTCAAATTCCTCCAGTACTGCCAGGGCATCATTGGCCGTCGATTGATCCTCGATCGTTGGACCGGAGGCAATCATATCCAGCGGATCCCCAAGTACATCGGAAATGACCAGCGTGACCAGGAGTCCGGCATGGCATGCCCGTGCAAGACCTCCTCCCTTGATCAGGCTNAGTTGCTTTCTCACCGTGTTGAGCTGATGGATATTCGCTCCCGCATCACTCAACAGCCTTGTCACCTGCTGCTTGTCNGCCAGCGAGATCCCGGCGGTGGGANNAGGGAGCAGGGCCGATCCTCCTCCCGAGAGCAGGCAGATACAGGTATCCCCGGGCCCCAGGGCGCCGACCATTTCCAGGATCCGCNCCGATCCGACGACTCCCTCCTCGCTCGGTTCATTGATCCCGGCAGGCCTGGCCCCATGGAGNTGNATCCTCTTCAGCTGGCGCACGCAATCGGCCGGCACATTTACCCAGCCATCCAGGTCGAGTTGTTCGATCACGCTCCCGCCAAGCGCTTCTTCCAGGCCCGCCGCCATNCCTGCCCCCGCCTTGCCCGCTCCGACAACGACAAGCCGACTGCCAGGCGCGAAGGGGACCGGTGTCCCGGAAATTTCCAGCCACAGCCTGTCTCCCTGGAGATTATTTTTCTCCCGGTCGACATGAACCACTTCCCGTACCAGTTGCTGGCTATCGACGGCAGCGACTCCCGCATGCCAGATTTCCAGTGCATCGTCTCTCAATCGTGCTGCNGNGGANTTCATTCCGGTAACTCCTTGATCCGNAGCACATCAAACCACTGTCCCTCGTGCTGCACCGTGACCTCCCCCATTCCATTTGTTTTCTCTGCTGTGAATGCCATCCCCACCAGGTACTGGGTTTCGGAGACCGTGAAACGTCCTGCCACGGCAGACCAGNAACTTCCCCTGCCGTGATCGGGCAGGGAAAGCTGGTTAAAGAACGCCTGGTAAAATCCCTCGGCACTGAGTTGTTCTGGCCAGCGGAAGAGCACGGGACGGTGCAGGCCACTGAGGTGGGTAAAACCCGAGAGGAAATGGTTGAGGATATGGGGTAACTCNTCGTTCGCTGGAAGCTGGTTACGGCGCCCCATGGGGGCGAGCACGATNAGTTGAAGGCGTACCGGGGTGCCATAGAATTCCAGGCTCGGTGGCCCCTCGGGGGGCCCACCGACCACGAACTCTGACATCTGGATGGAATCCCCCTGGCCACTCTCACCACCTGGCGNGGCATGTCGACGCAGGAGCAGCCAGGGAACCAGCAGGACCGCNGCNGCGGCTAACCAGAAAACAGGGCTCAGGAACAATTCAGACATCCAAGCTCCCTCGTGCCAGGAAAAGCCAACTATAGAGAGTCCGCCCCTGATGGTAAGCGGGCAGGGGGAGCGGAGACAAGTCAACGTGGCATGCCACCTGTGGAAACTCCAGAGACCTCGGTTCCCGGAATCACNTNGACCGAAAGGTCATCCAGCNGTATTTCACCATAGCCGGCGAGGGCACAGGTGACGGTAAGACCCTGGGACTGGTCGATTCCCCGGTAGATCACAAAGGGCTGCCAGCGGTCGGCCTGGTGGATCCTGAGAGCAAGTGGGGTGCCGCCGGCAGAGTCGTAAATCAACAGNCCATCACCGATATCGTGAAGNTCCGAGGTGGTCTTCACCCAGCCATGAATCCGCACCTGGTCTCCCGGGTGAACGTCGACCGGCGCAGTCTGTATCCATGCAGCGGCCGTCAGNGGGACGTTCGGAGAATTCGCGCCNACCGGCCAGGCCTTCATCTTNANANACAACTGGCCTCCATGCGGATCCTCGGGAGAGAGTTCAACCAGTGATTCCACGTCCTGCTGGTCCCCTCGAAAATGTCGCCAGCCGGACTGCCGCATGGCATCCAGGTCTTCGCAATTGCCAGCGACCAGCAGGTTTTCTCCCCAGTTGCGACGCTGCAAANTTTGAACAAGTTTCCAGTGCTCCGGAAGGGTCTCAAAACTGATGCAGAGCGGACTGGAGGTCACGGANGAAAACAGGTCACTGGTGGACTTCCAGGTTCGCCAGCGAGCCTGCTGGAGTCCACGACAGGCTTCGAGTGCCATGCCTGCAACTGCCGGATGATCATCCTGGTCATCCAGTTGTTCCATCTTGGNCANTCTTTGAGCCGACTCATTNCGTATCTGGTNCCAGAGAGATCGCTGGTGCTGGTCGAGGGGAAGCAGGTCCATCACGGCCCGGGTTTGCTCAAACAGCGAGTGNGCATGCATCTTGTTGAGCATNGCCCAGCGATGCTGCACATCGTACTCGGTCCGTTTCAGGTAATCGACCGCCAGTGGATCATCGGTCAACACAACCAGGGTGACCGGGTCGCGCGTGACCACGGGGACTCGGGGTCTTCCGCGGATAGATGGAAGTTGCCGGGTTCCTGACAGGTCAACAAGGTAGGGCCGGTAGGTGATTGGCATGCCCGGCAGATCCAGCAACACGCTCTGGCTAGCAACACCTGCAACGACGCACTGGTCATCGGAACCTGGACGAAAAATCCAGACGAGCTGGGCCCGGGCCGTTCGCATCGATACTGCCGCGATCGCCGGATCATCGGTCGTTACCGTGGAAGGAGGGTCGGCACCGGCGATCCATGGTTCCAGCAATCGGAGCTCGAGGTTAAGCTGTTCCAGCTGACGACATTCTTGCTGCTGGGAGAGGGTTGGGCCATCCAGCCGCCGGGAGGAGCGAAAGTAAATACCCCGGCTTCCAGATGCCAATGCGCGGTGCATGGCGATCCTAAGTTGAGACAGCGAGATTGCCTTTGGCATGGCCATCCCGGGCACAAGAGCTTGCCACTGCCGCTCAAGAGCTTCCCCTGGCTGGACCGAGATCGTGACCCAGTAAGGTGCGCCGCGCCGAAGCTGTGAGATTGCTGCCTGGAGCTGCAATACCGCGTCAGTGACCGAGAGGCTGGAAAAACAGGGCTGCCAGTCAAGCCGCACCAGGTCGACATGACGCTGGTAAGCAGAAAAAGAATCGGTCGGGGCACAGACAAGGGGACGGGCAGCCGCTGGTATCCTGCGAATCCGCTGAGCAATCCGGGCCACCTGCTGGAGATGGGTACCGTCCAGGCCCTGGCCCAGGTCCCAGGCAAGCACCCGTTCGGCCACTTCTGGATCACTCGACAACTCTCCCTCTCCCGGTGGTGGCGTGATCAACCAGAGTCCCAGCTTTCGAGCTTCCAGTCGCACTGCCAGAGGTGGATAGGACTTCATCGCCAGCGTGTTGAAACCGATCTGCTGAAGCCAGGCCATCGGCTCACCGTTGTATTCGATAATGCGTGCCATCAGCGGCTGGCCGCCNGAAAGCAGGACGGAACCCTGGAATTGAATATCNGCGTTTCGGCCTCGTTCCCAGGATGCACTTCTCACTTCATTCCCTCCGCCTGAAGGTCTTGCGATAGCAAGNTTCTTTTCCGGTGTCCTGACCAGTGGGGTGGTCATCTCCAGGTCGTCAATCCAGACGGTTGTCGTCCCAGGGCCACCATAGACATTAAGGACCAGCTCACTAACAAACGCCTGCCTGGTGTCGATCGCGATACCATGTTCAGCACTCAAGCTGGGTGCCTGTGCCNTGAGCAGGCGATGCATCTGCTGGATTCGAAGTTGCTGCCAGCTTCCTGCCTGTCGATAGAAATCCCCTCGAACAAGGGTCTCAATCGGTGCACCCGTTCGTGGATCGTGTGCCCGGGGAAGCACAATTCGTGCCATCAACTGCAAGTCAAAACGGTCAGACCGGATCCACAAGGTCGGATTGAGTTCATCAATCACCGGGACCCTGTCAATCGCGTAGGCCAGGTGCGCCTGCGTCCCCCGTCCCGCGACGATACGGACAAGCTCACTTCCCGGGGCCCCGTGCCCCCTGTTGAAATCCACCCGCTGCACAACAACCCGGGCCTGACAATCCTGCTGCCGCAGTTGCCAGCGAGTCCGAACGGTGTCGAAACGGTCCTCAACATCTGCCGCTGCAGGCAAGCAGGCCACGGCAAACAGGAGAAAGATCGGCAAGAAACAGCGCAGCGTCACAGGGGTCATCCGGTAGCAAATACAGGTGCTTGATTTGTCGGCGCAAAGCAAGCTTTTACCACGGTTTTCGGGATTCGACCAGATCAATGGAAGATCCCCACTTCTGCCAAACAAAGGGCGACGTTGCGGTGTTTGAAGTTCTGGAATACGATGACGTTTAGTTGCCCCCGGCAGAGAAAATGGAACGTTGGAAAGGCTGATTTCCGGGGCACCCTCCTGGTGTGGAAATCTACGGGCCATGGTCAGACCTACCGCAGAACGACTTGCACATCTTTGCTTTGAGTACAATATNATTGACTCGAAGCAGATGGATNCGGTCTGGANCACGCTGGGNAAGAAAGACGTGGAACTCGACGTTTTNTCGTCGATGTTACTGCGCAAGGAACTGATCACGAACTGGCAACTGGAGCGGCTGGTTGACGGAAAGCGAGACGGTTTCCACTATGGGGATTACAAGATTCTCTACCTGGTCGGTGCGGGTACATTTTCNCGGGTCTACCGTGCCTCCCANAACGAGACCGGAGCGGTGCGGGCAATCAAGGTCCTTCGCCATCGCTACAGCGGAGACATGAAGACCACCGAGCAGTTCCTGCACGAGGCCAATCTGGCCATGCCCCTGCGCCATCCGAATATCGTGCCTACCTACGAGGTTGCCTCCAGCCGGGGGCGCCATTTCATGGCGATGGAGTTCGTTGAAGGCCAAAACCTGCGAGACTTCGTCAGGCTTCGACCGTTCATGAAACTGGGAGAGTCCCTGCAGATCATGAAGGATGTCCTNAACGGACTCTCCTATGCACACAGCCATGACGTTTCACATCGCGACGTCAAGCTTTCCAACGTTCTGGTCACGGCACTTGGCCGTGCCAAGCTCGTGGACTTTGGCCTGGCAACGATGATTTCTCCTGGAAGTGACAAGGACTCGCTGAATGCATCCAAGCCTCGGAGTATCGACTATGCAGGGCTGGAGAAAGCGACCAAGGTGCCACGCGGGGATCACCGCAGCGACATATTTTTTGTCGGCTGCATGTTCTACCACATGATGGCAGGTCGCTCGCCGATGCTGGAAACACGTGACCGCATTCAGCGTTTGAACTCAGCCCGCTTTCGTGATATCCAACCACTTCGCACGTGGGTTCCCGATCTCCCAAACAATGTCGTGGGACTGATCAACAAGTCCATGGAGTTTGATCCGGATCGCAGGTACAACAGCTTCGCTGACTTCCTGGAAGACCTAAAATCCGTGATCAAAAACACGTCGGAGGACGATACCATCCATCGTCCCGAGGCGATCGTTGAAGAGGAAAAGGTAAGCGGTGAAGTCCTGGAAGGAGATGGGAAAACGATCTTGATCGTAGAACCCCGTACGAATGTCCAGGACCTGATGCGAACAAATCTCAAGAAACAGGGATACCGTGTGCTGGTAACGGCAAACGCGGAACGAGCAAGCCGGCAACTGGAAGACCCGGAGGTGGAAATCGACTGCCTGCTCATTTGCACAGCCGAGCTGGGAAGATCGGGGCTCCAGGTATTCAACGNCGTGGCAGATGAACNGCTGACCAGCGACCTTCCGGCAATCCTGTTGTTTGAAAACGCCCAGCAACATCTTGCCCGCGAGGCAAAACTGGCGGATCATCGCGGCATGATGCAAATGCCGGTGAAAATCAAGCAACTACGCAGCTCCCTGCTGCAACTGATGTCCATGAAATCAACCTAGTGACAGGACAATCCACGGCGGCCGCAGGCTGTGAACGGTCCATTGACGGTATTACGAGCCAGCAGGATACTGAGTCCTTTCCCAGGTAGGGGGCTTCAGCTCGGAAACCTCTTCCCTCTTTCCTGCCAGCGCCAGAAAACAGGACCACGCTTGACGTCTTCATTCAACCTGACGTCGACCCCCGGGACCATGCGTCCCATGTTAAAACTGGCCCTCCCGGTGCTGGTTGAATCGCTGCTCGTGATGCTTGTCGGACTGGTGGACTTGTTCCTTACTGGTCGTTTCCTGGAAACCAGGCACATGGCAGCGATCGGGTTGATGGCTTACCTGCTTTGGATGATCCCCTGCATCTTCAGNATCGTTGCTATTGGTTCAACAGCCTTGGTCGCCCGCTTCACAGGGGCCGGGTCACACGGGGAAGCCCGTCATACCACCAACCAGNCCTTGCTGGCCGGTACCGTCCTGGCCGCCCTGGTAATTGGTCCCATCTGGCGATTCGGCCCGGCGTTACTGGAACTCATGCAGCTTCCAGCTGACGCCCTTGCACCTGCCCAGCTTTACCTTGACTACGTGATTCCTGTGATCCCGGCGATCATGGTTCAGGTAATCGGTACTGCCTGCCTACGCGGTGCGGGGGACATGATGAGCGGCTTCATCACGATGGCAATCGTTAATGTCGTGAACATCAGCGTGGGGACCTGTCTCGTAATCGGCATCGGTCCTTTTCCGGAAATGGGATGGGAAGGACTGGCCATTGGCACCGCCAGCGGTTACCTGGTTGGAGGCCTGATCATCATGGTACTGCTGCTCAAGGGACGCGCGGGGCTAAGTCTCCATCGCCGGTTGCTCCGGCCCAAATTTTCGCTCATTCGCCGGATCCTTCGTATCGGCATCCCGGGTGGCGCCGATACGCTGTTTGTCGTTTTTTGCCACTTGTGGTTTCTTTCTGTCATCAACAGCCTTGGTACCCTGGCGGCCGCAACCCACGGAATCGGGGTCCGCATCGAATCACTCGCCTACCTGCCTGGCTCTGCCTTTGCTGTTGCTGCCACCACCCTGACCGGCCAGTTCCTGGGTGCCGGCAAGCCCGATCACGCCACCCGCTGCGCCCTGCTGGCTTGCCTGGTGGGAGGGGGCGTGATGCTCGGCGCTGGTTACCTTTTCTTCTTCGAGGCAGAGATGTTGACGAGTATTTTTGCCGGCGAACAGACCCGGCAAGCTACGGAAGGAGCGATACCGCTGTTACAGCTAGTTGCCATCTCAATGCCCTCGCTGGCCCTGGTGATCATCCTCAACGGGGCACTCCGCGGAGCCGGCGACACCCGCATACCACTGATCTTCACCGTCGTTGGATTGGTCGGAATCCGTATCCCCCTGGCTTACTA
>PANG01000013.1 GCA_002708345.1 Planctomycetaceae bacterium | reverse complement strand
AATGTCCATGGAGGAAGGTGCAATGGCGGACGTCCTTGTCCGATCATCGGCATGGGGGAGCCAGTGAGGAAGTTCCGTAAAAAGACGGCGAATTATAGTCGCCTCAACCGAGCTGCTCCAGAGAGATTCGACTTTCGCTTGAAAACAAGCTCGTTTTATCCCGGCTGCTAGTGCCAGTGGTCTGCTAGCAGGGAAGGCAGGGGAGGGCGAGTCGACGAGGCGGATTCGTAAGACTCCTCTATCGCCGCATGGAAATCGGTCATCGCTTCCACGATATCGGGTCGCAGGCCGGCAACCTCGTTTATTTCCCAGGCATCATCCGGCTTGGCAAACAGCTCTATCCCACCCTCCCCGTCGAAACGGCAGAACCAGGCCGGTGTGCGGATGGCTGTCTTTTTGCCATCGAGAGAGTAACTGTAATTGTCNGCTGGATTGCAGAAATCGTCNCCTGCCNGGAAACGAAAGCGGCCAGGNAACTCGCTGTCGATGCCAAACCATNTGCACAGGACCTGGAAGATNTCNGCAGGCTGGAGCAGGTTGTGTTCNCGGTAAGACTCCCGNTGNTCNCNTGGAAGCTGGATNAATGCTGGCACCTGGAGCAGGTCACTNAAGAGCGCCGGNCAGCAGTTNCCGACGTGNCCGTGGATCCCCAGCGGGAACCCGCGCGGTGCNGTGGTAATGAACATCGAGTCTGCCAGGCNGGCATGATTCTCCATCTCCGACCGCAACCAGTGAAGACAGCTGTCCAGGGCAAGGATCTCCCCGGCATAGGATTGTGACCATCCCAGCAGGGTATCCGGGTCCAGTGGGTCCTCTGAAAAAAGACTGGGCGCTTCGACCAGGGTCGGGACCTCCGGGTCCTCCTCGTCCACCAGTTGCTGTCGCAGTTGCTGCGGGGCGTCCCAGCTTTGCTGCATTGCACGTGCATGGATCCAGAGCAGCTGNGGATGGTCACTCGGAGCGAGCCGGCTTTCCAGCCACTCGATAGCCGTTGCAAAGACCCGGGCCAGCTGGGTCTCGGCAATGCTCGCTGCAGAAGTCATCGACAGGGGTGCTGGCACGGGGCAGATTTCATCAAATCCATGGTCCCCGGCCCAGCGCGTTACCGATTCGTCATCGGAAATCAGCGTGGTTGGAATATTCTTTTCGGCAAGCTGGNTGGGNAGGGAGGGGGCCTGCTGACAAANTGCCGGGGGCATGGCAGCGTGGGTTCCNTTCCAGAACGACTGAAAGAGCANTTCCAGGTCGGGGCTGTCAGCGAGCATCTGCTGTGCCAGCAGGGATTCGTCTGCAAGCTGATTGAAAGCAGGAGTTTCCAGCCAGGTATTGCCGTAGGGTCCCAGGAAGGAAGGGGAGAGNCGATCCAGGGAAAGTACAATGGCATGCTGCATGGGAGNCTNCGGCAANAGGGGGGTTCCAGCAAAAAACTGATTTTAGCAGNATTCACACGACGATCGGGGTGCTACGGCCTTCTTTCGCGGGCTGGTAGAATAGAACAGGCATGAACCGGGATGGTATTATTGGAGGTTTGTTTCCGCCCGGTGTGCTATTTGTCGGTCCGACTTCCAGGAGAGCACAACCATATCGACCAATCCTGCCGGGCGGGATACTGGTTGGGAGGAGNGGTTTTCGGTGAAACCATTCCGTGGTTGATTCCAGATGAAATTAACGGCCCATGTCCTGTCCGTGGCAGCAAAACTCATCAGTGGGGCAAGTGTCCGCTGGTTGAACTGTGATCCGGAGAACTACCAGCGAATTTACTTTGCCAACCATACCAGCCACCTCGATGCACTGGTCCTCTGGGCCTCACTGCCTCGGCATATCCGCACGCTGACACGTCCCGTAGCCGCCCGTGATTACTGGGAGAAGACCCGCCTGCGACGACACATTGCCTCGCAGCTGAACGTGGTCCTGATCGACCGCAAGGACATCAAGGTNCACAAGAGCCCGGTGAAGTTCATGGTCGACGCGATGGGAGACACGCACTCGTTGATCGTCTTCCCGGAAGGGCGGCGCAACACCGGTGAGGAGATGATTGCCTTCAAGAGTGGTCTTTACCACCTGGCCAGGAAACGCCCTGACCTGGAACTGGTCCCCGTCTACATGGATAACCTTAACCGCGTCTTGCCACGCGGCGAGTTCCTGCCAGTGCCCCTGTTGAGTTGTATTACGATAGGGCCACCGATCTGGCTGGAGAATGACGAGAAGAAGATGGACTTTCTTGAACGGGCACGTGAATCTGTCCAGCGACTCAAGGAGATGTAGCCCATGGCCAGGAAAGCGGANAACGAATGGTAGGTTATTTCCCCATGCTCGCGGCAACTCCCTTGCTGGATGATGTCCGAACCCAGTGGCTGGTTGGCATCCTGCTGCTGCTGCTGGTGACGGCCTCCCTGCTGGGCCGGCTGATTAGCGGCCAGGCGGATGGGACAGTAAATGTCGCCCAGGTGCGGACATTTCGGCACCGGGTACGTACCTGGTGGATGATGATGTCGATCCTGGTGGCAAGCTTCATCCTCGGTCCAATCGGCGCCGTCGTGCTCTTCTTCTTTGTCTCTTTCTGGGCGCTGAGGGAGTTCATCACCATGACTCCCACGCGGGGNGGTGACCACCGCACGCTGTTCTGGGTTTTCTTTGCCTTCACCCCGCTGCAGTATGTCCTGATTGGCATGAACGAGTACTCGCTCTTCAGTATCGTCATCCCGGTTTATGCCTCCCTGTTTATCCCGGCCAGGATTGCCATTTCCGGGGATGAGAAACGGTTCCTTGAACGCTCGGCAAAGATCCATGTCGGACTNNTGATCTGTGTCTATGCCCTCAGTTACACNCCCGCCATTTTGCAACTGGACCTGGAAACGCGNGTNGATGGGGAGCCCTGGAAGGGAAGCACGGCCGGGNTGCTCGCCTTCTTCGTGCTCATTACCCAGGCCGGGGATGTGCTGCAGTATGGCTGGGGAAAGCTNGTTGGCCGTCGAATTATTGCCCCGAAGNTNAACGCCAACCGGAGCTGGGAAGGGTTGATCGGNGGGATCTGCTCCACCTCCCTGCTGGGAAGTTTGCTCTGGTGGGTCACACCATTTCAGGTCTGGGAAGCGGCATTGATGTCGATGATTGTCGCCATCATGGGCTTTGCCGGGGGAATGACGATGTCGGCAATCAAGCGGGATCGTGGCGTGCAGGACTACGGGACACTCGTCCGNGGCCACCTGGGAGTGCTGGATCGTATCGATTCGCTCTGCTTTGCTGCTCCCGTCTTTTACCACCTGACCCGGCTCTTCTTTGCNNCCANCACGTCCTGAGAAGGGCTGGAACGCGGGTTATCGCCGAAGCCTGNCGGTTGCCCGCTGGGAATGAACCGCCGGGACCAGCAGCGGGCTGTTGCGTTGTCGCCAGTCACTGGCGGGTGAGGACGTCCTGCCAGCGGGGATCTTGGCCGATGCCTGGCGTACCGCGGTTGCAGGTTGGGCCGGGGCAGGNCACCCCTGCTGGACCCAGGAGATCCAGCTGGTCTGAAGCTGCGAGAGATCGGCCAGACCGTAGGTTTTCCGGGTTGCCTCGTCCCAGTTTCCACGTGCCAGGCCTGTTTCCAGGTAGGCCACGAAACGTCGNCGGCCACCATGTGCCAGCAGGTAACGAGCCACAGAATAACCCTGGGCATAAAGCGGCATGATGTCCTCAGGGTACTCCGTGATACGGTACATGACGTTAAAAGGGATGCCCCGNTCCGTGGTCAGGAATTGAACCAGCAACTGCTGCTGCTTGCGNCGCTCGCTGGAATGCTCCACCGTCGTGCAGGCACCCTCGTCCGCCCAGCGAGGCAGTCGCTGCCCGAAATGAGAGGCNAAGACGGTATGCGTGATCTCGTGGGGCAGAACGCTGTCAAGGATCCGCTGGCGGGATCCCTGGATGATCATCTGCCAGCGACCGGGACGACCGTTTTCGAAGGTAAAGGATGTCTGGCCGCCGGCTCCCAGGCGATTGCCCACTCTCACCTGGATCGGGCAAATGTCCTGCCAGCGAGGAAGTTCCTGGCCCAGCCAGGAGAGAGCCAGCTGGCGACGGTACTGTTCTGCCGTTTCGGCTACCTGNCGGGCCAGTAGNGGGTCATCACAACTGACCAGGAAATTCGTCGTCCGGTGACTTGCTGCCAGCGAAAAAATTGCAGCCANAAAGACCAGGTTCCGTGCCCGTGCATCCATGCCGAGTGACTCCATTCACGTCCGGATGCCAGCTGTCAGCCGCTTCCTGCGGCNCTCTGCAGATTCCTGGCAACCCCCTCATCCGAGGTGGCNATAATCTAACATCTGGGTTGGAATTCCACCTAGGCCAGATTTTCACCGCCAAGCAATGCCAGTAGTTCCCGGTTGGCTGGAGGAAAAGAGAGGTTGGCAAGCTGGTCCCGGTCGACCCAGCGGAATGGCGATTTCGGCGGGTGGGTGGGCTCAACGGGAGTGCAGTCAAAGAAATGGAGCTGCAGCAGTCCATGATCATACTGGTGGCGACAGCCGGGATAATTCCCACGGATGGTGACTGCCAGACCGGTCTCCTCCAGGCACTCACGAACGGCTGCCGCGGCTGGCTGCTCGCCCGCCTGNACCTTGCCGCCGGGGAACTCGCTGTAGCCCGCCAGGGGAGTTGTTCCGGTTCGCTCCCCGACCAGGAAACGGCCGTCCTGTTCCACCACGGCAATGCCAATATGGATAAGCTCGTCCATGCCTTGCTGCCAGGACGGGAAAAGAGAAAGCTGGCTAGCCCGGGAGCTGGTCCAGCAGGCGACCCGGGGATCCCATCATGTTGTAGCCCGCGTCAACGTGCAGGATNTCACCGGTGATGCCATCGGACATGTCCGACAACAGGAACGCACCGCTGCGTCCCACTTCCTCGTGCGTGATGTTGCGGCCCAGGGGGGCCATGTGCTGGTACATGGTGAGCATTTCTCCGACACCNGCAGCAGAACCGGCGAGGGTCTTCAGCGGCCCGGCACTGATGGCGTTGACACGGATCCCGGAAGGGCCGAGGTCATAAGCGAGGTAGCGGACACTGGCNTCGAGTGCTGCCTTGCANATCCCCATCACGTTGTAACCGGGAACGCATTTNTCGCCACCGAAATAGGTCATCGTGACAATCGAGGCTTTCTCCGCCATCTGTGTNCGGGCCGCGTTGGCCACCGCGATCAGGCTGTAGGCACTGATGTCCATCGCCATCTTGAATCCCTCGCGACTGGTCTCCACCGTGTCCCGGTTAAGATCGTCGCGGTCCGCAAAAGCGATCGAGTGCAGCAG
Source organism: Planctomycetaceae bacterium (assembly GCA_002708345.1). The sequence continues at coordinate 6,318 of PANG01000013.1, read as the reverse complement.
GAANTCGAATGGGCCGAGTGTCTCGGCTGCCTTGGAAATCACCTCCTGGATCTGNTCGTCGCTCTGGACGTTCAGCGGCTCCAGGAAAGGGGCGCGGTCTTCGTAACCCTGCAGGCAACGAAGCAGGCGGCGACGGTTCTTTTTCTTCTCGTCATCCGGCCTGTCCGGCAGGTGACTGAAACCACAGATGCCACCCTCGTCCATGATCCTGCGGGCGATGGCCCAGGCAATGGATCGCTCATTGGCCACGCCCAGGACCAGCCCCTTCTTTCCCTCAAACATTCCCATCAGCTCTATTCTCCACGGTGAAATCTCTCTTGGTCATCTCAAGCTTACACGAATAACCGGTCAGCGAGAATTGACCCTTGCTACCAAAAAAGAACCATTTCCCCTGCTACATCATGAACTTTACGCGTTATCGTATCGATTCCCTACCTGATCAGTTTGACGACACATTGGCTTGCCTTTACAACATATTAACAACATACGGTAATAAAGGGCAGGGCAATGGCGGCAGCACTGGAAATCACCGATCGCCTTTTGGCGTTGGCTGCGGAAGAGGGAACGGCCAGGGAGGTCACCGAACTGGTGGTTTCGACGCTTGCCTCCGANTCTGCTGTCAGGGCAGCGGCAGTGCTGGTTGCCAGCGAGGGAGACTGGAAGACTGTGGCCGAGAAGGGGTCGCTCAAGGAGATTCCCTGGTCCCTGCTGGGAGAGGTGCTGGAAACCGATCACCCGGCTGACGAGNAGTCCTGGTCCGCTGCCCCGGCTGGCACCGATGATTGCCCGGGCAGGCTNCTGGTCGTCTGNCGCTCGGAAAAAACACCCNCGGCNGNCTTCTGCCTGGAAACCANGGCCAGCCAGCTGCGCCGNGNGCTGGCACTTATCGAGCAGCGCGGCCAGGCAGCTCGCCGCGTNGAGCGACTCGAGACGATNCTCCAGATTGCCGCACAGTGGCACAGCCAGCGAACAGCAACAGAACTTTTCGAGCAGATGGCCGAGGCAGCAACCCGCCTGCTCGATTCGGAGCGGGCGAGTGTNTTTCTCTGGGACCGCCCGAACCATGAACTGGTGGCGATGCCNGCCCTGGGNGTGGANGGGGGAGAGCTGCGGATTCCCGACGATGCCGGCGTNGTCGGACAGGTGGTCCAGACCGGGGAGGTATTGAGGGTCGATGCCAANCGCCAGCCCGAGTTGATTAACCGNAGCGTCGATGAGAAGCTCGGCTTCGAAACTCGCTCGCTGCTCTGTTGTCCTCTTGTCGGCCGCCGGGGCCAGCGGCTGGGGGCCTTCGAGATGATCAACAAGCGGCACGGGACTTTCAGCCAGGAGGACGAGGCTGCCCTGGTCGAACTGGCGGCCCACGCGGCACTCGCCGTGGAGGATACTCGCCAGCTTGANCAGCTTACCCGTGCGCGGGACGTGATGGCCCAGCAGGCGGCGGACGAGGTCCAGATGATCGGTGAGAGTTCTGCCATCGAGGCACTCCGGTCCACGCTCCAGCGCGTTGCCGACACCGACCTGTCCCTGCTGATCCTCGGAGAAAACGGAACGGGCAAGGAAGTTGTCTGCCGCATGATCCATTACCAGAGCCACCGGCGACAGCAGCCGCTGGTAGCGGTAAACTGTGCCGCGCTGACCGAAACGTTGCTCGAAAGCGAGCTGTTTGGTCACGTCAAGGGTGCCTTTACCGATGCCCACGAGGACCGCGAGGGGAAATTTGAACTGGCCGATGGCGGGACACTCCTGCTCGACGAGATTGGCGAGATGAGCCCCGGGGGCCAGGCCAAGCTGCTTCGCGTGCTGGAAGAAAAAGTGGTGGTCCGGGTGGGTGGCTCGATACCGATCCGTACCGATGCCCGCGTGATCGCCGCAACCAACCAGAACCTCGCCGAGATGGTCCGGGAAAAGCGGTTTCGCGAGGACCTTTACTACCGGCTCAACGTGGTCACGATCGAGTTGCCGCCGCTTCGCGACCGCGGGGACGACGTGATCCTGCTGGCCGAGCATTTCCTCCGGCAGCTGTCGGCCAAGGTGGGGCGCGAGGTGCCCGTCCTGAAAGAATCCGCTCGCAAGCGGCTTCGCCAGCATAACTGGCCTGGGAACGTGCGCGAGCTGAGGAACCTGACCGAGCGACTGGTCTACCTCTCNCAGGGAGACGAGGTGGAGTCGGGGGACCTTGACTTCGTGCTTTCCCCGGATGCCGAGAGCACCGCGGTCTCGATGGACCTCGCCCTGGGAGAGGCGACGCGGCAGTTCCAGGTGCAGTACATCCAGAAACAGGTACAGCGTGCCGGGGGGAACATGTCCGAGGCTGCCCGGGCAATGGACATGCACCGCTCCAACCTCTACCGCAAGATGCGGCAACTGGGGATGGAAGGGGAGGAGGAGTGAGATGAAATGTGCCTGCCTGCTTCTGCTTGCCAGTCTGCTCCTGACTGGGCAGGTGACTGCCGAGACGCCCAATATCATCCTGATGATGGCGGACGACATGGGAGTGGGGGACACCAGTGCCTACCAGGACTGGACCGGGAATCCCAACGACAAGCAGGTCCAGACGCCGAACATGGAGCGGCTGGCGAGGCTCGGGGTTCGCTTTACCGATGCCCATAGCCCCTCTTCGCGCTGCACTGCCACCCGCTATGGGCTGCTGACGGGCCGTTACTGCTGGCGAACCCGGCTCAAGTACAGCGTGCTCTTTGGTCCCCAGGGAGATCCCCTGATCGAGCCGGACCGGCCGACGCTGGGCACTTTGCTCAAATCCGCCGGTTACCGGACCGGGATGACTGGCAAGTGGCACGTGGGACTCACCTACCGCGCCGCCGACGGCACGCCGGCTGTCTCCTACGAGCAGGCGGACCTCCGCAAGGGAATTGCCGACGGGCCGCTGGACCATGGATTCGATTTCTTTCACGGCACCTCGCGAAGCCACCCCACCTCGGCAACCCAGGGCTGGCTCGCCGGTGACCAGGTGCCGGCAGCGACCGGCCCCCAGTCGGTCGATACATCCAAGTTCGTGCTGGCTCAGACCGGTGTAAAGAACTTCCAGGCAGCCCGGCAGTTTCTCACCAAACACATGGCCGGCGAGGAGAGTCGCCAGCAGCCTTTCTTCCTTTACTACGCTTGCCATTCGAACCATACCAGGCACACGCCCTGCAAGCAGCTGGCGGGTATCCCGGTGGCAGGCCAGGGCCGTCCCGCCGGCCGGCGGTCGGATTTCATCTACGAGAACGACGTGGTGCTGGGGCAGCTGCTCAGGTTTCTCGAGACAAGCCCGGATCCCCGGCGGCCCGGGAAGATGCTACTGGAGAACACGCTGGTCATCTTTACCAGCGACAACGGGGCGGAAAATNCCAGCAAGATGGCGACCGGCCCNGTNCGCAGTAACAAGGGCTCGGTTTACGAGGGAGGGCATCGCATTCCNATGATTGCTGCCTGGCAGCTGGGGGGNGTGGGCAATGCCGATCCTGCCACGCCGGGACGGACAAGCAGCTTCCCGGTNGGCCTGGTNGACCTGTTTGCCACTTTCGCTGAGCTAGTCGAGGCCAAGGCCGAGAAAACCGGTGGTGAGGATAGCCAGAGTCTCCTGCCGGTGTTGCGGGGCCAGGAGCCGGTAGGTCGGAGACCGCTGGTTCACCATGATCACAAGCAGGGGGGCGACGGCGGTGCGAGGGACCCGCGGGCCGCCTGGCTGGCGATCCGGGTCGATAACCCGGTTGTCGAGGGCACGAGCTTTCCGGGTCAATGGAAGCTGCTGGTCGATGACGGCCTGCTTCAGCGGGGGAAAGTCCAGCCGCGGGAGCTTTACGAGCTGGAAAGTGACCTGGCCGAGATGAACAACCGGCTCGAGGAGCCACGGCTGGCTCCACTGGTCAGGCAGCTGGCCGGGCAACTCAAGGAGATTCACGACAGCGGCCGGATCCGGTAGGAAAGACAGGGTCTGAGCGGAGAAGAAAATGAGTATTCCAAGCCAGCTAAGTAGTGACCGTGTTTTCAGGTCGGCGATCCTCCTCGGGATTGTGCTGGTGTTGGGGGGCAGCGTGGGAAGCCAGCTGCTGATGCAGGTGGGCGGGAGTCCGCGGCACGAGCCGCTTGATTTTTCCGAACAGCTTCCTGATGCCCTCAAGGGCGTGGCGCAGTTCCCTGACGGGCTGCCGCCCTTTATCTCCTCCGGCGGGCTCTACTACCCGGACAAGGCAGTCTTTGACCTGGGGCTGGGCCTCGGCGGCCTGGTCTTCGCCTTCCTGGCTATCGAGCTTTTCCTCCGCACCTCCAGCCAGATCTCGGGGGCAGGGGCATCGAACGTGCGGCACCTGCTGAACGTTGGGCAGTTGCTGGCGGCACTACTGGTGGGTGGATCCTTGGTGATGATCACTCAGCACCCGTTTAACGTCAGTTTCCTCAAGCACCTTTTCTATGCCAACAACATCTTTTACGGCAGCCTGGCCTGGGGTGGGCTGATGACGCTTGCCCGCGGCGGCCTGGACCGGCAGTTGGCCTGTTGCCGTCTGAAGCTGAACCTCTGGCGCTGGATCCTGCTTGGGGTGGGAGTTGTCTCCTACCTGCTGATGACCACGCTGGCAGCGCAGAAGAGCTTTGACGGCGCGGCACTTTTTGAATGGCTGCTGACGATCTCCACCGAGATGCTGACGCTCTCGCTGTTGCCGATCCTGGCGGCGGCACCTGACAGTGCCGAGCCGCCGCCGGTGGAGGGACCCCCGGCTGGTTGATTTCCAGTCAGTCGCAGGGGATCGACAGGATGGGTTACCCCTTGCCGTTTGAAGGAATCCTCGTCTCTTGGTTTCGCCACTTCCTTTGTGGTATTATCGATGTTGAAGCACAGCCCCTGTTTGAAGCGGAGTTCCACGGTGACAGTGCATCTAGAGAATCTCCTGCGAAGCTTTGCGATTCTGACACTGACCTGGTTTACTTGCCTGGGTTCAATGCAGGCCGAGGATGGCAAGTCGGTTGACTACCAGGCTGTCTCTCCCGCTGCCAATGACCAGCGCACCAAGGTCGTCACCGTCCTTACGAGAAAACTTGGACAGTTCAAGCTCCAGGGAAAGTTGATCAAGGAGGCCGATGATTTTTATGTCGTTGGGACGGCCGATGTCAATCTGCAGTCTCGCCATGCCGACATCCGTTTTTTCGTGAAGCAGGGGAAAGAGGATGTAGCGGAGTTCCTGGCTGACTATATTCTGGCTCCATCTGACGGGTTGGTTCACCAATGGCATGTGTTTTACCGTGTGAAGGGTCCTGAACAGGGTCAGGAGGCGTTGCTCGCAGTTCGCAATCAGTATGACCAGGTGCGTGCATACCGTGCCCAGATGCAGAGAATCTATAACGCCAAAACCACTCGGCGTTGCTGACGATAGTCTTTTCTGCTGCAGTTTGCAGCGACTCTGGAGCGGTGTATCAAGTCAGCGGCTTGTCGGTTCGTTGGCGGTGCACTTTTTCCAGGGCCTCGAAACACTTACCATTCCGGTCGGTGATATTCGTCGAACCCACCAGGGCACGAAAAAACCGCCTGCGTCATGATACCGGCGGCCTCAAATGCCCCCGCAAGGACTCGAACCTGTGCCTTCTTCCCCGCAGAAAACGCCACTTTTGAAACAGGGCGGCGCAGAATCCGGCGCACTATTTGGCGATGACGAGCGGCTGAGGCTCCTGCTGGAGTCCTGGGCCGAGCTGAGCAAAGAGGTCCAGCAGCAGATCATGCTGCTGGTCGGTTAGTGGATGAATACGGAACTAATCAACCTCACGCACTAGCCGAAACCCGTGGGGGTAATATTTAAGGAGAAATCCGGCCGCCCGCTCGGCCATACGGAAACCGGAACGAGCCAACCCCGGGCCGTGATACCAAGACCCACCCCGCAAGACGCGTAGCCCAGTTGTCGTTTCTGCTAGACCCGTTGGATCCTTTTCTGGCGACTGTTTGTAGTAATCCTTCCCATAATAATCATGACACCATTCGAATAAATTGCCGTGCATGTCGTGTAAGCCCCAGGCATTAGGCTTTTTTAATCCAACTTGGTGGGCGTGCTGCTCAGGTGAATTGAGTGCGTTTGATTCATACCAAGCGTAATCACCAAGCGTCTTTTTATCGTTGCCAAAGCTCCAGGTGGTTTTTGTACCAGCGCGGCAAGCATACTCCCACTGAGCTTCGGTGGGTAAGCGATACGTCTTGCCTTCTTTCTCGCTCAGTTTTTTACAATACGCAACGGCATCATCCCAGCTTACGTACACCGCTGGGTAGTCGGGGCCTTCTTTGACCAATTCCGAAAATTCCTGACCCTTCCACGGCTCTGTTCCCATCAC
>PANG01000012.1 GCA_002708345.1 Planctomycetaceae bacterium | reverse complement strand
CGGTGCCGGGACCGTATTTGCCTGGCTGGCTACCGGGGGAAGACTTGTGTCAGGTGCTGGTGTATTGCTCTGCTCTGTATCGTTGCTACAGCCAGCAAGGATCAATGCCAGGACCAGGCAGCTGGCTGTGGCAGGACGTTTGAGGGACATCAGCAGCATTCTGGAAGGGAAGGGCATCTTCATCATCAATCTCCATGCACCGGCAGGCAATAATTCTGAACAGAGTCGCGTTCAGATCCGGGTGAAATATATCAGATCAAGACCCTCTGACAACGAGCGGCCAGGGAAGAGCGTTGTGACCAGGCGGAAGCCGATCCTGTCAGGGTGCCTTCTTCAGTGCCCAGCGGATACCGATTGCCGGTAGCAAGAGGAGAACAATAATCAGCATCTTCATGTCGCCCAGCCAGGAAAAGAGCAACGCGTTGTACTGGTCGCGTGGAATATCAATCATGCTGCTGTGGATGGCATAGGCCTGGTCGGTCAGGAACAATATCGGAATGCAGGTGATCAACAGCAGGACGAATCCAGCCAGCGTGGCACGAAACAGCACGCTGGAGATGAACATTGCCGTGGCTCGTGTTTTGTCGTCAATGGCGGTCATGAAAAAGGATCCTTGGAAGGGGGATATTTTGTTCCCCTGTTTATGCAAGGATATCGTCAAGTACTTGCCCGGCGACATCGGTTAACCGCATTTCCCGGCTGCGATGGNGATAGGTTAACTGCTCGTGGTCCATCCCCAGCAGGTGCAGGCAGGTGGCATGCAGGTCGTGGACCGAGACAGGGTTCTGTTCTGCGGCGTAACCAAATTCATCGGTTGCGCCATAGGTCATCCCACCACGGACCCCGCCGCCTGCCAGGAAGGTAGTGAAACCACGTGGATTGTGATCCCGGCCAATCGTTCCCTGGTTGGTCGGCATCCGTCCGAATTCACCTCCCCAGACGATCAGTGTTTCGTCAAGGAGTCCTCGCCGCTCCAGGTCCTTGATCAGGCCGGCAACAGGCTGGTCGATCTCGGGGCAGTGCTGTTCCAGGTTGGCACGCAGGCTGCTNTGAGCATCCCAGCTCAGTTGCTGGTCCGCNCCGCCGGAGTAGATCTGGACAAACCGCACNCCCCGTTCTACCAGTCGCCTGGCGAGCAGGCACTGGCGACCAAAGTAGGANCTGATNGGNCTGTCGAGTCCGTAGAGAGTTTGTGTCTCGGCGGTTTCCTGGTCCAGGTCGACAGCCTCGGGTGCCGACATCTGCATCNTGTAGGCAAGTTCATAAGACTGGATGCGNGCTGACAGGCTGGCCTCGGCGGGATTCTTTTCCAGGTGGCGGGCATTCAGCCTGGCCAGCANCGCCAGGCGTTTCTTTTGTTGTTCGGCAGTCTGTCCTGCCGGCAGGCGGAGGTCGATAATAGGCTCTCCCTGGCTGCGAAACGGAGTCCCNTGGTAGGCTGCCGGGAGGAAGCCGGATGTCCAGTTCTGGGCACCCCCGACCGGTCCNCCACGATGATCCCACATTACCACGAAGGCCGGCAGCGAATCACTCTGGCTTCCCAGCCCGTACGTTACCCAGGATCCCATNCTGGGGCGTCCCGAGAGGGTGAAGCCGGTGTTCATCTGGAAAGTTGCCGGAGCATGGTTGTTTGATTCGCAGTGCATGGAGTTGATCACGCACATCCGGTCGACGCAGGTCGAGAGATGAGGCAATAACTCGGAGACAGCGATGCCCGATTCGCCATGCCGGCGAAACTTGTAGGGGCTTTTCATCGCGGTGTCCCTGGTCGTTGTGTTAAAGGCGTCTTCCTTGTTGAAGACCGGGATCGACTTGCCGTGCCATTTTTCCAGGGCCGGTTTNTAGTCCAGCATGTCGACGTGACTGGGCCCCCCGTAGGCGAAGATGAAAATCACGGATTTTGCCCGCGCCGCGAAATGAGGTGGCCTGGCNGCCAGTGGATTGCCAGCAGTCGCGGCACGAAGTTTCCCTTCCTGTCCCAGCAGGTGTTGCAGGGCCAGGCCACCAAACCCGGCACCGGCTGTCTGTAACAGGCGACGGCGATTCACGAACCGGTCGTGGATCGTCGGCTGGTCGGCAATCGGGAAGGAATCGGGGTGCATCTGGTGAGGTCCTNTTTTACTGCTGGAAGANAAACTCGTTGAGATTGAAGGCCACGTGGCAGAGGTCCTCGAGGGCACGGGCCTCGATCGTGCTGGCCAGTTCGTCCCGGGAGAGGTTGTCGCCGGAAAGTTGCTGGCGGTGATCGTCCGCCATCATCCGCAGGAACTGCAGGCAGTCTTTCCTCTCGNCCCTGTCGGGAGGGCGGGAAAGCGCTTGCCAGTAGACCTTGTCGATTTGCGCTGCGGGGGACCCGGTATGATCCTGCAGGATGGTCCGGGCCATCAGGCCGGCCTGTTCGTTGACGAAATGACTGTTCATCATCTGCAGGGCCTGTGTGGGNACAGTGGTGGCCACTCGCTGGTCACAACTCTGGGTCGTGACNGGTGCATCAAGAGACTCNAGGAAAGGGAACATGACCGAGCGGCGGACAAAGATGTAAACACTTCGTCGCCAGTGGGTCGGTCCTTCCTGCTCCACGGTTGGCCACTTGCGGGTGGTGCTGGAGGCGACCACGCTGGGGTGGATCCTCGGCATCACGCCTGGTCCCCCCATCTGCCGGTTGAGGGAACGGCTGGCCCAGAGAATACGGTCGCGGATGATTTCCGCTTCATGCCGGCGCTGGGGATAGCGGGTCAGCCAGCGGGCGTCCGGATCGGGGCGTTGCCCCGCCCTCNGCCTGTCCTGGATGGACGATTGCCGGTAGGTGGCTGACTGCATGATCAGCCGGTGCATCTGCTTGATGCTCCAGCCCGAGTCAATGAACTCGATGGCCAGCCAGTCGAGCAGTTCGGGGTGGCTGGGCTCGCTGCCCATCAGCCCGAAGTTACTGGGAGTCTCCACCAGGCCGCGGCCAAAATGATGTTGCCAGATGCGGTTGACCATGACCCGTGCCGCCAGCGGGTTGTTTTTTGCGGCGATCCAGTTGGCCAGCTGAAGGCGGCGCCCTGTCGTGGCAGCACCCTCGACAGAGGGTGGAAAAGTAACCGCTTCGGCGGCAAGGGCACGGGGGACGCCTGGCCCCACGAGGTCACCGGTCGTTCGATAGTCACCACGCAGCTGGATTCGTGTTTCACGTGCCTGGGGACTGTCGTCGGTAATGGCCATCGCGATCGGCAGGCGGGCAAGTCGTGCTTCCAGGCTGGCAATCTCCGCGTTGAGTGAATCACGCGTGAAGTCGGCCGTGCTGGCGGCGGGGAGGAGAGATTTGTCGATTGGCAGGAAACCGTCCTGCAGCAGGGTGCCATCCGGGGTGGTAATGCGGAGATTTCGCCATCTTGTCTGGCANAGCCAGTTGACCAGGTTGACCTGCCCGTTGGCAAGGGTCTCATCTTCGACAGAGAACAAGTGCTTGTCGTCGATCGATGCCTGCAGGGATGTCCCCTTTACACGGACCTGCAGGCGGTACCAGCGTCCCTCCTGGATCGCTCCGGCAATACGCGGAGCGAGCAGGGCAGGACTGTTGTTGACCTCGCGATGGATGGCATGTTCTCGATTGTCAGAGGCACCCAGGTGCAGGGAAAGGCCATTCTTGAATTCGCTGGCCCTGAGGACAAGATAGATGCCAGCCTCGAAATTGAACGGCTCGCTGGTGCCCGAGGTCTTCATGAATTCCAGGTTGACCGTGTAGTCTGTCCAGTCGGGATCCCCAAATCCAAGGCGAACATTGGGAGCCATTGCACGCTGGTGCAGTTCGCCATCACGCAGTTGCCAATCACCACGGCTGGGCACGTTGGAAAGCTGTTTGATTTTCTTGCGCAGTTCCCGGATGCGGGCATTCCACTGGCTGTTGTTGGTGCGGTCCTCGGCACTGCCGAGCAGGTGGGATCGCTTGCCCGTGGTATGAAAGATCGCCAGTAGCGAGTAATAATCTGCCTGGGAAATCGGGTCGAACTTGTGGTCATGACAGCGGGCACATCCAACGGTCAGGCCAAGAAATACCTCGGAAGTGACCGAGATCACATCGTGCAGTTCCTCGTAACGGTTTTTTTCGAGCGTCTGGTTACCAACGGTGGGGCCATTGCGGCAAAAGCCCGTTGCCACCCAGGAGGAAAAGTCATCGCGGTTGATTTCGTCTCCCGCCAGCTGCTCGCGGACAAAAGCATCATAGGGCTTGTCCTGGTTGAAACTGGCAATCACGTAGTCCCGGTAATGCCAGGCATGGGGCCGCACGAAATCAAATTCAAAACCGTTGCTGTCGGCATAGCGGGCCAGGTCGAGCCAGTGTCGGCCCCAGCGTTCTCCATACCGGGGCGAGGCCAGTAAGCGCTCGATCACCCGGTTCCAGGCCCCCGGCTGCTTGTCGTTTTGAAAGGATTCGACCTGCTGGCGAGTTGGTGGCAAGCCGGTCAGGTCCATCGAGGCGCGACGAATCAGGACATCCCGTGGTGCCTGCACAGAGGGTTCCAGGCTTCGCTGCTGCTGTCTCTGCAGTACAAAGTAATCAACCGGCGTCTGGCACCAGGGGGTGTTTTCGATGAGCGGTAAGGAGGGCCTCTGTGGCGGGACAAAGGACCAGTGACTCTCCTCCGCAGTGACAGTTGTCAGCGGGAATGCCAGCAGGACGAGAATCAGCGTCTTCCAGGGAAAAAACGTCATGGGTTTTTATAACATCTTGTGGATTCTGCTGCTGTCCAGGAGCAGCCTGGCAGGGGGGGCTGTCAGGGCAGGGGGCATTGTACCCGGATTTGGTGGGCTGGCTGGTAGGAATTCAGCCCTCAAAGCCCCCTTTTCACGTTTTGTGAACTCTGGATACAGAACCGGTCGTTTGGCAGCTCGCTGAGGGGTGCCGCCGGGCGAATGCAAACCATGGGTGTGCGATGCGGACACCCCCGGTCCCGCTTGGTGACCGGGGCGGTTGAGCAGGGGGGATTGGCTGTGGCCCGGGAGCAGGTCCAGCGGTGAGTTCGCCTGCGAGAGTCGATCGGCGGGGGAAATCGGGAAAACCTACTGTCTGGAACGAGATGGCCATAACCGAACATAAGAAACATTATCGGACGTTCAGGATCATCGAGTTTCAGGCTGGTTTTGCTGGCTTATTGCCCGCTTCTGGTCACCTGCCCCTGGTCCGTTCCCAGTCTTCTATCGCCTTGACCATGTAACGGGCAAATTGATCGGATCCGGACTGGCCCCAGTGGCCATCGTACGGCAGCCAGCAATCACGGATGCCGTCCTCGTCCAGTTCCTGGAACGCCTCGGAGCCGTCCATCACCGTGGCACCGATACGATTGACAAACTGCCGGGTCTGCTGGGGAATCCCGGTCCCTTGAGCTCGCTCCAGTTGTCCGATCAACTCATGCCTGAGAGGGAGCTGGACGACCAGGCATGGGAGTTGCTGCTGTTGGAGAAACTCTCGAATTTCATCCATTAATGGCAGGCAGGCGGGATCCAGGGGCGGAAACTGGGGAATCGGGCTTAAATCGACACCAAACAGGCGTGCCACACCCGAGACACAGCGTGAAGTCAGATAGAGCTTCAATTCGCGGTCCACCGAGAGCCGTTTTTCTCCTGCCAGGAGCTGGTCAAACTCTCCGGTGGAAAGCAGTCGCCAGTTGATTGGCAACAGGAAGGAGGAAGCCTGCTCAAGGTTGGCGGGAATATCGAGCTTGTCACGCGACGGCATGCGGCCGTAGCTGCCCCACTTTCTCCCCTCTTCATCCGTCTCGACCTGGCTGTCATCCCAGAACGTGAAACCCCGATGCAGATCGTCGCAGCAGAGTGCAAAGATCACCCCATCCAGTTCGTAACCCCCGGTCTTGATGTGATCGATCAACACGCTTCGCCAGTTATCAAGTCCACCACCGAAGACGGAGAAGTTGAATAACTCAAGTGGCATCTCCTCGCCGCTGGCCAGGTCCTCTGCCATGTCCGGCCAGTTGCGTTTGAGAAACTGGGCGGCGGTCATGGAGTCTCCCAGAACGGCATAGCGACGAACCCTGTCATTGGTCCGTTTCAGCTGGAAGTCATCCCGGTCGGGAAATCCCTGTTCGTTTCCCCGCACGGTGCCGACAGACTCGATNATCCCGTTGGAAGCNACGATGGCGATGCGGGCCTGGTGGGGAGNGAGAAAACAGCCACGGACCGGGTCAAACTTCCTGCTGGCACCCTGCTCTACCTGTTCCTGCACCACGGTTGACTTGGGCGCTGGCGAGAGAGTCCCTCGCATNTAAAGGAGTGTCAGGACAAGNTCTGCCATCGAGTAACAGANCAGCAGCANGATNCTGGCGAAGAGGANTTTCTTGCGCCGCGTGAGCTGGCGNCGGCCTGAGGGCTGGATGGGGGTCGGGTCGTCCTGGTCGTTACCNATCACTCGACTCCCCTGCTCGTGGAGTTCGCCTAGTCGGCAGATTCATCCGCGGGTTGTCCTTCAAGGAAGACACCCATCNTGCGAAACTTGTCGTAGCGTTGTTGCAGAAGNTCNTCCATGGGAATCTTCACCAGTTCCCGNAGGGTCTTGACCAGGTACTGCTTGATCTGGACNGCCATCTGCTGATGGTCCCGGTGTGCTCCTCCCAGTGGCTCNGGAATGACTTTATCGACAATTCCNAGTTNGTCGAGATGATCGGACGTGAATCGGAGCGACTCTGCAGCCTGCTGGGCATACTCACCGCTCTTCCAGAGAATGCCGGAACATCCCTCCGGGCTGATGACCGAGTAGTAGGCATGCTGGAGGANTGCCACGCGGTCGCCTACCCCGATTCCAAGTGCCCCGCCGCTCCCCCCTTCCCCGATAACGATACAGATAATCGGGATCTCCATGCGGGACATCTCGTACATGTTCTGGGCGATGACCCAGGCCTGGCCTCGTTCCTCCGCCCCGATTCCCGGGTAGGCGCCGGGTGTNTCGATGATGGTGATGACCGGGAGCTTGTACTTGGCTGCCAGCTGGATCTTGGAAAGTGCCTTGCGGTAACCCTCCGGATGGGCGCAGCCGAAAAAACACTGGTTTTTTTCCTTGATAGTGCGCCCTTTCTGATGCCCCACGACCATCACCTTGAACTGATCGAGCTTGCCGAATCCGGTGAGCAGGGCGCGATCATCGCCAAAATGACGGTCCCCGTGCAGCTCCACGAACTCGTCAAAGACCATCGAGAGATAGTCCGAGGTGTGAGGNCGATCCTTGTGACGGGCGACCTGCACGGTATCCCAGGGAGAGAGGTTGTCGTAGATNTCCCGGGTCGTGTCGGCGATNTGTTTCTTGAGCNGTCGCACCTCCTGCTTGTAGGCATCGCCCGATTGTCCGCTTTCGCGCAGCTCAACCAGTTGCTGTTCCAGCTCGAGGATGGGCTGTTCAAATTGTAAGCCTGGGGTGGTACTTTCCATGGCATTCACTTGCTAGAGAACTTCTTCCTCGTCCTCTTCAATGTCCTCGGGAGCCTTGGGCAGGAAGTTGTAGATCCGTGTCTGTTTAATCCTCGCACGCACACTCTCCATCGANTCAGGCCGATCAGCGGATTTCTTGGCCATCATCTCCTGNAGCAGCTTGCTGAATTCCTCGGTCACGTTCTTGTTGATCGTGTGAATGACTGGGATCCGGCCCTTGAGATGCTTTTGCAGGAGTTCTCCCGGGGTGGAGCCAGTAAATGGAGGCTTGGTGGTCAGGAGCTCGTAGAGCGTACAGCCGAGGCCGTAGATGTCGGTCTGAATATCGAGCTGCTTGCCACGGATCTGCTCAGGTGCCATGTAACTGCGTGTCCCCTGCACTTTATTGAAAAACCGGCCCATGATCTTTCCGATTCCTTTTGGCCGATGGCGGGCGATTGAGAAGTCGATGAGCTTTACCTCGAGGTCCTCATCGACAAGGAAATTGTCCGGCTTGACGTCACAGTGCAACCAGCCCTGCGTGTGCAGGTAGGTGAGTCCGTCAACCATGGGAACAAGAATTTGTGGNAAGTGATGGGCAATCCAGCTTGCCCGGTTGCGGAGGATCAACTTGAGGTTCTTGCCGTGGCTCAGTTCCAGTATCAGGTAAGGTACTTTCCTCGCGATGTCCACCTCGAAGACACGGATCACGCTTTCATGGTCCAGGTTCTTGGCGACTTCGAATTCATGTTTGAGGTCTGCAATCGCTGCCTTGTCAGCCGCCATCTGGCGAACCAGGGACTTCAGAGCGTATTTTTCCTGTGTCACGTCATTGATCGCTTCCCACACCTGGGAAGTAGAACCGGCACGAATGAGTCGTACCAGGCGGTAGGAACCAAGATAATCGCGGCCGCGTCCCACGTTTAATACACCCCAAAAGAAGCAAGGGTTCGGTTGAAAACAGCTCGGCTCAAAGCGATCCGTAGTCTAGACAAAATGAGAATCTCACAAAAGGCCGTTGGTTATCACCCCTCCCCTGATCCGTTGCCTCCATCGAGCAGTTGGCAGTAAACCTCACGGATCTGCCTGGTCATGTTCTGATGTCGGAAGGGCTCGGTAAACCTCCGCTTCCCCTCCTCTCCCAGTTTCTCCCGCAGTGAGGGATCTATCGACAGGTCGCTTAGCGCGGTCGCCAGTGATTCGATGTCGCGGGGTGGAACAAGGAACCCTGTTTCACCGGGGATCACCACTTCCCGGGCCCCATCGACGTCATAGCTGACAACCGGTTTTCCCGCGATCAATGCCTGCGGAAGTGCACGGGCCAGTCCTTCGCGAAGGCTGGTATGGACAAGCATGTCCATGGCACCGATCAGGGAAGGGATCTCCCCGGGCGGGACCAGGCCGGTAAAGGTGAAATACTTCTCCAGGCCGGCCTGCTCAATCTGTTGTTCGAGGGAATTCCGCAGGATCCCGTCCCCTACCAGCAGGAAACGGGCTCGCGGTTGATTTCGGACCACGCTGGCTGCTGCCCGGACCAGGTCATCATGCCCCTTGAGGTGAAAGAGGCGGGCGATCTTGCCGATCACGATATCCTCGGGCTGGAAACCAAGTGACTGGCGCGACTGGTCGCGCCGCGTGCCTGCTGCAGTAAAACAATCGACATCCATACCACTCTTGATCGTGCAGAACTTTTCCCGCGGGGCAACCCCGGCCTGGACAAGCTGGTCGGTCATTGCATCAGCGACGCTGATCAGCTTGTGGCACCGCCTGGCCGCGTACTTTTCACAACGGCGGAAGAAGGACCGTGCAAGCGTTGACTGGTAGGGGTGAAAGGGAGCCCCGTGGACCGTGTGCACGATTACCGGCACTCCCAGTGACCAGGCAGCAAGCCGACCGAGCATCCCTCCCTTGGCACTGTGGGTATGGACGACATCGGGCTGGAAGCTGCGAAGCTGTTTCTTGATGGCCCGGTAACTACGCCAGTCCTTCCAGGGATGGATGGCCCGGCAAAGCGAGGGGATCAAGGAGAGTTGGAACTCACCGCTGCCTGTCTCGCCCAGCAAGGTACCCTCCGGTCCGCTGGAGGGACCACTGATCAGCATCACCGTGTCACCATGCTCCTGTGCCAGGTCCTGGCAGGAGAAAAGCGTATTCTCCTGAGCTCCCCCGATGATCATTCGAGTGATGATATGTGCAACACGCATGAGCAAGGCTAGTTGGAAATGTCAGGTGCGGGAGGATCCGGCGGAAGGTCCCGGGAGTAGGCCACTTTCATCAGCGTCAACCCGTGCGCTGGCGCCGTGGGGCCCGCACGTCGCCGGTCCCTGCTCTGGAGTGCCTCGCTGAGCCAGTCAAGCGTGCAGGCTGCCCGACCCACCTCGACCAGGGAGCCGACGATGTTGCGTACCATGTTATACAGGAAACCATCGGCAGAGACGTGGATCAGGATCCTCTCAAAGCCATCACCGTCCAGTCGCTCCACCGACAGCTCTGAAACAGTGCGAACCGTGCCACTACGAGGAGAGCCGCTTGTCTGGAATGCCGCGAAGTCGTGGGTTCCTTTCAACAGGGCGGCCCCCTCTTGCATGGTTTCGAGTGTTAGCAGGTGGTGAAGCTGCCAGGAGTACTTGCGAGCTTGTACGTCGTGGTGGGTGGCGTCCTGCAGCAGGTACCGGTATTGCTTGGAGTTGGCGTCCCGGATGGCATGAAAGTCCTTTATGGCTTCTTCCGACTTCAGTACGTAGATGTCGTGGGGGGTGTTCGCGTGCAGGGCTCGACCAAGATCCCCGGCCGGCAGATTGGTGTCGATCGCGCAACTGATCACCTGCCCTGCCGCGTGTACGCCAGCATCCGTGCGGCCGCTCGCCGTCACTCGTACCTGTTGTCCGGTGACGCTCTGAAGTCCTTCCTCGATTGCCTGCTGGACCGTTGGCTGGTCCTCCTGGAGTTGCCAGCCAGAGTAGGCCCCACCGTCATAGGCAAGAGTGATTTTGAACCATCGCATGGATTGGAGATATCATGTTCGGGGAGGAACTGAAATCAGCGTGATGTCCCGGCAACAGTTGCCAGTAATTCAGCAATCTGGACCGCGTTGGTGGCTGCCCCCTTGCGCAGGTTGTCACTCACGCACCAGAATGCCAGCCCGTTTTCGCTGGAGAGATCCTCGCGGATGCGACCGATGAAAACATCGTCCTTTCCCGTGCAGTTCAGCGGCATTGGATAGCTGCCCGCTGCCAGGTCATCGACCACCGTGATCCCGGGGGTCTGTTGGAAGAGCTCGGTTGCCTCAGTAACGTCGATCTTGCGATCTGTCTCGACCAGAATGCTCTCGCTGTGACAGTTGCTTACAGGCACTCGAATACAGGTGGGGCAGATGGCAATCGTGTCGTCCTCGAAGATCTTCTGGGTCTCCAGGACCATTTTCATTTCTTCCGAGGTATATCCCTTGTGCCGTGATGAGCCAATCTGGGGAATCAGGTTGAAAGCGATCGGGGAGCTGAAAGCGTCATACTGGTAGTCCTCCCCGGCAAGTGCCGCCCGTGTCCCTTGCTCAAGATCGTCCTCCCCTGCCCTGCCAGCACCACTTGTCGCCTGGTACGTGCTTACCACCACGCGGCGGATACGGCCGGCCTCGTGGAGGGGTTTCATGGCAAGCACCATCTGGGTTGTTGAACAGTTCGGGCTGGCCAGGACTCCCTTGTGTGAATCGATAACGTGAGGATTGACCTCCGGCACTACCAGCGGGACCTCCGGGTCCATTCGCCACTGGCCGCTCTCGTCAACCACGATGACCCCCCGCTGGCGGGCCCAGGGGACCAGTTCCGAAGCCACCTCGTCCGGTGTGCTGGCAATCACCAGATCCAGTCCCTCCAGGGCGCTGGGCGTGAGTTCCCTGACAGGGTGGGACTCTCCACGGAACTGGAGCTGCATTCCAGCGGACCGGGCTGAGGCCAGAAAGGTGACCGATTCAGATGGAAAATCACGTTCTTCGAGCAGCTGGCGGATGATCGTGCCCACTGCCCCGGTTGCCCCGGCAACCGCAATATGTCTGAACACCGTTTGTTTCCTTGATGAATCTGTCGTCCCTGCGTGTCGAAAAGCAGGTGGGGGGGGAAACAACTCAGTATATGCTCCGCCAGCCCATTTCTTCAATGAGCCAACCGTGCTTGGACCGCGTGTCAGTGAGATCTAGCGATTCTGAACAATGGATGGAGGTCGGACAGGAATTATCAGCCTGTGCGCCTGGCCACCGACCAGGTCGATTGTCACTCGGGAGGAGAGAGTTTTTCCGTCCTTCTGATGCTGGACCTCGACCGTGTACCCTTTCCAGGTCTGACCTGGCGACAGGCTGTGCGTACGAAAGAGACGGATCTCACCCTGCATGCTGGTTTCCTGGCCCTGGAGGGTGACTCGAGCCTCTGGTGGCACCTCGAGCGTAAGGGAGGTCGTGGTACTTCCCTTGTCGAGCAGGTCCATGGTCAGCGAGCTGGTTTGTCCAGGCCCCAGCGAGAGAGTCCGGGTCTGGCGAATCTGCTGTCCCGCCCGCATGATCTCTGCCTCGATCGTGAAATCGCTCGCCGTGGAACCGGCTGGTATTTTCGAGGTGTAGTGGCGGTGTGTTCCAGTCTGGCGGGTAATGTGTCCGTTGATCGTCACCTGGGCATCGGCGGGAAGGTGAAGGTTAATGGTCACCGCCGCGTCTGGATCACTTGCTTCGGGTGTATCACCAGGACTTTCCGGGGCGTCAGGATCGGCCGGGGCATCTGGATCGTCAGGATCGGCCGGGGCATCTGGATCGTCGGGATCAGCCGGGGCATCTGGATCGTCGGGGGTAT
>PANG01000011.1 GCA_002708345.1 Planctomycetaceae bacterium | reverse complement strand
ATGATCCGTGGAGCGGAGCAACTGACAAAGAAAAAGAGTCCAGCATTTGACAAGATTTTTCCGGCTGGAAACTAGAGCACCATGATCTGGAAAGTCATCCTGGCGAGCATCGTCGTCTTTTCCCTGGCTCTGACGGGGATGGCAGTCGGCGTGATCCTGGGCCAGAAAAAACTCAAGGGAAGCTGTGGAGGCCTGGCCGGCATGAAAGATGAGCTGGGCGACCCCCTCTGTTCTCTCTGCGAGACTCCGCCGGACGATTGTCCAGAATTGAATCAGCAGAAACCAGTTATTTGACAACTGGCAGGAAAAGAAAACCGGAGAAGATGACTACCATGGGTGATGCAATTGACCTGGCGGCGGTAAACGAGGTCCTCTCGACGTTCAAGGATCCGGAAACCGGCCGGAATGTCGTCACAACCAACCAGGCCCAGGACATCAAGCTGGAAGGAGACTCTCTCCAGCTCAAGCTGGGCCTGACTACCCACAGCGCACCGCTCTGGGAAGAGACTTGTCGACAGCTTGAAGCGGTGCTGCTGGAGCGATTACCAGGACTTTCAAAGGTGACCGTTGAACAGGTCGATTATGCCCGGGCTCCCCAGCCACTCGGGCAGATCGGGCTTACTGCCAAGTCCGTGATCGCCGTGGCAAGCGGCAAGGGGGGAGTTGGCAAGAGTACCGTGGCGGTCAACCTGGCACTTGCCATGAAACGTTCCGGCTGCCAGGTAGGGCTGATGGATGCCGACGTGTACGGTCCCAGCGTCCCCCACCTTCTGGGTGCCGAGGGCCGTCCCGAAGTGGTTGAGAACCGCATCCAGCCAATTTACTCGCATGGGATTCCGGTCATGTCGATCGGCTTCATGGTTCCCCAGGACGAGGCAGTTGTCTGGCGAGGCCCCATGCTGCATGGTGCAATCACCCAGTTCCTGCGGGACACGAACTGGGGAGAACTGGATTACCTGGTTATCGACATGCCACCCGGTACGGGTGACATCGCCCTCACGCTCTCCCAGTCAATCCCCCTGACCGGGTCCATTGTTGTCTGCACGCCCCAGAAACTGGCGCTGCTTGATGCCTTCAAGGCGATCACCATGTTCAACAAGGTGAACATCCCGGTGCTGGGAATGGTTGAGAACATGAGTGGCTTCGTCTGCCCCGATTGTGACAAGCGTTACGATATCTTTGGCAGCGGCGGAGCAAAAGAAGAGGCCAAGCGGCTCAAGATACCCTTGCTGGGAGAAATTCCCATTCACATCGATATCCGGGTACGGGGAGACGCCGGGCAAAGTGATGCGAATTTCGAGGATGATCTGGTCGCGGGATACTACAACGAGATCGTGCTCTCGCTTCTGCGTAACCAGGCAGCCGAGGTTGCCAGCAATCCGGTTCGACCGCAGTTACCTGTGCTGGGTTAAGTCCCCTCTCACGCTACCGGTATCCACCTCCCATGCCGCGGTACTGCTGCAGTGTCTGGAAGCTTGACCAGGCGAGGATCAGGAACATGAAAGCAATCATTGCCTGGCCCGAACGAAAACCGAGCAAACCAATAATGACTCCCGTGCCAATCGAGACCATCAACGATTTCTCGATGGCAGCCGATGTTCCACTCAGCTGAAACAGCTCCCGGGCAATCTGGCCACCGTCGAGCGGGTAGACCGGCATCAGGTTCAGCAGCGCCCAGAAGATACTGATGTAAACCAGGAAGAGAATGAAATTACGGGCTGCCTTCCCAGGAAGCAGGTAAGCCATATAGACCTGTGAGAGTTCTGTCCCATCAATCCCACCATCCCCATCGTGGTCACAGCCGGCGAGCGCTTGCTGATCTCTCGCAGAGAGCCCCTGGATCCTGTCCAGGATAATTTTTCCGTCCATCCCAGCATCTTCGACGCGTGCTTGCTGCAGGAAAAAATCGGCGCCCTTGATCGGATCGGCCGTGTAGTGCAATGGAAGATAACGTGATACCACCCCATCGGTATAACCGCCCAGTCGCAGCGCCAGGATGACCAGCAGCGCCAGCAGTAGCTGTGCCAGTGGCCCTGCCACGCTGACCATCAGCTGCTGGTAACGGCTGGACCTGCCAGAACCGGCCATGGAATCCATCGAATCGGGAATGGCCAGGCCGCCAAAATGGTAAAGTACNACNTGNGANTNNATNNGGTANCGGCGNAACATCAGNGCATGNCCCAGNTCATGGACGANNATCGATANCAGNANCGCNANCANGAAGGNCANNACNGTNAANGGTTCGTTATCNCCNCCNTANAANCCCATCANCAAGGCNACGATCCAGAANGCNGGATGGATNCNNATNGNNAATCCCAGCAGNCGNAAATGCAGGTCNTANGGTGTTCGTGNNGGTTCGCCAAGTAACACGTCTGATTTCCCTTCGCACGCGGGTATCACCCAGGATAGCTGCTAGGCCGCTTCAGACCTGGCCCCGGAGGATTCCTGGCCAAGCACCTCGATAATGTACTCTGCCGCTCGCTGGGTGGCACCTGGAATCGCATGTTCTTCCGACAAGGCATGCAGCCAGTCGACAACTCGTCGCTGCTGACCTTCATCGTCCAGCCAGCGCACCAGGTGTGCCGCAATCGGATTTGATTTATCCCGGCAGGTTGGGTATTCCGGCAGTGGCACCTCTGCCCCCTCCAGCCGGTCAGGATCATAGTCCCGGACCAGCCAGTCAAATCGTCGCTCCGATGCAATCAGGTTGACCAGCGTCATGTAACGCACACGACCCAGCAGGCGGGTCAGTAGCCGCTGCATGACATTGACCTTGTAGAGAATGGCCGCCGGTTTCTCGTGGTACATCAGCTCCAGTGAAACACTTCCCGAACAGGNCATTGCACAGTGGCAGGCCTCGATCAATTCCCCGGTCCTGTCCACGTGAATCTCTGCTTCCACCCCGGCATCCTCTACCATNTGCCTGGCCATTTCTGCCTGTTCCTGGTTAAAGCTGGCGATGGAAAACTGAACATCCTCCAGTTGCTCACGGACCAGCCGGGCAGATTTCAAGAACACCGGNAGNTGNCGGCTNACTTCCCGCNTGCGAGATCCAGGNAAAATGGTNATCAGCTGGCCCGGCCGGCTCTGTTGCTGGTCAATAAAATCCTGGTCCAGTTCGCGCTCGATCAATTCATCGAAGTAAGGGTGGCCGACATGGGTCGCCTTGCATCCTCGCTCTTCATACCACTCCTTTTCAAAGGGAAGCTTGCAGAGCACGTGGTCGACAAGCCGCCTCATCTTGCCCACGCGCCAGCGTGCCCAGGCCCAGATCTGGGGAACCCCGTAATAGAACACCGGGATGCCACGTTCCTTCGCCTTGCGGGCAATCCACCAGTTGAATCCGGGGTAGTCAATCAGCACGACTGCATCAGGAGGATCCTCCCTGAAATACTTCTCTGCACGNTTCATCAGCCGGTAGAACATCGGCANCTTGCCGATCACCGGCAGGAATCCCATCAGTGCATAGCGNGTGAGGTCCTCGTGCAGCTNNCACCCTTCCGCTTCCATCCGGGGNCCACCATAGCCNACNCANCGNAGACCCGGACGCTGNTTCTGCAGGCTCCTGACCAGGTTCGCTCCATGCAGGTCACCGCTCGGTTCACCTACCGAAAAGAAGATCTTCATGAGTTGCCTGGGCCATGCCTGGGGGAGATCCCATACCGGGAAAGGCAACCGGCGCGGGTGATTTCACTTCGCGAGCAGTATGGCAAAACGAGCATGCTGGTGGAAGTTCACTTTTCAGCAGCGACGAGCACTTCAGGCGCACGAAAAAACGGGATACCCGGACCAGCCAGGTATCCCGCTTTGTTCAATGCCTTNTGAGCATCAAAATGGTAGAAGGGAAGAAGTTACTTCTTCTCGACGATCACTTTGAAACCCTTGGCAAAAGCTGCGTCAGCAAAGACAAGAGTAATCTTGTCTTCCGCTTTGGCAACTTTGCCCTTGCATCCACCACAGCAAAAGGTCGTGTCCTTGCCATTGATGGAAACTTTCTGAGCTGCATTCAACGGCTTCTTGGTAAGTGCACAGGCAACTGCTTTCGCCTGGCCGGTACCAAAGAGCTGCTGGTTTGCCTTGGCAGAAAACTTGGCAGTGTTACCTGCGAAAGCCTTGGGGCAGTTGGGGCAGCAAAAATAAGCTTTTGCGCCCTTGTAAGCCACGGCATGCTCAGCTTTCACGGCCTTGCCCGAAACCGGACACTTGATACCGTCAAGCTTCACTTCCTTGGCACCATAGAGCGACGCTGTCGACAGAAAGGCGACGGTCGCAATTAATGCNATAAAGCGTTTCATAGGAACTCCTCACTTAATAAAACCACATGGTAAAACGTCCAGGTCTGCCGCCTTTGTGCACAAGGTAAATCGACTGACCTGAACCGTAGATTATCGTCCACCCTGCCCGGTTACGCAAACCATGTTTCCAAAAACAGTCCTTTTTCTTGGCATTCTGAGTTCTGAATTG
This sequence comes from Planctomycetaceae bacterium, assembly GCA_002708345.1. The sequence continues at coordinate 28,029 of PANG01000011.1, read as the reverse complement.
GTCTGACCCCCCTCCTCCGGGGGAGTTCTTACCTTTCCATACTGGACTCAGTTCCCTGTTCATAAGACCATATCAATATCCTCCACCCGGCATAGTTTGGTTTCATGGTTCAGCGCTTCCTATTGCCATTGCTGGTACTCTCCTCGCTCCTGGCCTATTACTGGCCGGCAGGCTGGATCGATCCTTTCAGCAAGGAGATCAGCAGCTATTACCTGGACTGGCTGATCGTGGTCACGATGTTCTCGATCGGCTGGATGCTTCCCCGGGACGAACTTGCCCAGGTCACTCGCCGCTGGAAGACNGTCCTGGGTGGCGTACTCGTTCAGTATGCAACGATGCCGCTCCTGGCACTCGCCTGTGGGCTCCTCTTTCAGCTTGAAGGGGACTACCTGCTTGGCATGGTCCTGGTTGGCTGTGTCCCCGGGGCGATGGCATCCAATGTGCTGACAATCAATGCCCGTGGCAACGCAAGTTACTCCGTGAGCCTGACAACCGTTGCAACGCTTCTTTCTCCCCTCGCCGTTCCTCTTGCCATGCGGCTTGTCGCAGCGCTGCTGGGGGACAAGATGGATCTTCTGGAAAAGGCCGCCGGGGATGGTATTTATGNCCGTTCAAGCATCAAGCTCTGTTACACGGTTGTCGCCCCGGTGATTGCAGGCTTCATCGTGGGCCGGATCTTCAGCGGCTGGGAACGGCGTGCCCGGCAGCTCTGCCCTCTCGTCGCCAACCTTGCCATCCTTACAATTATCGCCGTCGTTNTCGGTCGTACCCGGTCCCAGCTGGTCGACATTCCCCTGCAGATTCTCGTCGCCCTGCTGGTATTAAACCTCGCCGGCTACACGGCTGGAAGTATCGCCGCTCGCACGATGAAACTCCCTGCTTCGATGGGCCGGGCATTAACCCTGGAGATTGGCATGCAGAATGCAGGCGTTGGTACCCTGCTGGCACTGACACTCTTTAGCGACACCAGCGCAATCCCACCAGCCTTTTACACTTTTGGCTGCATGTTCACCGGGACCGTGCTGGCAGGTTACTGGAGAAATCGACCTGCCGCCTAGCCATCCATCAGGACGACGGCAGGATCCTGCTGGACTGCGATCAGCGTCGGCAGATAGCTGGCCAGCGCCGCAACCAGTGGTGCTCCACCAATGGTTACCACAAGCAACAAGGTTGGTGCCTGGAAGTTCTCTGCCGAGACCGCCAAGAGCTCGGACTGGGCAAGCTGCGAGGCAATTGCCAGTCCCATCAGCGAACCAAGAATCCCNCCCAGTAGCCCCACGATCAGGGCCTTGCCAAGCAGCAGGGAGATGATGCCAGTCGAGTTTTTCCCGAGGGCGCGTAGCAATCCTATTTCCGTGCGCCGCTGGCGGACATTGGTCCAGGCGAGCAATCCGGCCCATGTGACACATACCAGTACGATCAGGGGAATCACCTGATTGTTCAATCCTAGCAGCACAGTACGGATTCCCTCCCTGCCCGCCTCGTAGTCGTTCATCTGCTGCTGGTAGTGTTTGCTGACAAGTTGTCGTTGTTCCTCACGGGCAATCGCCCGGGTGCTGAGTTCCACGACCCTGGCCTCGGGCAGGACTGCTTCCAGTTGTGCCATGATTTCCTGGACTCGGNCCACCGTCTTGCACTTGCATCCAAGCGCCACAATCTCGCTAATCAGCCCTTCTTTTTCCAGCAGCTGCTGAGCATCCTTCAGGTGCATGGCAACAAAAATATCCTCGTCGCGTGTTCCTCGTGGTGCCAGGATGTTGGCGATCTCAAAGGACTTCCCTAGAACCTCAATCGACTCTCCCACCTCGAACCCCTCTCCCGCCAGGTGTCCGAGAAAGACCGTCCCCTGCTTTATCTGGAAACCCATGGGAGCTTTCTGTTCGATATGTGACTGGGTCGCCTCGGGGGCAAAGCCAACCAGCAGGCGAGGTTTCCCTTCCAGCTCAATCATCTGCTTGAGCGTGGCAACAAGGTGAACGATCTTGGTAATTTCTGGCGCTTCGGCCAGCGTCGTGACATAGCTTTCCGGCATATCAAAGGAAACAAAACTCGCATAGAGCCTGGAGAGATCGGTGTTCTTGTGGACAATCCTGAGGTTGAATCCCAGGTCACGCATGATCCGTTTCGTCCGCTTGTCCAGATTTGCCAGGTCCGTGTCGGCCTTGACCTGCATGGCACGCAACTGCTGATCCGACTCTTCCTTATAACCCTCCATCAGCGTCGGACCAGCAATGAAGAGCATTGCCGCGGCTGTCATCGCAAGGAGGCTAAGCAGGAAGTTCATCTTGCGATGGGCGATTTCACGGCAGAGCAGCTTCCAGTTACTCATCGACACTCCCGGCAGGTGATGGATTCTCGTTCCCGTGTGCGATTCTATCGTATCACAACGAACTTCCATAAACTAAACGGCTGCTGATCACTGCTGGTGGCGAGGTTCCTGCAGAGTAAAGGTGAACAGCCAGCCAATTCCAACTACCAGGGCAACTCCAATAAAAACCGGGGTATAGGAGAACCGGTCAATCAGGGCACCGGCGAAGGGAGCAGCCATCAGGGGGCCCGAAATGGAGAGGCTCATAATCGCCAGGTACCGCGTGTGGTCAGATGGCGGTGCCATTTCCAGCGTGTAGTTGTGCAGGGTCTTCATCACCACGGGAGTCAGCCCGACAAGCACAAANACNGACCAGTAAAGTCCGCTCCANTCAAGCGAACTGCTGGCAATCGCAACTGCCAGCAGCGGCGTCATCGCCACGACGACAAGGATCAGTCGTAACACCAGTCGATAACCATATCGATCGGCGATCGGTCCCACGATAACACTGAAAACACCGGTGCCGGCATTTTGCACCATGACCCAGACAACCAGGCTCTGGAGACTGAAATCGAGTTCATCCTTTCCCATGGGCTGGTAATGGGGGAACAGCATGACCGAAACACTAAACAGTCCCCCCACCAGGCAGAGGCGACGAAAGGGGGCGTCCTCTCGCAAGGCCAGGAGTGCATCTCGAAAAACCCCACTGGATTTTTTCGCCGGTTGATCAAAGTCATCAGCATGTTCCTTCAACTGCAAGGCGAAGAATGCGGCAATCGTAAAACAGATACCAACAAAACCGAAAACCCATTGAAATTTTCCGTTCTCACCTTCCAGCCAACCAGGCATCAGCAGTCCAGCCAGCAAGATCGAAAAGATGGCACCCAGCAGGCTGGCCAGTGCCAGCAGTTGNCCGCGTGATTTCACCCGGATCAANTTCCCCTGGATCGTGTTCCCTATCAGGTTGTTTAAACCAACAGCAACATAAAAGAGCGCGTAGATTGCCAGGAACAGGATCGGGAGCCAGGATGTCTTGACTGGGACAACCCTCCAGATGCCGGCAAGCGTGAGGAAACAGGCGGCCATCATTCCGGTGCAGGCAAAGATCAGCCATTTCTTTCTTGGGACAGCCCGAATTCTCGATGCCAGCAAGATGGGTGGGATACACATGCCGAAACGACTGATTGCCGGCAGGAAACCTCGCAGCCAGCCCTGGGCACCCATGGTGTGCATCACGGCGGGCATCACGATGCTCTCGGTCTTGAAGATCCACCCACAACGCAGGATCACCTGGTAGAGCATCGTCACAATAAAGTTGTGACGATGATGCTCGGCCGCCTCCGTGGCGAGCGGCTGAACCGAAGCAACGCCACTCCCATCATCACCACTGGGCAACATTTCTGGGAGTGGTGGATCGATGCGATGAGAAGAGGGGGGAACACNTGGGGGGGTCATCCGCACATTGTAGCGGAGGCCCCTGATTACCGCAGGACGAATCTCTCAGCTGANACTACTTGCTGCCCGACCGGGTTTGCATGGCGTCCATCGCCAACCGCCGTTCATCNGCATCCAGNCGACCATTCTTGTTGGCATCGTATTTTTCCAGCAACGCGGACATATCCAACCGGGCCTTGCGATCGCGNGGCTCGATCCCCTGGGTCCTCGAAGAACCACGCTGACCACCACTTCGCCTTTGAAGCTGGCCAAACGCTGCTCGTGCCTTCTCCTGTTCTTCCGGATCCAGGCGGCCGTTNCNATTGGCATCAAATCNCTGCAGAACCTGCTCTCGACTTGTNCCTGATTGCCGATTTCCAGGCTGGGGTGGACGTTGCTGGGGATTCCCCTGCCGTCTTTGCATTGCCTCCCGGGCCTTTTGCTGTTCTTCCGGATCGAGACGACCATTCTTGTTGGTATCAAAGCGCTCGATCAGGCCACGATTATTCGTCCCTTCCCGGCGGTTATCGTTTGNCGGNCGNNTNCCAGCTCCATCNCTTGTTTTCGCNANCTGGCTACGCAGGGCAGCAAGTTCCTGGGCATCCAGCTGTCCATCTCCGTTCTTGTCATACCGCTTGATCACCTCTTCACGNCTGGGGCGATTGGCGTTGCCCTGGCNCGNACGCTTCTGCACCTCCTGGCTCATCAATTGCCGTTCCTGTTCATTCAGGCGGCCATCACCATCACGATCAAATCGCTTGAGCAATTCCTGGTACTGGGGCCGATCCGCCTGGGCACGTGCTGCCGATGGGTTCACACCCAGCGAGATGGCTGCGGTGGCGATAACAAGTAAAATCTGTGTGGTAAGACGCTTCATTTTCTTCTCCATGATCTGCCTCCACCCCCGTCTCTGGCGTCTTCCCACAACTGCATGGGTGACTAAAGAAATATACCCTGCGAACTGGCNAAAGTTNCGCTGGAAATTATNCTTCGCCGNCAAGTAATTCAAGGTAACTTGCTCTCTCGGTTGAAAAAAGACCCAGTTCTGTTGCTATTCGNTCAATCACCTTTTCCGCATCCTGCAGCTTGTCTNCCAGGCAGATCGTCTCCAGTTCTATATAACAGCCGAGAGACACTACCTCATCAAGTGCCATGACGACATCCCAGCCCGTCCACGGAATCACCGCTGTACGGCGACTCTTGATCACATCTCCCACGTGCTGAAAACCAAGTGCCTGCAGGAGCTGGTCATACTGGTCGGCAGTCGATCGGCCAGGGGGCAAGTCCACTTCCAGTTCTCTCCTGGTCTTGGTACTTGTATCGACCCTGGGGCCCTTGTAAGTCATCCAGGACTGGTTCCCCACATGGCGAATTCGCAGTGCTTCATCCGTCACCGCAAAATCCCTGGCAGGGTGACAGTAATAGCTGTCCTGTTGCTCCGCAGCATCGCCGATCACGATTTCTCTTTCTTCCAGCTGAAAGAGGATCTGCTGAAAATCATCAACCGGGTATTTCTGTTCAACCTCGTAGAGGGGGCTATCCATCACGGTCTCGATTTCCGCTCCCACTACTTCTCTTGCCAGGAACTCGCCACCAGGAGGCGATCCTGAAACTCGCCGGCAACGTCGTCCGCAGCATCGCTGTTGCTGATCGCACCGGCGACCGCAACTCGCTGTATCCCTGTTTCAAGAACCTCGTCGAGGTTTTCCAGGGTGATGCCACCAATTGCAAAAGCAGGTAGCCGGATCTCGGCACTCACCTGCTCCAGAAATGCTGGGCCAGGATACGCGTCAAACTGTTTCGTCTTCCCCGGAAATGTCGGGCCACAACCAAGGTAATCCGCACCNTCGAGTACTGCCTGGCGAGCCTGTTCTATCGAGTGTGTGGAAACACCAACCAGCGCATGGAACCCGACGATCTTCCGTGCCTGGGCAACTGCCATGTCATCCTGTCCCACATGAACACCGTCCGCCGATGACGCCCGGGCAACATCGGGACGGTCATTGATGATCAATAATGGAATNCCTGGCTGGGCTGCCTGGAGTCTGTCCAGTGTACGGCGAATCACCCCTGCCCTATGGATGAGCAAGCGATCGTCAAGCTGCTTGTCGCGCAGCTGGATCATGTCGATCCTGGCAGCAGCGAGTTTTTCTATTTGCTGCTGTAATTCCAGGTCGCTGTTGGCAGCATCAATGATCACATGCAAGCGAGAAGCCAGCAGCCTCTTTGCCACGTGCTGGCTCCTGAAGAGCGCCTGGTGAAGGTCGTAACTCTGGTAACGAAGCTTCTCTATCCGGCTGGCCGCTTCTACCGAGACAGGCTTGCTGTATTCTTCCAGTGAGCGAAGTGACTGCTGAACTCGCCGGATGTTGGCCTCGATGATCCCACCGAGAGAATCTCTATCATATTCTCCCCTGGCAACGATCGCTCGGCCGACATCCCCATGCGAGTCCCTTGCCAACAGGCAGTCTTGCCTGGGGAGAAACTCCAGTGCCTCCGACAGCGCATGGCGCAATTGCTTCAACTGTCCAGCGAGAAAAGGATCATCTCGCCCAAACCGGAAGCAATCTTCCAGGACCCTCAGCCCCTCTTCCGCCCGGTTTGCATTTGCNTCCAGGATCCGGGCAATCTGGGGCCAGTCAGCCGGTAGGTCGCTCNCATTGCGACCAACATCTCCAGCTATATTCCCTGGTGTTTCTGACATCATCAGCCTGNACTTAATCGATCTATATCACACGGACACTCTTGAATCTGCTCTGGCACATCATTTGCGTATTTATCCCATCTGGATATGAGCAGGTGTCACACCGTGACAAAACACTCACGTTTAGTCAGATGGTGCGGATTATTATGGCAGCTAGCTGTCATTTTGGCATGCACTGGTTGTCAGAATCCTTTCCTCCATCGANTATTGAAAGAAANGAACATCCACCCTAACCCTAATGTAGAAAGCAACTTGGCTTGTCCACAAGGAAGATGGGAGCTAGAATTCGCTGGCACAGACACAGACAAGGATGGGGTAAGCAGTCACCGCGTAGACAGGCATTGGATGCCGGAGCTTGGAAGGGATGCAGCGGGCAAATTGGCTAACGTGTTGCTGGCCAGGAATGGCACGCCTTTGGCTGAGAGGCCATTGGTCGGGTCTTTTCACCGCCCTGCTTTTCGCAGGGTTGTTGAACCTTGCCATCGCCAGCCAGTTCATCTGGCCCGAGTTACTCCCCCCACCCCTTGCCTGGTCCTTATGGCCTGGTGTTGCCGGATTCTGGATCTACGGGCTNATCCAGTCCTGGCGACAAATGCCACAACTGTCCGTGATNGCTCCGGCGAGCCGGTCAACCGCGGGCAATTCCAGGAAAGGAAAGCAACTGGAGGATAACCTTGAGGCAGAGATCCTTGATGATGACCTGTTTGCATTAGCCCAACAGGAGTACTTGAAACAGAACTGGTATGAGGCAGAGACGCTTCTCCGNAAGCTCCTACTGGCCTGCGAAACTGACATCCCTGCTCGGCTGATGCTGGCAGCCCTCTGCCGGCNTACNGGGCGAATTGANGAAGCCGNAATCGAATTAAACCGGGCNGCACTCAGTGACGGCTCGGACGAATGGGAATTTGAAATCAAACAACAAANAGAANTACTGGCCGACACCAGGAGTGACAACGAGGAAGAATCGGAGCCCGAAGAGTCATTAAGTCCGGCAGCNTGAAAACCGTAGANCATGACAACGACTGAAAGTANCACTGGCAGCCGACAACCTNCCCAGCCATGAGAAGGTGAAAACGGATGTACGAACGATTTACCGACCGAGCACGCAAGGTCATGCAGTTGGCCAACCAGGAAGCCCAGCGATTTAACCACGAGTACATAGGCACAGAACATATTCTGCTGGGCCTGGTCAAGGAAGGAAGTGGTGTTGCGGCTAACGTGCTGAAGAACCTCGATGTCGATCTCCGCAAGATACGTCTCGAGGTCGAGAAACTGGTCCAGAGTGGCCCCGAAATGGTCACCATGGGAAAGCTTCCGCAAACCCCACGAACCAAGAAGGTTATCGAGTACTCGATGGAGGAAGCTCGCAACCTGAACCACAATTATGTCGGCACCGAGCACGTCCTTCTCGGACTGCTCCGGGAACAGGAAGGCGTTGCCGCCCAGGTACTGATGAACCTGGGACTCAAGCTCGATGAAGTTCGTGACGAGGTCCTGAACCTGNTGGGCCATGGCCTGGAANCGGGAGAATCCTCTGAACGTGGNGGCAGGGAATCTGGCCATAGCGACTCCCCGTCGGGAAAAGGAAGCAAGTCAAAGACCCCGGCGCTGGACAGCTTTGGACGNGACCTGACCGANCTGGCTCGTCAAAACAAACTCGACCCGGTCATCGGCAGGGAACGCGAGATCGAACGGGCCACGCAGGTACTCTGCCGTCGAACCAAGAACAACCCGGTATTGCTTGGCGAAGCAGGCGTTGGCAAAACGGCCATCGTGGAGGGCTTTGCCCAGCGGGTGATCAATGGAGATATCCCGGAAATTCTTGCCGAAAAAAGAATTGTCGTACTCGACCTTGCCATGATGGTGGCGGGTACAAAGTACCGGGGGCAGTTTGAAGAGCGGATCAAGGCCGTCATGAATGAAGTTCGGCGTGCCAAGAACACGATCTTGTTCATCGATGAACTCCACACGCTCGTTGGCGCCGGTGGTGCAGAGGGAGCAATTGATGCCGCCAACGTCCTCAAGCCAGCNCTGGCACGAGGTGAAATTCANTGCATCGGAGCCACAACGCTCGACGAGTACCGCAAGTACATTGAAAAGGACAGTGCGCTAGCTCGCCGGTTCCAGGAGATCCTGGTCGATCCCACNTCATCCGATGAAACCGTGGAGATCCTCAAGGGATTAAGGGAGCGATACGAGGANCACCACCGGGTGCAGATCACCGATGACGCGGTCAAGGCAGCAGTGGAGTACTCGGAGCGTTACATCACNGCCCGCTGCCTGCCTGACAAGGCAATTGACGTCATTGATGAAGCGGGTGCACGAATCCGGCTGCGAACGATGACCCGGCCTCCCGATTTGAAAGAGATCGACGATGAAGTCGAGCGACTCAACAAGGAAAAGGAAGATGCCGTAGCGAACCAGGATTTCGAGGAAGCAGCCTCGCTGCGCGACAGTGCTGACAAGCTGCGAAAGAAAAAAGAAACGATCACCCGCGAATGGCGTGAAAAATCCCAGGAAACCGATGGCGTGGTCGATGAGGACGTGATTGCCGAGGTAGTCTCCAAGATGACCGGTATTCCACTGACCCGGCTCTCCACCGAGGACAGCCTGAAGCTGATGAACATGGAAGACGAACTGCATAAACGTGTTATCAGCCAGGAAGCAGCGATCGGTGCCGTGGCCAAGGCGGTACGTCGAAGTCGCAGTGGCCTGAAAGATCCCAAGCGACCAACCGGTTGCTTTGTCTTCGCTGGTCCCACCGGTGTGGGAAAAACACTCCTGGCAAAGGCCCTGGCCGAATTCATGTTCGGTGACGCGGATGCGTTGATCCACATCGACATGAGTGAGTACATGGAGAAGCACAATGTCAGTCGTTTGATCGGTGCCCCTCCTGGATACGTCGGGTATGAGGAGGGTGGGCAACTGACCGAGAAGATCCGCCGTCGTCCCTATGCCGTCGTCTTGCTTGACGAGATTGAGAAGGCACATCCGGATGTGTTTAACATGCTCCTGCAAGTCATGGAGGAGGGTCGACTGACGGACAGCTTTGGACGCAACGTCGATTTCCGTAACGTGATCCTGATCATGACCACCAATGCCGGCGCCGACGCCATCAAGAATGAATCGGCCTTTGGTTTCCAGGCGCCCGATAATGACTCCTCCTACGAGTCAATGAAACTACGCGTCAACGAGCAGATCGAGCGGGTCTTTCGGCCGGAATTCCTTAATCGGCTGGATGACACCATTATCTTCCGCCACTTGACGATCGGTGACCTGAACCAGGTTATTGACCTCGAACTCGCCAAGGTCCGCGAACGACTCAATGATCGAGGGCTGCAAATGGAACTGAGCGATGACGCAAAGCAGTTCCTGATCAAGCAGGGATCCAACCTTGATTTTGGTGCCCGGCCGTTGCGACGAGCTATCGAGAACCGTATCGAAGATCCACTCTCGGAAGAACTCCTGCAGGGTACATTCGAGGGCAAGAACCTGATCCTGGTAGACGCCGTCTGGGACGAGAACCACGAGCAAATCGAACGGCTCAACTTCTCGGGTGAGGAAGTCCAGCAGGATGAAGAGGATGCAGTCGAATCAGCTGTCGGCCCACCGGATGATTCTGGTGATGCGGAAGAGGCTGTAAGCGAGTAGCCGTTCTAGCGGCGCGGGAAGGTTGGCGTCCCGGGAGCCGGCAAGGCGGGTGCAACCCGGGTCGGCGGCAACAGGATATTCCTCTGCACAGGGCCTGGTCCCAACCTGGTTGTTGCTCCCCGGGGGGGTGCCACGATCCCCTCTTCAGCGCGTCGCCTCAACTGGATGCCTCGCTGGCGAAGTTCCGCATCACTCCGGATGCGCTGCGGTGCGAGCTTGAAATCAAGCACCCGTTCATCACGCAACTCGCGGCTCAAGAGATTTTCGGTGAAAAAATCGATTGGGGTGATCTGGTACCAGGGAGCCCGGAACGTCCGTTTCACTGTGACCATCTCGTAGCCATCCTTGATCAGCTGAATCTTCCGCGTCCCGTAGAAGGTAAAGGAGGTTGAAACCGGGGTAATGCCAATTTCCTGGTCATCGATATAAACCAGCGCGCCAGGTGGATCACTTCGAATTGTCAGTCGGCGACGAACACGAGCCTCAACTGGCGGGCAGGCCAATAACAGAAACAGGAATGGCAACAGGCACCCCAGGAGGCATTTCTGCCGGCAACATCTTGTTTTTGAAACTGTTTTCATGCCAGCGCGGCCCCGCACCAGTTGAGTAAAGAAACTCCGACCGGCGAGGAGTATAGGAGTCCTGATAAAACAGGGCCAGATCGATTCAGCCTCGGCCGGGAAAGAAATGGGAGCAAGGGAGCTCAATCGTTGGAGAGACTAGGTCCAAGCTGGTTCATGCTCCGAAATCCCTTCATGATGAATGAAATCGCCCGTGCGTATTCAACATACGCTTGCTCGAAGGATTGTGCCTGCTTGTATTCCGCTCCCGCCAGGCAGTATTCATCAAAGGTCGACCAGTCCGCTTCCAGGTCCGTTGTCTCGGAAACCTTGCGCAGCTCGTTGCAACGATTAACAATCACGTCAACCAGTTTTTTGTCAATCTTGCAATTGCGTTTCGTGTAAGGACCTGCGCCCAGTGGTTGTCCCTGCTGGATCACCGTGTCCTGCACCTGGGATTTTTTCAACGACGGGAAGATAATTCCCAGCAGCACGGCAACCAGGCCCAGCAGGGCCACNCCGCCNCCCATGANCGCATCACCAAGTGCCTGGTAAATAATAAGACCCGCCAGCAANCCAACGAAACCCGCTATCAGGAANCCAGGATTTANCCCACCGGACTNATNTTTTTTCTTTGTTTTCGACAGCCCCAGNTGGCCAGGTTGTGTCGCAANCTCTTCACNCACAACCTTGACCACAGTGGCGGTGATGTTATCCGGGCCGCCAAGGATATTCGCTGTNTCCAGGAGAAACTGGGNTGCTTCTGCCGAATCCAGGTACTGCATCGCAGGACCAAACTCNTCTTCCGGCACTGGCCCNTTGAGCCCATCGCTGCAGAGCAGGAAGCAATCGCCTACCTGGATATCAAACGGACCCTCCAGGTCCACGTCCACCTTCTCGTGAGGACCCAGGGAACGCGTGATCACGTTGGAGGGTATTGCTGCATCTCCACTTCCGTCCTTGGGTAACTGCCCGGATCGTCGCATCTCCCAGACCAGGCTGTGGTCAAAGGTGAGCTGTTCGAGAATATTATCTCTCAGCCGGTAAACTCGACTGTCTCCAACATGTCCGACAATGGCCCCGTAGGGTAACAGCACCAGGGAACTGATCGTGGTCCCCATGTTGTGGAATTCCACATTCTCGGAACCACGACGACGGATTTCGCTATTTGAATTGATAATCGCCTTGCGAAGAGCTTCTGCTGGCGACAGGTCACGGTACTTGTAGTACTGGTGAGAAACACTCTGCGTTGCCATTTCACTGGCCAGTTCACCAGCCGCATGAGCTCCCATCCCATCGGCAACGATGAACAGGTGGCCGCGCTCCTGCCAGGAGGCTTCATCGCTCACCAGTACCTCGACGTTCGAGTCCTGGTTGTTCGTACGGCGCATGCCCTGATCGGACAATGCCGTGTAATCGAGCATCGAATCCCATTCTGGGGCAACGTCAGCCATGATCATCCAGTGCTTATCTGAGAGAACCTGTCAGTTCGTTCTATTTTAGGACACTTCCCTTCCAACTAGTATCGGTTCACCTTGCGGAGAAACAAAGCGGCGAAGAAGAAAAGCACCAGGTTGCCGATCCAAACACTGTAAACCGGTAACTCCCCGATTTTTGCCCTATCCACTCCAAATTGCATAATAGGATAGTAAACAATCAAGATTGGTAGGAAACAGAGTCCAAAGCTTGTCCAGATATCTGCCGTCCTCAACAAGATGGCCAGGCCTGCTCCGACAAGCACAAATGCCAGGCAACTGAAGCCGTTTGCCCATCGGCGCCAGATTTCGGTATTGAGCCGGTTGAGCTTGAAATTCTGCCAGCCCAATTGCTCGTAGCGATCATTCCATTGTTCATCGTGGAGTGCCGCGAAATCCCCGGTTAGCATCTGGTAGGCTGCCGTCGCCGCCATCGCCTGTTGATGCTGCTGGATTTCTGATCTCTGGGCACCTGCCTGTACCGGAATGTCACGCATCGCAATCTGCGATGGACCTGGTTTTGATGCGTTCTCCCCCGAGATGGCGGAGAGCGGGAGTTCGTATTCCAGCAGGTCCGGCCACTGTCCATGGGTACTGCTGCCAATGTCAAACTGTGTGTTCTCGATCATGATCTTGAGGCGATTACTTTCCGAGTTGAAACGCAGTTCCGCCTGTTCGGCTACCAAGGTTACTGGCGGAGAGTCCCCATGTGCATGAAAACAAATCGTAGGGCGTATCAGCTTCCGACCCTTGACCTGTTTCACATGGATTGAAAACCGACGGGTTGAATACGATTGCTGGCTGCGAAGGGTGCCATAGGCAATTTCTTCGACCGATTGCAGGACCACGCGGTTTATTCCCTGACGCCCCCAGGAGACAGCAACATCATTGAACCAGACAGCCGTAAGACTGACNGCAAANGCCANTACCATCGCGGGCCAGACAACCACCAGCGGAGAAATACCGAGGCTCTTGATCGCAACAATTTCATTGTCCGCCGACATGCGGCCATAAACCGAACAGGCTGCAAACAGCATTGTTCCAGGGATCGCAAAACGGAGCGCGTCGGGCAGAAGAAAGGGGATCAGTCGCAGGACAGGTAACGGCCCCATCCCCTCGACCACCGCGCGTTGCACCAGGCCCACGAGAAGCATCAAGATCGTCATCGCAGCGAGGACGGTGAAAAAGACCTTGATCAGCTCGAAGAAAATATACCGAGTGATCTGTCGCATCAATCCGGTCCCATCCTTGAAGCACGAAGGCCTGGCAGCCTCATGCCGCTTTCCAGCCTTTTTCGGAAGGGCTGACTTTACCAGTTTTCGCCAACTGTGGAAATCAGGATTTCTGGTCTGAGCGAAACGGCCTATCCAGTTTGTTTGGAATTGACCTGAAACGTACCCCCGGATATCGTTTGCAGGCTGTGCCTATTGCCGGGAATACCTGTAATCGCCCCTTTTTCAGGAGAAAGCGACCCTTGTCCAGCAGGCAGTCATTTTCCGAGTCCGATCGAAGCACCCCCTGTAATCTTTGTGGTGAAAGACACTTCCTCCGGGCAGCAGATCTCGATCGGCGAGGCAATCCCCTGGAAACGGTTCTCTGCCAGAACTGCGGGCTGGTCTCCCATGGTTCCATTCCCAGCGATGCAGAGTTGTCGGAATACTACGAGGGGCAATATCGTGATGACTACCATGGTGAGTTCACCCCCTCCCCCTACCGTGTCCTGAGAGAATGGAAACGTGGTGAACAGCTGGTGGACATGCTTGGCCATCGAATTCCACATTCAGCACAGGTCATGGAAATCGGTTCCGGAATCGGCTGCACCGTCAAGAACTTCGACCTTGCTGGTTTCCAGGCAAGCGGGATTGAGCCTGGACGGGGATTTTGTCNGTTTTCACGCGACCAGTTNCATGCCGAGATCCAGCAANCCTCGCTGGACCANCTCGAGGGAAAGGCCAACCAGCAACTTGTTTTNCTCGTGCATGTGCTGGAACATCTGAACGATCCTTCGTCTGCACTACGGAAACTGCGCCAGCTCATGGCTACCGATGGACTCTGCTACATCGAGGTACCAAATTTCTCTGCCCCCCACGCGGCCCCCGGCAAACAATTCCATTTNGCCCACATCTACAATTTCACACCTGCCACCCTCACGATGCTTGCCCAGGCAAATGGGATGGTTGTCAGGCAGCTCTTCTCGTCAGCTTCGGACAAGAACCTGCAAATCCTGCTTGCCCGGGGACCCCTTCCTGCAGAAGGGGAGACNCCCGATGTGGATAGCACGTCCTTTTCGCTCTCGCTCCGGGCACTCACACAATACAACTCGCTGGGCTACCACCTCCGCTGGCGATATCTACGGGACCGGGCCAGTACCCTGCTCCGACATGCGGGNAACCGCTGGCGTGCATCAGCTCGACTTNAAAACCTGCTCCTCCGGTGCCAGGGNATGACAACCGAAACGAGNCCNTCTCGCCAGGCAGCCTGACATGACAAGAGGCTTCCTGCCAGAGTGACAAAACATGCTCTCCCGATGGCCAATCCGATCNAAGTTNCTGCTCTGTATCGGGCTACTCTTCCTGATTCTGGCAGGACTCTCTTTCGGTAGCTTCCGTGGTGTCTACTCTTACCGACGACTGGCTCGCAGCATCAGTCAGCGGGCACGAGAGCTTCCCCTCTCCGGCGACCTCACCAACAGTATCAACCAGCTCCAGGCTGTCGTCGGAAAGAACCCGGCAGATCAACCTGGAAACGATGATCGGCTCCCATCTGATCGTCAGATCGAAAAGTCCTTCCAGGTGCAGCACCAGGTGGCAATGCAAGCACTGGTGCAATACCGAAACCAGTTATTGATAGCCAATGCCGACGGCAACATGCTTGGCGACACCAAGCCGGAACTGCAGATTGTCAAACAGATCGAGAATTCCCTGGACCGACTGGCCGAGGTCAGCTCCGGCACGATGTGGATGACGAGCTCCGGAAAAGTCGACCTGCTTCACGGAGAACTTCATGCCCTCAACCAGCTCGCAAACAACCTGCCAGCTCATCTCCAGCAGCGAATGAACCAGTTCGCCGGCCAGGTGAGGGTGCAATACCGGACATTGATCGTACTCACCTGGATTTCCAGTATTCTCGCCGCGATTGCCCTTTACCAGGTAATAAGGTTATTCAACAAGTGGCTGCTGCGCCCCTTNCAGGTCCTGATCACNGGTTCCCGNCGCGTGGCTGCAGGCGATTTTGACCATCGCATCGAGCTGGATACACATGATGAGGTCTCGGAGCTGGCAGGGGCGATGAATGACATGACNTCGAACTTCCAGCAGATTCACGACGAGCTNGACCAACAGGTAAAGCAACGGACTCGCGAGGTGGTTCGCAGCGAACAGCTGGCAAGTGTTGGATTCCTGGCNGCCGGCGTGGCACATGAAATCAACAACCCGCTGGCGTCCATTGCCTGGTGTGCCGAATCACTCGAATCCCGCCTCCCGGAAATGAGCAGCAAGAAACAGGCATCACTTGACACCAGTGACCAGGAAGTGCTTGGCACGTACCTTCGTCGAATCCAGGACGAGGCATTTCGCTGCAAGGAGATCACCAGTCGCCTGCTCGATTTTTCNCGAATCGGAGAGGTGGAACGACAGGCTACCCACCTGGGCGAAGTAGTTNCGGACGTGGTTGACATGGTTCAACACCTGGGNAAATACCGTAATCGCAAGGTCCTCTGCGAGGGAAATGCNGATGTGATTGCCATGGTCAACTCGCAGGAAATGAAACAGGTCGTGTTAAACCTGATCATCAACGCTCTGGATAGTCTGGAGACAGGGGGTATCGTTTGGGTCGATCTTGGGCGCCAGGGTCGACAGGCTGTCCTAACTGTCCGTGACAACGGCTGTGGCATGACCGAGGAGGTTCTCGAACATCTCTTTGAGCCCTTCTTTACCCGCCGCAGAGACGGCCATGGTACCGGGTTGGGGCTCTCCATCACCTATCGTATCGTCACTGACCACGGCGGCCAGATCATTGCTGAAAGCCCCGGNGAAGGAAAAGGATCCGTCCTTAAAATCCTCCTNCCTATTGCCGAGGAAGGCCATGGAAAAACCAGAAGAGCACAGGTTGCCTGAAGAGCTNCAGATCCTGTTTGCCGACGACGAGCAGTCGTTGCAGGAACTGATGCGNATTGAGTTGCCTCGCATGGGACACCGTGTGACCGTCTGCCCCAATGGCATGACCGCCATCGAGGTGCTTAACGAACAGGCATTCGATTGTCTGCTCGTGGACCTCGATATGCCCGGAATCTCGGGGATTGATGTCATTCAGCAGGCTCGCGAGATCAGTCCTGACATCGATATCGTTATCCTGACCGGCAAGTCCTCGCTGGAAAGTGCCATCGCGGCCGTCCGTTTTGGCGTGTTTGAGTACCTGACCAAGCCCTGCAAGCTTGCTGAACTAAAAACCCTGCTGTCGAAGATCGCAAAAAAACGACAGCTGGAGAAAAAATACCATGCNCTCAAGCGACAACTCTTGCGTGTGGAAGGAGATCCTGAACTGGTCGGCAATGGACCCCAGATGGNCGACGTGAAGCAGTTGATCGAACGCGTCGCCCCAACAGNTTCCACCGTCCTGGTCTGTGGCGAAACCGGTACCGGCAAGGAACTTGTCGCCCGGGCGATTCACCAGCAAAGCCTGCGTGCCGAGATGCCNTTTTTNGCGGTGAACTGCGGAGCACTGCCAGAAAACCTGATTGAAAGTGAATTATTTGGCCATCGCAAGGGTGCCTTCACCGGGGCTGACGAGAGCCGCCGGGGACTTTTCGAGGTCGCCAATGGTGGCTCGTTAATGCTCGACGAGATTGGGGAACTCCCCAGGGCGATGCAGGCCAAGCTGCTCCGAGTTCTCGAGAGTGGAGAGGTTCGTCGTGTTGGCGATGAACAGGTCTTCCAGGTCGACGTGCGGATTATCTGCGCAACACACCGTGANCTGCCTGCCATGGCCCAGTCCGGNGATTTCCGCGAGGACTTGATGTTCCGNATCAANACCTTCGAGATCATACTGCCTGCCCTGCGNGANCATAGTGAAGATATTCCACAACTTGCCGAACNCCTTTACCAGCGGCTCTCCAGGGAAATGGCCCGGCCCGCCGTGATCTTCTCGGATGAAACGCTGGCATTGCTCCAGTCCTATCACTGGCCGGGAAATGTCCGGGAACTGGTCAACGCCGTGGAACATGGCATGATTCTCTGTGACCAGCTTCCCATTCGTCCAGAACACATGCCCAAACGGTTCCTGGAAACAGAACCGGGTGCAGCACCCTCCCCACTGGCCAGAAAGACCCTCAGGCAACTGGAGATGGAAGCGATTCATGCCGCCCTGGCACGGAACGATAACAACAAGCCGGCCGCCGCCGAGGAACTGGGGATCAGCCTCAAGACACTCTACAACAAGCTCAACTGCGCAGCCGCAGAAGACCGCAAGGCAAGCTAGGGGCTCACTCCAAACCGCTCAGTTGACACTGCGTACCACGCCCACCACGATGCCCAGGACCGAGGCACTGGTAACGTAGATCGGCTCCATCTCTGCATTGGCCGGTTGCAGCCGGATACGGTTTGACTCGGGATGCCAGTACTTCAGCGTGGCCTCTCCTTCTTCGGTCTGGGCAACAACCATCTGCCCTGCCCTGGCAGTGGACTGTTTTTTGACAACCACGTAATCGCCACTGGAGATGTGGGCATCCACCATCGAGTCGCCTCGCACCTCCAGCACAAACTGGTCACTCCCNTGAAACAGNTCGTTAAACTCAATTCGCTCGTTCTGTTCAAAAGCCAGTTCCATCGCNCCCGCGGCCACAACGCCAACCAATGGCANCCCACGTTCGGCTTCCTGCACCTCAGCCGTTAACTCAATCGCACGGGACTTGTTCGGACTTCGGTAAATGAATCCTTTTTTCTCGAGTGCCTTGAGATGGCACATCACTCCATTTGGCGAGCGGATACCAAAATGGTCACCTATTTCACGAACCGTGGGACCATATCCCCGGTTGGTGATCATCTCCCGAATCAACTCAAAGACCTCTCTTTGCCTGGCTGTCAGCTGATCATTCGGTGCCATGGCCGTTCTCCCTGGACCTGTCATGCCCCGTATTCCATCCTGGTAGCTGCACGCGGAATTCCATGCCAGGATGCTGTTTTGTTTCATCGACACTATAATATACATACGTACAGTGTCAACGGCAAAAAAAACGCAGAAAGGCGCAGAGTGCTGATCGTCCGTTTTGCCAGAAAACTACTTGGCCGAAAAAGTATGCACCGTGATGTGGTGGTACTTTTTCCCGGGATGGAGAATCGTTGATGGAAACCCGGGCTGGTTGGGCGAGTCCGGGTAATGCTGTGTTTCCAGGCAGAAAGCCTCGTATTGCTGGTGGCCACCGTTTTCTTCCGTGCCGTCCAGAAAGTTGCCTGAATACAATTGCAGTCCTGGCTGCGTGGTGGAGATCTCCATCGTCCTGCCACTGGATGGATCACTCACCCTGGCAGCGAACGCCATGCCACTCTTGTCACGACGCAGCACGAAACAATGGTCATATCCCTGGGGCAGTCCCTCGATCTCGGGGATCGCCTTGAGACGTTCTCCAATCGCATGCGGCGCGATGAAATCCAGCGGTGATCCTTTTACATCAAGCATTTTCCCCGTTGGGATGAGCGTATCATCCACAGCCAGGTACTTGTCCGACTCCACCTGCAGCTGATGATCAAGAATGGTTCCGGAGCCTGCGCCGGCCAGGTTCCAGTAGCAGTGGTTGGTGAGATTCAGCGGCGTCGAGGCATCACTGCGGGCCAGGAACTCCACCTTCAACTCGTTGTTGTTGGTAAGTGTATAGATAGCCGTCAGACGTACCGTTCCTGGATATCCTTCCTCGCCATCCTTGCTGGTGTATTGAAACCGGACACCCACTTCGCTCCGCCTGCGAATGGGCCTGGCGTCCCAAATAACTTTATCGTAACCGACGTCGCCGCCGTGCAAGTGATTACTTCCATTGTTTGTAGCCAGGGCATATTCCTTCCCGTCGAGACTAAACATCCCCCCAGCAATTCGATTGCAATAGCGGCCTACCGTGGCGCCAAAATAGGGACTCCCGGCAAGGTAACTATCGAGCTTCTCATAACCAAGGTTCACGTTTGCCAGCGTGCCATCCCGGTCTGGCACTTCCAGCGACACGACGATCGCTCCATAAGTCATCATTTCCAGTTTCAGTCCATTGGCATTGGTACAGGTGTAGAGCTCGACAGGCTCTCCGTCCGCGGTAGTACCAAAATCGGACCTTTCGACCTGCATTGCTTGCTGACCCTCCCCCGCTTCCAACCGGGTCGAAATACCAGGAAGGCAGTTCAGCAGAGCCAACAGCGCGAGAGAGAGGCAATTCGACGACGAGCAATACATGTCAGGACTCCACGCGAGAAACTCATCTNCCCAGGTCAACGGGCCTGGCCAACAGGGNTTCATCCTATCGCAGCCCGAAGGAGGGTTGAAGCGGGGCGAGAAAAAATCGCCGTTCACGACGAATGTTCTAGAGCATGCTTTCCAGCAGCAGGCGCATTTTCCTGAGTTCGCCAACGTGATCGATGGAAGGAAGGTCCATGATATGGACACTCAGTACCCGGCTGTAGCCAATCAGAGAGAGCTGTGTCATCAGGCGCCCGTAGTCAATTTCGCCCTGGCCTACCGGGACCTGCATTTCTTCCCTGCTNCTGTCACGAAGTTGCACATGGCNGACATACTTCATCAACTCATCAATATCGCGTCCACCATGTGGGCCATGGACATAGTGACTTGGATCAAGTGTCAGGCCCAGGCCTTCCACGTTGTCGCAGAGCACGGCAACCGTTGCAGGATCCTCACTCAGGCATCCTATCTGGCTGCGCATTCCGACCTGCACTCCCTGNNCGCTGGCAATCCCCACCAGCTTCCTCAATCGTTCAACTTCCTCGTTGAAGGGCATCCCCAGTTCCCCGGAATCAACCGTTACCGAGACGACACGCGTCAACCTGGCAAGACGACAGACGGCATCAAACTGATGAAAAAAATCATCCTCGCTAGCAGACGACTGGAACGAGTAAGCCACCACGTGAAGGCGGTTAGGGTTGTGACACTGAAAGACTGCTGCATCCAGGTCGTCGACAACCTGTTCCGGTGTCAGGTGCTGGCTGTCTTGCTTGATGGCAATTTCAATAGAGGTGTATTCCAGGTCGGAAATNCGCTGCACCGCTTCATCAAAAGAAAGGTGTTTAAAACACTCCGTTGTGGTGGCAATTAACACGGTTCACTCTCTTGACAAAACAAGTTCTCTTTCCAGGCTCCAAAGCAGGAAGAACTGCTTCCCGCTGCTCAACCTGTTAACCGTCACCTGGGCTGGCCCGGTAGTAGTCCGCATAGCTTACTGGCAGAACGGGATCTGGGGCAACACCACCGTGAACTGGTCGTGGCAAACAATGCCATCTAGAATGAAACCAGGACTTCCGATCCACGGTCCAGGAACANGGNATCTCTTGAACGATAACGAAAAAGATAACCGGCCGGNCNAAAGCCCGATTCTGGAAAAAGGTCCGGCTCCCGTGNACCAGGACAACCCTGCAACGCCAACCGTGATCATCCAGCCTGCTCCACGTGGAAACCTGTCGCGGTCGCTGTCACGACTCGGCTGGCTTCTATTTGTCATCTGCCTGCTGATGCTGATCAGCAAAGAGCGATCCACTCGGGAGTATTTCGACACGAGCAACGGAATTACTGAACACTATCACTCGCGCTCCCAGGCAGCCAGGGACAAGGTCGCCATCCTGGATATCGAGGGGGTGATTGGAAGTGGAAACCATGCCAAGCGTCAGATAGACCGGATTGCAGGGGACCCGAATATCGTGGCAATCGTCTTGCGAGTGAATTCGCCCGGCGGAACCGTTACCGGATCAGACTACATCTACCACCACCTGAAGGAACTAAAGAAAAAGACGAAACTGCCGATCGTGGTAAGCATGGGAGGAATTGCTGCCAGCGGAGGCTATTACGTGTCGATGGCAGTCGGATCGGAAGAGGATAGCATCTTCGCGGAACCAACCACNACCACCGGCTCCATCGGGGTGATTATCCCTCATTATGACCTGAGCGGACTAATGGCTCGTTTTGATATCAAGGACGACTCGGTGGTCAGTCACGAACGTAAACAGATTCTCAGCATGACCCAGGCAATGCCGGAAGAGCATCGTGTGATCCTCCAGGATCATGTGAATGATGCTTTCAAACGATTCAAGCAGATCGTGATGGCGGGTCGACCAGCATTAAAGAACGACGAGAACACTCTCGTTGATATCACCTCGGGGAGAAACCTGGCAACCGGTGAGGTCTTCACAGCCAACAAGGCACTCCAGTACGGTCTCATTGACAGGATCGGTTTTATCGAGGATGCAATTCAACGAGCCATCGAACTGGCCCGGCAAAAAAACACGTCCCTGGATCCAAACAATATCCGTGTTGTTCGTTACGAAACAGCAGCGGGATTGCTCGACTTCATTCCCCTGATTCAAAGCCAGCAGGCCCCCGACGGAACGCTCAAGGCACTGCTTGAATTAAGCATCCCGCGTCGCTATTACCTTTCGACCACATTGCCAGCGTTGATCATGGCACGCGATCCTGATTGACCGGAATTCCTCCACCCGGTCTCACTGCTGGTTCCCAGCACGCCTGCCAAAGGGACTGCGAATTCCCTTGTCGCGAAGATAGTAGTCGTTCAGGGCCCGTCGGAACCGGTCCCCGGAAAAGTGATCCAGATCCTCCCGATCCTCGGGAGAAACGTCCTCAAGGTAGAATCGCACCAGTTCTTCTTCGCTCACTAACCGTAGGCTACGCAGGGCTGCGACATAGGTCCAGCGAGCCAGTGTCTGCCGGCGTGATTCCTCCCCTTGTAGGGCTTCGTAGATCTCCTGGCTCCTCTCTGACAACTGTCCCACCAGCTTCGCCAACTCCTCGCGTACAGGAATCGTTGTCCTGAATGGGTTCTCGGAGCGGGAGACCTGGTTTATCAAGCTTGCTGCAAGGATCCTGTCCTTTTGTGGTGAGCCCGGCATGCGACTCATCCAGCGCGCCTGGGTCGAGCTCATCTGCGACAGCATTCTCTCTTCGCTCTGTTTTATTTCCTTTCCATACTTCTCCAGCAGCTTGTTGAGCCAGAGGGAAATGGCCCTTGAATCCTCCAGCCCCAGCTGACTACCCGACAATTCACGCAACTGGCGTTCCTGCTGCTCAAGCTGGATTTGCTTGATTGCCTCGACTCGCTCCGCCACCGGCATGCTCAGCAAGCCAACCCGCTGGCCATTGGGAAGGCTCCGGATCCACTGCGAGTATTGCTTCATCACATCCACCAGGGCATCGTGATCCGGGGCATCGTGTAACTGCTTGTGCAATTCACGCAAATGCTGCTGTTCCGTTTCCTCGAGACCCTCAAAGAGNTTTTTCTTTTCCAGCAACTGTCGTTTCTGCTGGTCGTTCATCTGCTGAACACGCGCGAGGACAGGATCACTCTCCCTGGCTCCCATGAGCAGGAAAAGGACCAGCAGCATGGCAACTGGAAGCCAGCATTTCAAAATCCGGTCTTGCATCCTACGGTCCATCCTCCTGCTCGGTTTCAAATAACCCTTCCTTGACGAGAAGTCGCAGGAACTCCACGCTCTCGGCCTGTCGGTACTCGCTCACCTGCTCGATCACTGGCAGATCCTCAAGGAACCGGCGATTATCGGCCGTCGCTGCACGCCAGCTAAACAGGTAGCCTGTGAAGGTAATCGCCAGCACTAGCAGGAGACCCAGCAGCAGCGGAAGCTGTCTCCGCCAGGCCGGCAGGTGCCCAAGCTGGTTTATCTCGTCGCGANCTTTCACGACGACGATCTCCACCGTGCTGCGTGTGAACTGGTCATCCGCCCGGGAACGTGGAAGTTCATCGAGCAGGTCCCATGCCTGTTGCAATTGTTGTAACCGCAGCCTGTACTCATGGTCTTCTGAGAGCCGCTTTTCCACATCGGCAACCTGCTGGACATCCAGCTCACCATCGAGGTAGGAGACCATCTCGGCCTGCTCAATCCGGGCCGAGTCGCTCACGTTTTCTGGATCCTGGTTCATTCACTCNGCCTCACTCGTTGATTCACTCTCGTCGTCGGCCAGCTGTCCAACCGACCGGGGGCTTGCCTCTCCCCCCTGCCCTTTTCGATTCCTTCGTGCTTCCGGCATGGCTCCACTGGCAACGTAGGGCTGGAGAATATCGCGAAGGTTACCACGTGCCCTCGAGAGCAGGCTCTTGATTGCCGAGGTGGTAAGTTCCATCACCTCTCCAATTTCTGCATAGCTCATCCCCTCGAACTTGGAGAGCAAGAGTGCCATTCGCTGGCGTTCACTGAGGGTTTCCATGGCAAGGTGCACCAGTTCCACCCTCTCTGTTCGATCCAGTCGCCTGGTCGGGTGCAATCCACTTGCCGCCTCAACCAGCTGTGCCAGTGGTGATGCCGAGAACGAGGATGTCGATCGCCCGGTCACCTGGACCTCTCGCCTCCGGAACCGGCTGCGGCGAGCATTACTGGCAACGTTATTGGCAATCGTGAACAGCCAGGTCGAGAAACGGGAACTGGGCGTGTATCTTTTCCGAGCCCGGTAAACCCGGAGAAAAACCTCCTGGGCAAGATCCTCCGCCTGCCCCCGGTCAACCAGGGAATGCTGGAAGATGGAGATCAGGCGAACCTGGTAACGAGCCACGAGTTCCTCGAAAGCGGCGGCATGGTCATCGCGAACCTGCAGCATCAGCCGCACATCGGGATCCAATTCCTCGTACTTCTTCGCTGTTGTATCGGTAATTGCCAAGAAACCACCAAGCAGCTTTATTCCATCGGAGGGGAAAGGAAACCCGTTCCCAGGCTTCACCAGGAAGAACCACCTTCAACCTCTCTCCAGTTTAAACCATCACCCTGTTGACGGCCAATCGTCACTGGGGGCGCACCATCCGGCGCAACTGGCCACAGGCTGCATTTATCCTGTCACCCTTTCTCTGCCGGACCTGGACATTCAGCCCCTGTTCTTCAAGAACCTGCTGGAAACGACGCACTCGGCTGGAAGAAGGCGTTTGGTAAGGCAAGCCGGCAACAGGATTGTAGGGGATCAGGTTGATCATCGCCGGACGGCCGCGCAGTAACTGGCCAAGCTGGGCAGCCTGCTGTGGGCTGTCATTCAGGTCCGCAAGTAATACGTATTCAAATGTAAGTCGCCGACCGGATGCCTCAAAGTAGGAATCCGCTGCGGAGAGAATCTCTTCAAGGCCAACCCGCTGATTAACCGGGACGAGCTGGTTGCGGAGCTCATCGTCCGGTGCGTGCAGCGAGACTGCCAGGTGATACTTGCACTGGCGAGTGGCCAGCTTTCGGATCGCTGCCGGCAGGCCGACCGTGGAAATTGTCACCCGGCGGGCACTGATCCCCAGGCCCTCCTCGTCTCCGGAAAATTCCAGCGCCGACAACACGTTCTCCAGGTTCGCCAGCGGCTCCCCCATTCCCATCATCACGATATGACTGATTCGCTCTTCCACCGGCAGGCAATGCTGCAACCTCACCATCTGCTCGATAATCTCACCAGCCTCCAGATCACGATCGATTCCATCCAGTCCGCTTGCACAAAAAACACAACCCATCGCACACCCCACCTGGCTACTGATGCAAATCGTGCGACGGTCACCATCCCGCAACAGGACACACTCCGCCTCTCCACCGGAAGAAAATTCCAGCAGCAATTTCTCACTCCCATCCTCCGACCGCTGGTGGGAAACAAGCGTCGTTGACCAGATCGGGATCGACTCATCCAGCTGGGCCCGAAGCGGAGCGGGGAGATCTGTCATCTCCGCAAAGCTGGTTGCCCGCCCGATCGCCAGCCATCGCCAGACCTGGCGTGCGCGAAAACCTGGTTCTCCATGCCCTTCCAGCCATTTCTTGAGCTTGTCGCTGGACGGGTCAAGTAAGTAGGTCATCCCGGCTCTCCCCCCACGATCTGCTGGAAAGTGCCATCTTCCAGGGCCTGCTCAAGAGCGGAAAAATCCTCAAGCACCAGGTGGCTGCAGTAGCGAACAACCCAGTTCTTCTCAAGGGGACTGATCGTGACCACCCGGCGGCCATGACGAAATGCCTCCCAGACCTCGATCGCGGTTCCCATNGAGGCCTCGGGAAGAAATGCGACAACCACGTCGACCTCGCCACACATGCGGTTATGCATCATGAAAACATCGCATCCCTGCTGGTCGTCGTAGTGGAGCGATTCGCGATGCTCATGACGGGGATCGTAAATATCGCTGTCCGGATAGAAGCGGCCTAGCAGGGTGGTAAGCTGTTCACGGTAATCCTGGCCATGCAGAACTGCTTCCACGTGTGAACCCTGCATGATGCCGGCAATGAAAAACCGCATGCTTGTAACAACTCCTCCTGGATTCTAGGCTCAATAACAGCACCGCCCTAGAATACGGTGAACCGCTCCAGAAACCAAGTGACCACCGCAACGACGCACCGAAAGGACCCAGCATGCCCTCCAGCACGACCCAGCGCCAGGGTAATCATCTCCCGGCTCCCTTTCGCCATGACCGCCAGGCAGCCCTCAAGCTCGTNATGGAGCTGATGGCAATCCGGGGAAAGAGTGGTGACGAAGCGGAGACCGCACAGCACGTGATTCAAACGCTGCGGGCAGCCGGTGCCCCGGCCCGGGCGATTCACACGGATGCTGCTCACCGNAGAACGCCGATTGGCGGAGACCATGGCAACCTGGTGCTCAGGCTGCCGGGAACCACCCGGGCACCCAGGCGGATGCTCTCTGCACACCTGGACACCGTGCCGATCTGTGTCGGTTCTCAGCCGGTCCGGCGTAATGGCCGTATCGTGTCGGCCGATCCCGCCACCGGGCTTGGTGCCGATGATCGGGCCGGGGTGGCGGCCACACTAACCGCGGCAGTGGAGATCCTTCGCAACAAACTTCCCCATCCACCGCTGACATTTTGCTGGTTTGTCCAGGAAGAAGTTGGCCTGCATGGCGCCCGACAGATCCGCAAGAGCATGCTCGCCAGGCCGCAGCTCGCCTTCAACTGGGATGGAGGAAGTGCCTCCAAGCTTACCATTGGTGCTACCGGGGGTTATCGAATCGTAATCGAGATCGAGGGCCTCGCCAGTCACGCCGGCGGGGCACCGGAACTTGGGGTCAGTGCCATCGCGATTGCCGCACTTGCCATTGCCGACCTGCAGGACAATGGCTGGCATGGACAGATCAGCAAGAAAGGAAAACAGGGNACAAGTAACGTGGGAGTGATCCANGGNGGNGATGCCACCAATGTCGTGACCGACCATGTTTTTATCCGTGCCGAGGCCCGTAGCCATGACAGACAATTTCGACGCACTATCGTCAAAGAAATCAAGCAGGCATTTCAGCGAGCCTTGAAGAAAGTCGTCAGCGCCAAAGGAAAACGAGGTCGGATGAACTGGACCGGGCGACTTGACTACGATTCCTTCCNGTTNCAAACAAGTGAGCCGTGTGTGCTGGTGGCACAAAGTGCCGTCCGTTCACTGGGACTGGAGCCGGAACTCGCAATCGCCAACGGGGGACTGGATGCAAACTGGACGACCAGGCATGGNATCCCGACTGTCTCNCTCGGCTGTGGGCAACTGAATGCCCATACCGTGAATGAACAACTCGACGTGGCACAATTCCATAACGCCTGCCAAGTCGCTCTTACACTGGCCACTGGCACGGAGGAGTAATTCTCAGATGGAACTCGATGATGAACTCTGCCTCTGTTTTCATGTGACCCGGCGTAAAGTGATCAACTACCTGCGGATCGAAAAACCGAAAAAGGCAACTCAATTGAGTGACTGTTTCGGCGCAGGAAGCGGGTGTGGATGGTGCCGACCGTTCCTGGANCAATTGTTCGAACACGCTCAAACAGACAACCNGGAAGATCTCGCCCTTCCCACGGCTGATGAATTCGGAATAAGTCGTACTCAATACGTCCAGCAGGGCGGTGGAACACCACCAGCCGGGGCAACGCCCATCAACGGATAACCCCCTCAGTATTGTGGTTTTNATCGGNAGAAACCCTGTTTTCCCGNTCAGTCCTGCAGCNATTNATTTTCCTGTGTCAAATTCCNGGAAGATTCNCTATGATATGCCTCCAACTGCGATTTCAGCGGGAGGGNGAATTACACGTTCCAAGGGGTTAAACCCCCCCACGAGAAGGATCAATGGCAAAGAAACAAGCCACAGCAAAAAAGGCTCCTGCAAAAAAAGCCAAGGCAAAAAAGGCTCCTGCAAAGAAAGCCGCTGCCGAGAAGGAACCAGCAGCCAAGAAGAAGCCTGCCAAGCGGACACGTCGCGCCAAGGAACCGGTCGAAATTCGACTCAAAGCGATGTGGGGTATTTTCAACCAGTCCGTGAAGGAAGTGGCAACATTCGAGTATTTCGATAAAAAAGCTGCCGAGAAAAAGAAGGATACCCTCTCCAAGTCTGGCAAGTCACCTCACTTTATCAGGCTCATAAAAAAGCCTGTTGAAGAGGAAGTCGAATGAGAGGCCGCTCACACTGCTGGTCCTTTTCCATTCTTCTTTTCATCCTGGCAGGTTGCTCATCCTCCTCACCCGGTCCGGCAACACCCACTCCTGCTGCAAACACCCCTCCCGGGATCAAGCGAGTCGATGCGTCCCAGCTTCCCTCGCTCGGTGATTATTTCCCACCGCTCGATGAGGGTCGACTGAAGCTGGCCTCCCCCGCCGACTGGAGCTGGGCCAGCCGTCGCGAGGGATACCTGGCCCGGATTTTCCTGGACAAACCCCGCCGTGTTCGCCTGCCACGTATCTGGGT
>PANG01000010.1 GCA_002708345.1 Planctomycetaceae bacterium | reverse complement strand
TGCCAGGCCGTTTCGCTTGATCTTTGGCAGGTCCTCCCCGACACTCCCGGCGCCGTGCAGAAAGAGGATCATCGGCCATGACTTCTCAGATCCCTTGTACCCATCGGGAACATGTAAATAGTATTCCACGTTGCTTCCGGTACCGGTATTAAAAACCAGCCGGTGGGCGTGCTGTCCCGCCTCCTCGACCGCGGGAGTGGTTGTCAGCTTGACAGGTTCAGGCGCCGGTTCCGGCGTCGTCGTCGGTTTCACTGCCCCCTTGGGATGGGCGTCAAAAAAGGCGAAGAGCTCGGGGAAGTGCTTGTAGGCCACGTCCACATGCCCCCCACCCTCGATCTCGATGTACTGGTGATCCATCTTCAGCTCTTTCATCCTGGCAACCCAGCGACGGGCCCCGTAAACGAGCCGGTCCTGGTCCCCCTGGACAACAATCACCGGGACATGCTTGATCTTGTCCAACCCTGCCATGCTCCGCGGAGGGGCGGGTGCGATCGGCCCCAGTCCCGCCCAGATGTCCGGGTACTTGGTCCCCAGGTGCCAGGTACCACCGCCACCCATCGAGTGGCCCATCAGGTAAATCCGTTTCTGGTCGATATTGAATTCCTTGCGGACCAGGGCGAGCACGTTCATCACGTCCTTCTCGCTCAGTTCCCCGAGGTTTTCGGGATCCTCCCCCCGACCACCGCCTTTTCCGCGTGATCCATACCATCCCCGCGAGTTGTAACCCGTCGGGGCCACGACCAGGTAGCCATGTTTCTCCGCATGGCTGGTGAATCCCGGGTAACGAATGATTGCCCTGGCACTGCTTCCCAACCCATGCAGCGCAACAATTAACGGGGATGCCTTCTCCTTGTCATAGCTGGTGGGAAGATAGAGTGAATACTCCATCTTCTTACCCGCTTCCTTGAAATCATAAGACCGGGCCAGGATCTTTCCCTTGGCAACCTCGGGTTGCTGGGCCACCGCGAGATCGGCAGTGGACGAAAGAAGAATCAAACTCATTCCGGCAAGGCTGAGATAGCGAAACATGGAGACTCCCCGGTTGCAAGAGAAACACCAGGATCCTCGATCACGGTGAGGATACCTGTCGAACAGCATATCACTCACGAACCAAGCCAGCAAAGTTAATGAACTCAATCATTTTTTACGCGAAGGGCAGGGCAGACCATACGGCGCGTACCGTCTACCTGTCATCCAGTGCGACTCGCGTGCAGGGACCAGTGGATTACTGGAAGCCAGGAACCTATTTGAACTCCACGTTCACATCCACGATAGATTTCACCGGCCAGCGGTCCTGCTGGTAGGCCGTGGCGCGGATCGTGATCGGAATCAATCCCCGTAACCGCGCGTCGGCCCTGGTCTGGACCTGCAGGTTCATCGTTGTGACACCTGCCTCGAGGACCAGCGGTTTGAGCGTTACCAGCTCCGCAAGCGGGCTGGCAAGTTCCAGGTCAATGGTGACCGGGCCCGAAAGCTTGGCTGAACGTGTAATGGTAACCGGGACCTGGAAACTCTCTCCTGGGGAGACAGCGAGTTCACGTGCCTGGTGGCTAACCTTGAACAACACGCCCTCGAGAATCATCGTAATTCGGGCATCGGCCGCCGCGCCGACATAACGCAGATTTCCCTGGGGATCCGCAACTTCCCCGAATCCGACAACCTCCATCCGCGTTGTCCTGTCGGTGGTCAGCCACTGCGGCATCATGCAAGGATAGAAGACGCTGGTAATTCCACTGGGGATCTCGACGGTCGGTCCGCGAATGCCCATGCGATGCCGGGACTGTTTGGCTTTCATCTGCATACGTATCAACCCGGTATAACCCTCGTCGCGCGTCACGATAAAGGGAGCCGGGTAGGTCGTTCCTGCATGCACGACCCGCTGACGATTCTTGTCGACCAGCTCCAGCTTGTAGGGGGCCTTCATCTTGATGGCAAAGAGGACATTCTCGGTCACTTCCAGTTCCGGATTCATGACCACCAGGTTGCCACTTCGCGGCGCGGTCGCGACCACTTCCAGCGGTGCGAATCCCATTTCTTCGTTTCCCA
Source organism: Planctomycetaceae bacterium (assembly GCA_002708345.1). The sequence goes on along the minus strand of PANG01000010.1, from coordinate 9,647 downwards.
CCGAGACCCCACTGACCTTGATGACCGCTGCCTGGACCTTGCTCTCGGTGGCAATAGCCAGGTTAATGGTGCCCTTGTTCTTCCCGGCAGGGATCCTGGCCTCCCCGTCAACGGTGACGCCTGCCGGCAAATCTTCAACCCGCAGGGTGACGTCTTCCTTGAACGCAGCGAAGGGGAGAAGAGTTACCGCGATGCTTGCTTTTCCACCCAGTTCACCACTGACCAGTTGGGGTACCGTTAACCGGTAACCCCGTTTTAATTCCTCCACCTCGAGTCGATACTGACGGCGGCCAGGCTGGCTGTCGACGGCAAAACCGCTAACTCGCAATTGCAGCGGCCCATCATCCTTGGCGGTAAAGGTCAGTTCGGGGTCGACGGTGGCAGCCGTCTTGTCATCATTCTCCGCCACGATCTTGTCGGCGGCATCAACAATCGCCAGTTGCAGATCGAGGTCTGTATCGATCGCCTGGCTCAGCGCCCGGATCCGATAGGGCGTGCCCACCGCCAGCTTGAGAGGTGTTTGCTGGTAAGGAATCCCCTCAGGCAGCTCCTTGAGCGTGGTGTCAGGCGAGGCTTGAGCAGGTTCCTGCGAGCAGGCCAGGCGATAGACAAACTGCGCGGCGCCACGAAAATCTGCCTCGTGAAGCGTGATCGTGTAGGCCTCTCCCTGCTGCACTGGAAAGGACAGGTGCAAATCCTTGCCGAGCGTGTCGATCCGGTCGACTAGTTTTTGTCCCCCTGGCCCGGTGACCTGGATCGCGACATTCATGTTACTGCCAAGGCGCCGGGCCCACACGTCCAGGTGCAACGGACCGGTTGTGCTGGCAGTCAGCTGGTAGCGGTCTATTTCGGTCAGTCGACTGAAGCGGCCGGAAACNCCGACCGGCAAAGAACCCAGNTCGATAACNTCGTTATGAAACCGCTGTTCGACCATCTCGCGGATGTCGCTGACATAAAATGTCGCCATCGACGTGGGCCCATTGGCATTGGCCGCTTGCCAGTGGACCAGTCCGACTGGCTGGCTGGCCGGCACCTTCAACGTGGCTGGNATTTCCCGGGCAATGGGGAGCGCGGTCGTATAAATCCGGGGTCCTTCCCAGTAGGGTCGTGGGGTGACCAGGAATTCTCCCGGAGGACCCNTGACCTGGAGGTTGAGTCCGGACGCNTGGACAAAAAACTGCATGTCCGGAGTAAAGTTGTACCCTCCGAGCTGGACATCGGTCGTCGTGCCACGCTCCACCGCCGGCGGGAACAGGTATCCCAGCTCCGGAGCCTGTCCCGGCACGCTGGTCGGCCAGCTTGCCCACAGGACGATGCACGCGACTTTCAGAAGATGGTTCATGTCAGGCCAGCAGTTCGTGGATCGTCTTACCACCGTTCACCAGTGGGACCGGGCGGCCAAGCTGGTCAGGATAAACTTTACCGGGATTGATTCCCATTTGGCTGAGGATCGTATGGAGCAGGTCCTGGATGCTGTAGGGAGTGGTTGTCGGATAACTGGCCGTCTTGTCGCTGGCCCCGATCACGATACCCTGCCTGGTACCCCCCCCGGCAAAAATGACNGTCTGGCACATCGACCAGTGGTCACGACCGGCGTCCTTGTTGATCCGTGGCGTGCGACCCATTTCCCCCATCATCACGACCAGTGTCTCATCCAGCATTCCCCGTTGCTCGAGATCTTCGATCAGGGCGCTAAAAGCCTGGTCCGTGGGTGGCACCAGAGCTTTTTGGTGGCCGGTAAAGTTGTCGACATGCGTGTCCCAACTGCCATGGGAAATGCCGATAAAGCGAGCACCTGCTTCGATCAACCGNCGACCAAGCAGCGAGCACTGGCCGATNGATGTCAGCCCNTAACGCTGACGAACCTTNTCATCCTCGTCCTGGATACGGAACGCCTTCCTGGCTTCCGGGCTGGTAGCCAGCTGCAGTGCTTTCTCGTAGTAAGTTTTCAGGGTTGCTGCCTTGCCGCTCCCCTTGCCCCCTGCTCCCAGCGCATCGGCCTGATTTCGCAGTGCGTTGCGGCGGTTGAATCGCTCGGTATTAATTCCCTGGGCTGTATTGAGGTCTCGAACCTCGAAAGCCGGGTCGACCGGATCGTTTTCNACGGTAAAGGGTGCATAGTGCGGCCCGTAGAAACCAGGGCCACCTGGTCCCATCGGTTCAGGGACCTCGATGTAGGGNGGTACCGCTCCGCGGTGTCCCAGTTCCCGCGAGATGATCGATCCGAGGGAAGGATAATGTGAATTAAATGGAATCCCCTTGGCTTGCCCGTCCGGGAAATTCGGTGGGTAACCGGTCAGGACCCAGTGCCGACCGGTTTGGTGGGCATTATCGCGGTGACTATGACTGCGGAGGATGGCGAACTTGTCGACGATCTTTGAGCAGTGAGGCAAGATCTCGCCGATCTGGGTTCCAGGTACGCTGGTCGAAATCGGGTTAAAGGGGCCACGGATCTCGGCCGGCGCAGCCGGTTTCAAATCCCACATGTCGATGTGACTGGGACCGCCCTCAAGCATGATGAAGATACAGGACTTGACCTTCGCCTTCTTGCCACTTGCGGCATTCGCCTCGAGGTGCAAGAGACCTGGCAGGGAGAGGCCTCCCAGTAATCCGGTCGCTCCCACGGTCAGGGCATCCCGGCGAGAAACCTTGTTGCATTGTCGTTCTGGCTTGCCAAAGGGAATGGTAAACATGATGGTCCTTGTTCGCTGGAAAGCTGGGTGTTAATGATTCAGAACAAATTCTCGGGTATTCAGTAGTGCCCACATGATATCTTCGACAGCCGTGCGGCGGGCTATCCCTTTCGCGTCAAAAGCTGTTCGCATCAGTGCTAATTCCTCGTCACTGGGAAAACGTGACAGGGCTGCCAGGTACAACTCTTCTATTATCTTGTCGTCACTTAGGGTGGATTGGGCCAGTTCTATTGCCCGTCCGTGACGATGGCTGATCTTGGCCATCGTCTCCGTGGAATTCATCAGGTAGAGCGCCTGGACAATGCTCGGCTCATTGCCCCGTTCGCATTCGCACACGCTCACGCGCTGGGGTTTTCCAAAGATCCGGAAAAAATAACTCGGCATCCGGTTGTCCCAGATTTCAATGGCCCGGTATCCGTCCGGCCAGCCATTAAACTGCTCGGTAACTCCGGTTACCTGGCTAATGGCGTCTAACAGAACTTCGGCCGGAACGGCTTTCCAGGATGCGTGCGAGAAATTCTGGTTGTCCCGGTTATTTGAGTCATTGGCTTCCGCACTGAGCTGGTAGGTCCTGCTGCTGAGGATAAACTGCGTCAGGTCCTTGATGTCATAACCATTACTGACCAACCGCTGGGCAAGCAGTTCCAGCAGAGGTTCGTTCGTTGCCGGATTGGTGGCCCGCATATCATCGATCGGCTCAACCAGGCCCCGCCCCAGGTAATGCGCCCAGAGGCGATTCGCAAGCATGCGTGCCAGGAAAGGGTTGTCGGCCGCTGTCATCCAGTCGGCGAGTGCGTGCCGGCGGTGACCCAGTGCCTCGCCCTCCAGTGGCGGGGCTCCCAGTCCAGCCGTGGGAACGGTTTGGCCCGTACGGGGATGTTTCTGATCCTCGCCCGCTTTATCAAAGATTTTTTTTCCGCCCCCAGTACTTCCTTTCTGACTGATCCCGGTGAAAAAACCACCGAAAGCGGCGTAATCGGACTGGGACCATTTTTCAAANGGGTGGTGATGGCACTGGGCGCATTCGATCCGCACGCCCAGGAAAACCTGGCTCACACTCCGCACCAGTTTTTCGGGATTGTTATGGACCAGGTAGAAGGCAGCGGGACTCTCGCTCAGGGTATTGCCCTGGGCTGTCACGACGTCCCTTACGAACTGGTCGTAAGGGACGTTGTTTGAGAATTGATCGGTGAGCCATCGCGTCATGGCGATTGTGCCGACCGGCTGGATGATCTCCTTGTCGACGCGAAGAATNTCGGCCCATTTCATGGCCCAGTACTGGGNGTATTCTTTTCNTTCCAGCAATCGCGTGATCAACGCTGTGCGTTTCGNCGNCGACGTGTCGGCCAGGAAGGCNCGGGTCTCTGCCGGGGTNGGCAGTGTGCCAATCGTATCGAGAGAGACACGTCGCAGGAACTGCGAGTCGCCCGTCGTGGCGCTCGCTTGGAGTCCGAGCGTTTGCAGGCGATTCCAGGCAAGTTCGTCGATGGCGTTATTAACAGCTGGTCGAGTCGTCGGTTGTTGTTGTGGCAGGCGGATCCGAGCCACCGCGACCTGGCCGAGGTAGCGCACCAGGATAGCTGCCTCTCCCGGTACGTCATCGACCTCGACCCAGCCGGCAGAATTGACGGCAGCCACTTCTGTGGCATTCGAGATATATTCTGCTTCGTGGGTAACGCACACTGGTTGATCCGCAAGGCCCCGCGCGAAGACCTGTAACTGCTGGCTTTTCCCGGCCTGCAACACCGTCTCTTGTGGGTAAACATCGATCTCGATGTGTCCCGCGGCAGATTCCGGGTCAAGTGAGGCACCTTCTCCGATCCAGCGCTCGAGGCGCTGATGCCAGCGACTGTTGTCTTCTACCCGGTAGCCACCCCCATGGGGAACCAACCCGGTTGCCTTGCGCAGCAGCAGGCTGGTGGCAGGCGCGGAAATGCTAATCCGCCGTCCCCGCCCCTCCTTGCTAATGGTTTCGTGATCCAGCTGATGATTAAAACCAAAGAGGCTGAGCATGAATCCGTTTTGGCCGTCCGCCTTGCCGTGACAGGCACCTGAATTACAGGAGGCCTTGGTGAGGATCGGCTGGATTTCGTTACGGAAACTGACTGGCGGGGGGTTTGTGAATTGTTGCACGTTGACCGGGACGGTCGACATGCCCTGGCTACCGGTCACTTCGATAATAGTCTGGCCGTTGGCAATCGGTTGAACCAGGCCGCGCGGTGAGACTTGAGCGATTTGCGGGTCGAGACTCTTGTAACGCACGGTCCGCGTGACGTCCTGCCGCCGTTCGTTATTGGTCTCGGTGGCCACCAGTTGCTGGTAACTTTCCGGGCCCAGCAGTGTCACTGTCTTGGGATGCACGGTGGGAGCGGCAGCCGCGGGTGCGGACAGTAGCAGGATCAATCCGGCAAACAGACAAAAACGTTTCATGGCTTCATTATAGTGGATAACAAGAGAGCCCGTAGCGCTAGTTTCCCCGCTGTTTTTACGGGATCGAGCCGGCCGATGGCAAAATACCAGTCCAACTCCAAATAAAGGGCTGCCAATCACTTTCGCAGGCTACCGGGGAGACTCCCATCGCCTGTCTCCTCACCTTCAAGCAGCCAGGAGAGGTTGAAACGTGCCACCGTGGATCCACCTTTCGGGCCACCCTCGAAATTCAGGTAAATCCAGCCCTCGCTGGGTGTTCCTGCAAAACCCGCCGAAAGGGAGGAGTAAGCATGGCGACCCTCGAACACCTGTCGCTTGAGTGGCCACGTCTTTCCCCCATCAAAGCTCGCCCAGACGGTCCCGTGATCGCGGCCTGTTGGGCTATCACAGTTGCTGTAGATGAGGATATCCTTTCCCTTGATCGGCAGCCGTACCAGCCCACCCATGCATCCGTAATTGGTGTTCTGGGGGCCGTCTGGAAGAACCTCGCAGATCTCCAGTCCCTGCCAGGTAGCTCCCCCATCATCGCTCCAGGCAGTCCAGCGGCGGCGTGGATTGGCTCCCTCCTCGGCCCAGTGTCGGCGCGAGTTATAGTAGATGCGGCCATTGGCAAGCTCGGCGATCGTCGCCTCGCCTGTCCCGTTGGCGGGAAACGGATCACTCGTCTTCCATGTTTTTCCCCCGTCATCGCTATAGATCGCGTTGGTATAGTGGTCCGGCCAGCGAGCCTGCTCGTTCTTGCCGGCATAAAACCGGGAGGGTCTGATCAGGCGGCCCTTGTGTTCACCATGCCGGAGCGTGATGCCATGTTCATTCATGTGCATCGATGGCATATTCCCCTTCGAATCGGAATGGATCGTCACATCTTCTGCCACCCAGGTGAGGCCATCGTCGCTGCTGCGGTAAACGCTCAGGGGAGCAGGCGGGTGATGGTCCTCGACGAAGGCGAGGATGTCGCCTGTCGTTTCGTCCACGGTCGTCCCTCCGCACTGAAATCCCGGGGTGGCAATCGTGATCACCTCACCCCACGTCGCGCCCCCATCCTCGCTGCGTCGAACCCGAACGCCGCTCGTCCCCCAGGTCGCCAAAACGGTGCCTTTGGGAGTGACCACGATGTTGGGAAATCGTTCCCCCGGAAAAATCTGCTGCATTTCCATCACCGGGACGCCGAGAAACTCGTTCACTCGTCGCTCAAGTTTTTTTTCTGCCAGGGCAGTCGATACGAATAGCAGAAAGACAACAGGTACAATGGGGAGACGATTCAAGTTCTTTTTCATGGCATTTCTATCTCGTGCTTGATGGAAACCGGACGATGAATTCAGCTAGGGCATATGATAAGCAGTTGACCTGCCATGTCGATCACTCTTGGTACCGGCTGCCAAGATTCTTACAATCCGATAAATGAGAATCCCCATGGAAAGTACCCGGCCAGAGATGCTCGATCGCCGCCAGTTGCTTGGCAGGGGAAGTGCCGGATGCCTGGGCCTGAACCTCGGCAGCCTGTGGTGGACAAAAGCGGCGATGGGGGAGGAGGCCGGTGGCCCCGGAGAATCCCGAATCCGCGCCTGTATCGTGATCTTCTATTATGGTGGTCCGAGCCACCTCGACACGTTCGACATGAAGCCGCGGGCGCCGAGCGAGATACGAGGTGAATTCACGTCGATCTCGACATCGGTCCCGGGCCTTCCGATCAGCGAGCATCTGCCACACACCTCCAAGGTAATGCATCACGTGGCGGTCATCCGCAGCATGCACCACACAAATCGTCTGCACGACTCGGCATCCACCGAAACGCTTACCGGCCGGCAATCGCCACAGGGAGACAGGGAGGAATTTGCGAACATCGCCCAGTTCTATCCCTGTCATGGTGCAACCATCAGCCACCAGCGTCGGCACCTCGATATCGACGTGCCCCATGCCGCGCTTCCCTGGGTTTTTCACAATGTTGTCAACACGCCCTGCCAGGGAGGGGGCTTCCTGGGTGCCGCCTACGACCCTTTCCGGATCGAGGGCGACCCAGCCAGGGTCAATTTCCAGGCAGAGATGTTTTCGCGGCCCTCGGACCTATCGATCCAGCGCCTCAAGCAGCGACGGGCACTGGCTGAGCGATTGGCAGGGGACTCGGCCCTCAACGGCACCTCCCAATCCCGGCAACTGAAGGCACTTTATGGCCGGGCGATCGAACTGATGCAGTCCAAGGCGGTCGCCAGGGCCCTTCGGATTGAAGAAGAACCCCAGGCGGTGCGGGAGCGATATGGCCTTTACCCGGACAAGATGCCCGAGGGGGTCCGTGAAGTGGCCGGTCACCAGTTGCGTGGGCAGAACGTGCTGCTTGCCCGCCGACTGGTCGAGGCAGGCGTGCCCTTTGTTAACGTCTATGACTTTCGCCAGCAGGGTCAGAACTGGGATTCACACGCCGATAATTTTAACGAGCACAAGAACCGCCTACTGCCACCGGCGGATAAGGCCTATGCGGCCCTGATTGAGGATCTGGATGAGCGAGGATTGCTCGATTCGACCCTGGTCGTGGCTATCGGAGAATTCGGCCGGACGCCCACGATCAACAAGGATGCGGGGCGGGATCACTGGCCTGATTGTTACAGCATTACCCTGGCAGGCGGGGGAATTCGCGGGGGAACTGTTTTTGGTGCCAGTGACAAGCTGGGAGCTTACCCGGTCATCGATCCGGTAACCCCGGCCGACCTTGCCGCGACGATCTACTGGCGATTTGGCCTGAACCCGCGAGCTGAGATCCACGACCGCCTCGGTCGCCCACACCGGCTGGCCGATGGCAAGCCGATCAAGAGCCTGTTCTCTTAAGCCAACGGCTACTCGGGTTCAACGTCGAAAGGATTGTCCGGGTCCCTGCCGTCGCCGCCTCCCTCGCCTTCACCTTCGCCTGGGTCTTCGCCTTCCGCCTCGGCCTCTCCAAAAGCCTTCTCTAAGCCTTTCTTAAGTTCCTCAAGGGCCTCTTCGAAATCTTCATCCTTTTCCGCTTCATTTCTTTCGTTGAAGATCTCATCAAATCTATTCTGGCCCGGTTGATTGCCATCCTGCATGGCACCGACGACCAGCAGAACAGAAATCAAGATTCCAATAATCGAGGTCACAATTCCCGCCGTGGCCAGTGGCTGTTTGGACGGCCCCTTCGCACCCGACAGGCCCAGGATCAGGCCGATAATACCACAGGGAAGACTGATCGGGATCAGGCAAAAAAGTGCAAGCGAGATAATGCCCAACACCAGCGAGGCGACCGCCAGGCCGCTGGTCGGAGCACCACTGTGGACCTGTGTCACTGCCACAGGCTGCACTGCTGCCTGTGACGCGGGAGCGGACGGGTCGGGTAAATAGCCAGCCAGTTCCGGAACGTGGGCGATCGGCTGCCGGCCAATCAAACCGTCCCGCCAGACCGGCGTTGCACCCGTCAGACCCCCCGAGTTGATCATGTCGCGCATCGTCGCCGCATCAATCGGGCCGATCAACTCCCCCTGTTTCTCGTAATACCAATTATGTTCATTCGCCATGGAGGAAAGTCTACCCGGCTCACGGGGCTTCCACAAACAGGAATCTCACTCCGTTCGATAGCGTCCGTTAGAATAGTGGGACACTCCATGTCACCGCGTCTCACAACTAACGACCAAATAACGGACATCACTGTGAAACCTGTTCTCGCTATCGCTTGCACACTGGCCTGTCTTTTCCCGTCGCCTTTGCCCGCCGCCGAACGGCCCAACATCGTGCTGATCATGGCCGATGATATGGGCTACAGTGACCTGGGCTGCTTCGGCGGTGAGATCCGTACTCCCCATATTGACCAGCTGGCAACAAACGGCCTGCGATTCACGAACTTCTACAGTGAGAACATGTGCTGGGTCTCGCGAGCCGCACTGCTGACGAGCATCTATCACAAGACATCGCTGCTCAACAGCACGCTGCACCCGCGCTGCGTGGCCCTGCCTGAAGTACTTGGCGCAGCCGGTTACCGCACCATGATCTGCGGCAAATGGCACCTGGCGGGAAAGAACAACACCGTCTACCCCAACGACCGGGGCTTTAACGACTTTTATGGCATCCTTGGCGGGGCAGCCAGCTTCTATGCTCCGTACAGCCTCAGCCGCAACCGCCAGAACGTGGAATCCGAGGCCAACGAGGATCCAGGCTATTACTTCACCAACGCCATCAGTTCCGAGGCTGTCACCTTGATCCGGAAGAGCAGGCCGGAGCAGCCACTGTTTCTGAATCTTGCCTACACGGCAGCCCACTGGCCACTGCACGCCCCGCCCGGCGAGGTCGCGAAGTACCGCGGGCGTTACGCCCAGGGCTGGGATGTCCTCCGCAGCGAGCGGCTTGGCCGGATGAAGGAGCTGGGCATTATCCCCGAATCGCTTGGCCTCTCCCCGCGGCACCCTAACGTGCCAGCCTGGAAAGATATTAAGCAGAAAGCCTGGCAGCAGCGGCGGATGGAAGTCTACGCAGCCCAGGTCACGATCATGGACCGCGGGATCGGCGAGGTGATCGACGCGC
>PANG01000009.1 GCA_002708345.1 Planctomycetaceae bacterium | reverse complement strand
CGTAACGAGATCCGCGACATCCTGCTGCAGTGCAGTATTGAGAACCAGCAAAAAGTGGACGAGTTGCTCCGCCAGGTTCACCAGCATGTCGACGAGATGTTCGTCGAAGGAGATGAAGAAACCACCGCGGGCAAGGTGAGCACGGACAATGGAAGCCTGGTCGAGCTGATGAACTGGCTGAAAGACAAGATCGACCTGGAAACCAGCAACGAGGAATTTGCGGATCTTAATCGACACCAGATCCAGATCAAGCTGGTCAATGCGGTCGAAGACCGCTTTCGTCCTGAAATTCGACGCATGGAAAGGACACTGCTGCTGGAAATCGTCGATGCTGCCTGGAAGGACCACCTGCTGGCAATGGATCACCTGCGAAGTGCTGTGGGGCTTCAGGGCTATGCCCAGAAAGACCCCAAGGTCGAATACAAGCGACTGGGGCGCGAGCAGTTCGACCAGATGTGGATATCGGTCAGTGAGCGAGTCATGGACCTGGTATTCCGTATCGAGCAATTTGACGAGAGCTTTGTCGGGTCTACCTGGGTGGAGACGTCTGCAACCCATGCGGATGCATCTGCAGCAAGCGACATTGGGCAGCAGCAGGACGCGGCCATCGAGGGCAGTGGCGGGCCTGTCGAGCTCAGGCCTGCTCGTCGCGTCGGCCCCAAGGTCGGCCGGAATGACCCCTGCCCTTGTGGAAGTGGCAAGAAGTACAAGAAATGCTGCATGGTTAAATAATCCGGGGCCTGGAAGCACACATGCCCTATCTACTCAACCTGGCATACCTGCTGCTGCTCGTGCTGGTATCTCCCTGGATACTCTACCGGGCCATACGCCAGGGAAAGTACCGGCAGGGCATTGCTGCCCGGTTGCTGGGACAGGCTCCCTCCCGGAGTGGCGAGCAACCCTGTCTCTGGCTGCATGCGGTGAGTGTCGGTGAGGTGAACCTGATCCAGCCCCTGCTGGCGGGGATCGAGCAGCAGCACCCTGACTGGCAATGCGTTATCTCCACCACCACCCGAAGCGGTTTCGAACTCGCTCGCAAAAAATACGCACCTCGGACAGTCTTTTATTCTCCACTCGACTTCAGCTGGGCGGTCAAGTCAGCACTGGGCCGTATCCGGCCGAGCGTGCTGGTCCTGGTCGAGCTGGAACTCTGGCCCAACCTGGTTCGATATGCCCACAAGCGGGGCACCCGGGTTGCCCTCATTAACGGACGTCTCAGTGAATCGAGTGCCCGGGGGTATCAACATATCCGTCCGCTGGTGAGTTCCATGCTCGGACAACTGGACCTGATCGCCGTACAAAACGAACTTTATGCTGATCGTTTCAGGGCACTCGGGGCAAGAGAAAAATCGCTCCAGATCACCGGTTCGATGAAATTTGACGGAGCAATTACCGATCGTGACAACGAGAAGACGCGTGAACTGGCGACGCTGGCTGGAATCCGTGTCGATGACATCGTGCTGCTTGCAGGAAGTACCCAGCAGGAGGAAGAGCTGATGGCCCTGGCCACCTACGAAGAGCTCTCCCCTCACCACCCACTGTTGAAGCTGGTAATCGTTCCTCGCCACCCGGAACGGTTTGATGAGGTCGCTGGCATGCTAGAACGTTCAGGGCAGAGCTGGCAGCGACGCAGTGATTTAACCAGTGGAGAGGACACCGCTGGCTCTCGCATCCTGCTGGTGGATGTAGTGGGAGAACTGGGAGCATGGTGGGGAAGTGCCCATGTTGCCCTGGTAGGTGGAAGTTTCGGCAAGCGGGAAGGGCAAAACATGATCGAGCCGGCAGCCTACGGTGCTGCTGTCTCTTTCGGACCACGGACCAAGAACTTTCGCGATGTCGTGCAACTGATGCTTGCTGCGGACGCTGCATGCGTGGTCCATGACCAGCAGGAATTCACCGCTTTCGTCCAGAGCTGTCTGTCCAATCCGGAACAGGCTCACCAGCTAGGTCATCGCGCCAGGCAACTTGTCAAGAAGCAGCTGGGAGCAACCGAGCGAACCCTGGAACTTGTCGCCCCGCTAGTGAGTACGGCGAATGAGACCCACATTTCGGGTTGATACTGACCACCCTGCCATGGGGTTCCATCACCTCTCGACCGCATTATAATCGCCTACGTGAGATGGTCGCTGGCCGTTGTTCGGCTGGCAAAGACAAGCATCCTGACAGAGTTCGAGACGAAAGAAGAAGCCGTGGCAACCGGAAAGTACCTGTTTACCAGTGAATCTGTCAGCATGGGGCATCCCGACAAGCTGGCCGACCAGATCTCCGATGCCGTCCTGGATGCCCTGATTGCACAAGACCCGATGAGCCGGGTGGCGTGTGAGACGATGGTGACAACCGGACGAGCGATTGTCTCCGGCGAGATTTCCAGCCAGGCCTCCGTGGATTACGAGGAAACTGCCAGGCAGGTCATGCGCGACGTCGGTTACACGGACGAGAACANAGGTATCTCNGCCGACGGCTGCACGGTGGAAGTCTATATTGANCAGCAGAGCCCTGATATTGCCCAGGGGGTTNATGAGGATAACAGCTCGGGCAAGGAAATCGGGGCCGGGGACCAGGGATTGATGTTCGGCTATGCCTGCAAGGACACTCCCGTGGAACTGATGCCACTGCCGATTGCACTTTCCCATCGGCTCCTTGAACAACTCAATGCAGCCCGCTTCGGTAACAAGGTGGACTGGTTGCGGCCTGACAGCAAGAGCCAGGTAACCGTCCAGTACGATGGAAATACACCCGTTCGAATTGACACCGTGGTTGTCAGTACGCAGCATGATGAATCGGTCGAAAACGAGGAGATCCGGGCGTTCGTGATTGATGAAGTTATCAAGCCATGCCTTCCGGAAGCACTNGTNGAGGGNGAGATTACTTACCATGTGAACCCCACAGGTCGCTTCGTGACCGGTGGCCCCCACGGAGACTGCGGGCTNACCGGCAGGAAGATCATCGTGGACACGTACGGGGGCTGGGGACGACACGGGGGTGGTGCGTTTAGTGGCAAGGATCCTACCAAGGTGGACAGGAGTGCAACTTACATGGCCCGGCANGTGGCCAAGAATATTGTCGCTGCCGGACTCGCCGAACGATGNGAAGTTCAGCTTGCCTACGCGATTGGCGTTTCCGATCCNGTCAGCATAAACGTCAACTCGGAAGGGACTGGAATTGTCGACGATGCACTGCTCTGCCAGGCAGTCCGTGAATTTTTCCCCTTGACCCCGGGGGGCATTATCGATTACCTCGACCTTCGGCGACCGATTTTTCAGAAGACGGCTGCCGGAGGACACTTTGGACGGTCCGATCCCGACTTTACCTGGGAGAACACGGACCGGGCTGAAGAGCTCACTAATCACGTCGGGGCCTAGCACCTCTTTCGGTGTTGCCCCGCAGGAAAAGACCGGGGCACACCATCGCGTCTCCACTGACAACAAGTCACAGTCCTGCCGATGACATCGGTCGCCTGCTCTCGCTCTCCGCGCTTACCAGCGCATCTGTCATGCTCCTGGTGGCAGGAAGCGTACTGGCCAGGCAGGGACCTGGCATCACCGGAGAGCTGGTCCCTGGACCAGGACTGTTTGTGATTGCCCTGCTACTGATCATCGCCACAAGCGCCATCCGCCTGATGCTGCTGGCCAGCAAACAAGGCAAGACCCCCCTGGCCCGACTCGCCTGGGCAAGTCCCACGATTGCTTACCTTTTGATTGCCGCCACCAGCATGCCAGGTATCCAGGGAATTAGCTGGGGAGCACCCTGGGCCGTGATCGCAGCAACTGAATTTGCCTGGTGGCTTGCCTGGTTCTCTCGCGGCCCTGGGCAGGTTGCGACAAGCATNACGAGCAGAGCAAGACAGGACAACCTGCCGGCCAGGGAGCCGATGCATGAGAACATTGTCCACGACGANCCGGCCGTCGATGACGTGGAAGCCGAGTTAAACGAGTTGCTGCCTCCTGGAACAACACGACGAGTATCCCGGTCTCACGTAGAGGAGGAGGGAGAACGGCTGGACGTGTTGATTCGACTTACCTTTCCAGAAGGGCAGCGAAGCCAGTTTACCCACCTGCCGATCCAGCCACCCTTTCCAGGTGTGCCNGTCGTTAGCTGNCATCAGCTTGCGGGNCCCGACTGCTCAATCACGATCGCTGAATCCCAGAGCTTCGGAGTTCGCCTGGAACTGCGACTCTCGCAAATGCCCACCGAGCAGGTCACCATCGTGCTGCAGGCGGAAGTGGTTGAGGCCAACGACTCGTCGGCTGTCGCCTGATCGCATTCAATGCCAGCGGCCCGGTTCGCTTCTCTTATTCCTCCCCATGCAGGGCAATCCAGGCCTTGTTCAGGTAACTACAACGACAGCCAGACGATGCATCCGGACAAAGGACAATCCCTCCTACCGGCAACGCATTTATCCAGCAACCCGGGCGCATGCCACCATAACTGGAGACCGTCTTGTTCTCGGCAAAGTCAAAGTAGCCCAGCGTGGCACTGCGAAACAGCAGCATGTTGCTCGATCCCGCCAGGACACCACAACCATAGGAACGGGAGAAATGNAACGCAACGGGTTCTCCCGAGAGCAGGTCCCAGGCACCTCCCTGGGTATAGATCGTGCGGTCATTGATCATTGGCCGCGACTCGTAGTTTGCCTTGACTTCCCACAATTGCTTACCGTTATCCAGTCCCAGCACTGAAATNCGACCTCCAATTTCCGAGTCGAGTCGAAATCGCGTTGGCTGGTAACTCATCACGATCGCCTTATGAGGCTCACTGATGGCCACGGTGGTCCCATAGATATCATCCTCGTTCTTCCAGAGTGTCTTCCCACTGCGGGCATCCAGCGCCACGAGGATACCGGTCGACTGGAACTTCGACTCCGGTTTCTTGACACGGTCAAAAAGTGCCAGGGGGCGGTCAATCAGGCAGACCTTGCCACCACTGATGGCAATCGCATTATGGCGGATCGAGTTGGCGGCCTTGTAGTGCCAGAGTAGCTTGCCGGTCCCTGCATCCATGGCAAACAGGCTGCTCGACTCTGTCAACAGCCGTGACATGTCCCCACCCCGGTTGAGATAACGATAGGTAACCACGTGTTCGGCATCCGCCACCGATCCATAGAGGATNCCATCAACACAGGCGATATATCCCCAGCGGTTTGGTTTTCCATCCTCGCTTGGCGGCGGTTTGAATTCCGCTTGCAGGTCACCTGTTTTTACGTCCAGCTTGAGACATCGGGTTTCATCACGGATGTAGATGCTCTCCCCCAGGACACAGAAATTACTTCCTGTTCCTGACACTCCCATCAGCTCGTCCCCGTCATAGGCACGTAGCAGGCCCTTGATCTCGTGACGCCAGAGTTCCCGGCCGGTATAGGCATCCACGGCAATGATCCCGTCGAGTCCCTCGTGGAAAAGGCGACCCCGGTCATAAAGGGGAGCAGGGGCTCGCCCGTGTCGTTGGGGAATATCGAAAGCAATGTCCCGGTACCAGAGCATGCTCAAAGACCCTCGTAGCCGGTTATCCTGGCTGTTCACCGTATTCCCTGCATTCGCATACTGGTGCGTCCAGTTCCCTTCCCCCTCCAGCGCCCCTCGCTGGTCTACCAGCAACTGGTCAGCAGTTCCCACGCAGACCGTACCACCATGAGGACGCTGAATCCGCTTGACCTCCTCGGTAATCCAGTCCTTTCCAGGCACCTGCTGGCTGGATCGTTGGGAGACAACAAGGTCCGCCACGTAGGGTGGCAAGCCTGCTTTCCCTTCTGGCCGGAGCAGCACCGTGACACGGCTGCCATAGAGGCCACTTCGGACCAGCTTTTGTCGTGCCTCTTGAACCCTGGCCGGATCATGATCGATCGCAAAAACGTGCATGTTGGTCTTGCGGACAAGTTCAAAGGCCAGGGATCCATCACCACATCCGTAATCCACGCAATAACCCTCAACAATTCCCGTCCGCTTGATGATGGCCTCCGCGTAAGTCGCCATGTCGGCATTCTCACCGTACGGCGCCGGATCCAGCTTCTCACGCTGCGAGGATGCTGCCTGGGCTGTCGAGGAATAGCAGTGAATTGCTCCCCTGTCGGTACTTACCAGTAGCCGGCCACCGACGACCGCCAGTCCATAGGGAGTCCCTTCCATACTCAATGACTGGACCACTTTCTGCTNCTTGATATCAANCACNTCCACGTGGCCCTCACCAGCAGTNATCACCTGGTTTCCGGCAACCACCAGCGAGGCATCCGTGTGGGCATCCTTGACAGACCAGGCTGGTTCGAGTGCCCGGGTCTTGACCAGGTTCCCCTTGCGGTCAGGCTTCTCCACGACGACAAACCGGTACCCGGTTACTACCCCGCCAACCGCTCGCACCAGACCGTCCGGCATGGCAGCCAGCTGGCCGGTACCCAGGCTGGCAACCCGGTCACCACTCTCGGTACTGAAGCCAAGCCCACTATTGAAGAACATGTCGCCAATCGCCATGGTCGGAGTTCCCCCGTTGTGGCCATANTTTTGCAGGTGAAANAANTCCAGCGTGCCGTCCTTGCGGTTAAACGAGGCGGGAATCGCCCGTCCAGTTGGCACCAGNAACCGGTCCCCGGAAACAACCAGGTATCCCTGTGCCGATGCCCCGCTTGTTGCCTGCGCACCCCCATGCGGCTGGGCCATNTATCGAGAACCTGATTCACTGTTGAGCCAGATGGTCTCCCCGTTTTCGGGGTTCAGGGCATAAAGATAAATCCCGTCGGTCGGCCAGATACCCGCTGCGAAATAGACCACGTCGTCCGCCACCACCGGACCACCACGGGCAGGCCACTTTGAAATGAGCCGGCCATTCCCCATCACCATGCGATCGTCCGGGCCACCACGCTTCTTCCAAAGAGTCCGTCCATCGTCAATGGCAAGGGCATAAAGAAAGCCGTCGTCACTGGCGACCAGAAGCCGGTCCTTCCAGATTGCCGGGGCAAATCGGATCGGACCATCGGTCAGCACGGTCCAGGCGATTTCTCCGCTCTGCAGGTCAAGAGCCATTACCCGGCCATCCACGCTGCTTCCAAAAAACACCTTGCCATCGGAAACCACCGTGTGCTGAGCCCGGTCAAAGGGCATCCGTTCACTTCGCGGCCATGCCGGCCGGGGAGCACGCGTNGACTGGTACGTCCAGGCAGCAGCCAGGTTGTCGTCCAGGGANACGGACTGGTAAGCAGTGCGCGATGCATTGGCCCGGTAAGCAAGCCAGGAATCCTGGCTGTCCTCGGCTGCCCCGCTGCCAGGGAGCGCGGAGAGTAACGTGAGCATGGTAAGGGTCGGAANAAGNTANCGANCNGGGCGAGGACGGNTGGCCATGGTGGTGTCTCGCAGAAAAGGAAGTTAANNGGAAACCGCTTGCTCTTGGAGCAAAACTGCTACCCGACTATGTNAGCAGGGTCTAAAAACAGGGACAAATTTCTCTTTCNNNTTGCCGGTCAANACAGCATGGCACGATGGCCCNANAAAACCTGGACGACGTTATTTACGTATGGATCTATATTCATTCTCTTTCCTCTACTCTGCCTNCTTGCCTGGGCATGGGTACGGGGATTGATCTTCTAGAGGAGACGACACGGGGCATCAACCAGGAAAAGGGATGGACAACCAGGTTTTCAATGAACTCGATTCGCTGCTGGCCGCTTACGACCAGCAGCATGTGCTGTGCTGCTGGGATCAACTTGACCAGCTGCAGCGATCTGAGCTGGCCCGCCAGGTCCGGGAGATTGATTTTGAACAGCTCACAGCGCTCCAGGCAGACNGGAACAACGGNTCGCGTGAGTTGTCGCAGCAGATAACACCGCCACCAGCTATCCGGCCGGGATATCCCCGTCGAGCGGATGTGCCTGCTGAATCGGTCGAGGAGGCAATTGCCATTGGAGAAGCGGCACTTCGTGATGGACGAGTCGCCCTGATCCTGGTGGCAGGAGGCCAGGCAAGCCGGCTGGGGCTGAACGGTCCCAAGGCCCTTCTCCCAATCGGCCCCCTTTCCGGCCGATCGCTGCTGCAGTTTTCCATTGACCGCCTGAAAGNCCTGGCNGACCGGTACGGCTNNGAGATCCCGCTGNTGATCATGACCAGCCCTTCGGTCCACGAGGCGATCCTGGGGTANCTGGCAGAACACAATCANTTTGGGCTGGCCGAAGAAAACTGCCGCCTGTTTTGCCAGGGGACCATGCCCGCGATCGATATCGACTCCGGCAGGATCCTGCTGGAGAGTCCCGGCGCCCTGGCACTCAATCCTGATGGCCATGGAGGCATGGTAGAAGCACTGGGGCGGAGCGGCTGCCTGGANGAGCTTGCCCGGCGNCAGATCGATACGATTTCGTATGTCCAGGTGGANAATCCTCTTGCCCANGCCTGTGACCCGGGACTGATCGGTTTTCANCTGGCAGCGAACTCGGAAATGACCAGCCAGGCTGTCCAGAAGATCAACTCGCTGGAAAAAACCGGGAACATCGTCGCCGTGGATGATCACCTGGAAGTTATCGAGTACAGCGAATTACCTGAATCCCTGGCCACNGAGAGTGAACCGGACGGCAGGCTCCGCTTCTGGGCCGGCAGTATTGCCGTNCATGTTTTTTCGCGAGGCCTGCTTGAAGAAGCCTCCCGGCAACCAGGCTGGCTTCCCTTTCACCATGCCAGGAAAGTNGTTCCGTTTATNGATCATGAGGGAAACNACCANGCACCGGNAAANGAAAANGCAATCAAGTTCGAACGATTCATCTTTGANCTTCTTCCCAGGGCACAAAATGCCCTGNTCGTCGAGGTCGATCGATCCAGGACCTTTGCACCNNTAAAAAANCCGGATGAAAATGGCACCGATACTCCANCGACCGCACGNGAGGCAATCATCACTCTCCATCGCCAGTGGCTGCTTGATGCCGGCGTGAAGATCGACGACGATGTGCCCGTTGAGATTCATCCCTCCTGGGCCCTTGATGGAGCNGATCTCCTCGATCACCCTGGCTTGCCGGCGGAGATTCACGAACCGGTGCTTTTAACAGCAGAACGCGATCCAGNAAACACACAGGATTAACGANAACGGAAAGCAGNTCCATGCTTCANGCCANCATCATGGCCGGCGGATCGGGAACACGGTTCTGGCCGGCCAGTCGCGCAGACTGCCCCAAGCAACTGCTGGCACTTGCTGGTAACAGGACCATGATGCAGGCAACCGTGGGACGACTGGCGGGAATGGTATCCCCCGAGCAGCTGTTGATTATCACGAACCGGAGCCTTGTTGACGCCATCTGCCAACAGTTACCGGACGTCCCGATGAACCGGGTCCTGGGAGAGCCATGTCGTCGCAATACCGCTCCCTGTGTCGGGCTGGCCGCGGCACTGGTGTCTGCGGAAGACCCGGATGGGACCATGGTCGTCATGCCGGCAGATCACCTGATCAGTCCGGAGGAGGTCTTCCAGCAGGCGATTGAGCATGCAGTGGAGCTTGTCAACGAGGATCCAGGAAGGATCATTACCTTCGGGATTCCTCCCACCCATGCGGCAAGTTCGTTTGGTTATATCGAGCGTGGGACGGATTCTCATGCTGGGAAGAAGATCCCGACTTATACCGTCAGGCAGTTCCACGAAAAGCCATCGGTGGATGTTGCCAGGGGCTACCTGGATGCCGGCTCCTTCTACTGGAACTCGGGTATTTTCGTCTGGAAAGCTGCCACGATTCTCTCCGCACTGGAAAAATACGAGCCGGCAATGCATGCCCGCCTGCAGGTCATCGCCGAGGCCATTGGCACGGACTCCTTTGAGCAGGTGCTGGACCAGGAATTTGCAGCGATTGAAGGAACCTCGATCGACTATGCCGTGATGGAGCGACATGACAATGTGCTGGTGGTTGAGTCACCATTCCAGTGGGATGATGTCGGCAACTGGCAGTCCCTGGAGAGGATCCATGGCGTTGACCAGCAGGGAAATACGATTGTCGGACAACACCTGGGAATCGACACCAGCCGCTCGATCATCCGTGGCAGCCCAGACCACCTGGTTGTCACTTTTGGCATGGATAACTGCATCATCGTCCACACGAATGATGCAACGCTGGTCGCTAATCGTGATGACGAGGAAGCGATTCGCCGGATTGTTCAGCAACTGGAGGAAAAAGGGCTGGACAAGTACCTCTAGCTCAACATCGCAGGTTCTGGCTAAGCTGGCTCATTGGCCGGATAATAAAATAATTGCACGATCATTAAACCTGGCAGCATGTTTCACCGTCTCCTGGACTAGAGGATCTTGATGAGAAACCCATGGCGTTTCCGATTATCCATGGTGATCCTGGTGGCAGTTGNCATGACTCTTTCGGGCATGAAACCTGGTGATGGCACCACGCCGTCAGGTCAAAAGGTGAGCGAAAAAATCAACAAGGTTTCCGATGCGGTCCTGCGCTTCAATATCCGCAGTAAGACACTTGGGGGGAAACAATTCTGGACCGACTACCTTGTCCAGCATGAATGGCGGATCCAGCGAAACGAGGTGACGAACCATTACCGCCTGCTCAGTGGCCGTGATTATCGNCACTCCTGGGGGACTTTCCTGCAGTGCAGGAAAACACTGGAGGAGATCAACAAGCAAAAACAACTCCCCCAGGTAAAGGGCAAGGTCGTGCTCCTGCTTCATGGCCTGGGCCGTACGCGCGGCTCGATGGAGGATCTCCAGAAGTACCTGGGCAAACAGGAGGGGCTCACGGCACTGGCTCTTTCCTACGCCAGCACAAGGGCATCTATTGAGCAGCATGCCAGGGCACTTGCAAGCGTGATCAAGAATATTCCCCAGGCGACGGAAATCTACCTGGTGGGACATAGCCTTGGCAACCTGGTGGTACGACAGTACCTCTCTACTGGCGAACAGGGCGATCCTCGCATCAAGAGAATCGTGATGCTTGCTCCCCCGAACCAGGGATCGGCCCTGGCAACCCTCTTCAAGGACAACCACCTGTTTCACATTTTNTGGGGAGAGAGCGGTGAGCAGATCGCCGTGAACTGGGACAAGCTTGTGAAAAAACTGGCAACACCGACATGCGAGTTTGGAATTATCGCCGGGGGGAATATCAAGTCCTTTATTAATAACCCGTTTATCAAGGGCGAGGATGATCTCGTTCTGCGGGTCCCGGAAACCAGGCTGGCCGGNGCCCATGACTTTATTATTGTCCCCTCCTACCATGGTCGAATCATGAATAATTCACTGGCCCAATCCTACACCTCCAGGTTCCTGCACAAGGGCTACTTTATCAGCGAATCCCGTCGCCAGCCGATCCCTCTCGATGAGGCCCCGCAACCGTGACCGACTATTTAAAAGGAGATTCGCTGCCGGTCGAGGGACGCCTGGCTGGCATTGATTTTGGCACNCGTCGTGTTGGNATCGCCATCTGCGATGCCAGCCAGCAGCTGGCCAGCCCANTGGAGGTTTACCAGCGACGAAANGAANCGGAAGATGCNNCTTATTTCCAGCAGCTTGTCAGCGACCAGNCGCTGGTCGGNCTGGTTGTCGGCCTGCCAGTACACGTCAGTGGCGAGGAGAGCCAGAAAAGCCATCAGGCACGGCTGTTTGGTAACTGGCTCAGCCAGCTTTCCGGCCTGCCAGTCGCCTACCATGATGAACGCTATAGCACGGCACAGGCGGAAGAGGTACTTGGAGCCGCATCGCTCACCAGCAAGCAACGCAAGCAACGCATCGACAAGGTGGCGGCCCAGTTCATTCTCTCGGCCTACCTGGAATCTACTCGTTCAACGGGCGAACCAGGTTCCCTCGATTGAAATGCCGGCACTTTATTTTGGAGCCAGCTGATCAACCACCTGCTTGATGATTTTCGCAGGCAGTGCGTAGGTCTTGATTCGTCCGGCCCGGGCAATGTTGATTCCCACGGCATTGCCATTGATATCCAGGACCGGGCCACCACACTGGTTTGGCTGTACCACGGAATCATGCTGGAGCACGGAAGGGAAACCAGTGCGCCGTTCGCTGAGAGGGCCACCCAGATTGTTCTGGACCACGGGACGGCCACCGGTAAGATCCGACATGCGACCAAGGACAGCCTTGATTGCTATCGTCTCTTCACCACGTTGAATTTCCAGTGTGATTTCCTCACCTGCCAGGTGGGAACGCACCGTGTCGATCAGCATCTGGCGATCCTTCATTTCCACGTCATTTACCTTTGTTACCACGTCACCGCCTTTCAGGCCCGCGCGTGCACCGCCTCCGCCGTCCATCACTCTTTCAATGAATGTGCCGTTGTCTGATTCACCAAGCAGGATCCCCAGCACGCCCCCCTTGACCTCTGTCAGGTCAACACTGACCACACCAATGGAAACAGGTGTTTCACGGATTCCAGTGGTAATCAGCCAGCTGCCCAGGCCGGGAACATCTGGTTCATCGGACCATGTGATGGCGGTTAATTTCCTGGCATTAATCTGGAGGAGGGCGATGTCATGCCTTTTTTCGATGGCGACCAACTTGGGCTTGAAATCTCGCTTGTCACTCAACTCACAGATGACCTCACGGAGCTCATCCTCCTTGTTCAGAACCTGGCTCGCCTTGGTAATAACCAGGCCATCCTCCGAAACGATAACTCCCAGCGCGAGTCCCTTCTTTTTTTCACTGATCCGAACCGTGGCACGAGTGGCATCCGCACTGATCGTGGAAAACGCTCCCTTGATACTCTCGTGATTCCGCTCGTTTGCCCCGGGAGGTCGGTACATCGTGATGTACTGGACAAGTCCCGGGTATCCATTTTCCCGCACTGGCAGAACAGGAGGATGTTTCCGACTGGCGGTTCCATCCAGTTCACCCACCTCCACCTGGAGTTCCACCTTCTTGTCCTCACGCTGCACAATCAACTTGACCTTTTCACCAGGGCGGCGGACTCCGACGGCCAGTTGAAGGGCCTCGAAAGTCTCGATCTGCTCCTCACCAAACTGGATGATCACATCCCCGGGTTGAATACCCGCCTTCGAGGCAGGACCACCATCAAGGACCTCGGTAACAACCGGATCGGGCGATTCATCGCTTCCCCGGATTCCAATGTAGGGTCGCCCCGGAACATCTCCCCAGCTTTCACTACTGGCCATACGATCCCAGGAGTCAATATATGCCTCGATTGGAACATGCACGTTGTGCACCAGTTGCTGCCCAATACGACTGTGAATACCAATTACTCTCCCGCTCATGTCAAACAGGGGGCCCCCGGAATCACCACCGATGAGAGTACAGTCGGTCGTGATCACGTCCTTGTACCTGTGGATAACACGACCCAGCCGGACAACGGGCGGGCGGTCAGGCTGAAAACCCCCGGGGTGTCCCAGGGCAAGGCACCAGTGTCCCAGCTTCACTGAATCTGCCTCGGCGATTTCTGCGACAGGAAGTTCTATCTTTGATCTTTCTTCCTCGGATTCCGGCAGCTTGATCTTGAGCATCCCGGCATCCATCGATCGGTCCATCCCCAGCGTCGTGGCGGGATATCGCGTCCCGTCCGGCATTAAAATAATTGCGCTCCGGCCGGGTCGCCCCGCCACATGAGCGGCAGTCAGGATCAGGCCCTCCTTGTCAATGATCACCCCACTCCCCTGTGCCGCTCCCACGCCAACACCGACAGTGGCAGGGGACAGCTTCTCGATAAGCAACTGAACATGCTTCTGCATCGCCTTGACATCATGGGCATCCCTGGGCGCCTGGCCCTGGAAGATCTTCTGCAATCGCCCCCGTGCCTGGAGTAACGGATTGGTGGTCTTTTCTGCCTTGGCCCGGCCCTGGCTGGATTTTTCTTCTGCTGGTTTTTCCTGTGCAATTGATGACAGCGAGAAACTGAACAACAGGAGGCAGGAATAAAGGGCAGCCTGGAGAGCTTGTCGTTTCACGATATCCACTTCCTGCTGGAGATGATGACACGAATAATCCAGGGAGAGAATATCTCCCTTGAGAATTCAATTGCTTCCATGATAAACGAAAAAACGGCCGAGTTCTCGACCCGCGAGCCTAAAGACCCTAACATTTTCCGGCGCTATAATGACAAATACGGGTTTTACCAGTTACGACGACTGGCCGTGAGATTGTCCCTAAAAACAGCGGATACGATCTGTGAAACGACTTGTTATTGGATGTGGTTACCTCGGACGGCGGGTCGCACACCGCTGGGTTACGGCGGGAGATACCGTCTTTGCCCTGACCCGGAACCCAGCCCGGGCCGATACCTTGGAGCGCGACGGCATTCTGCCATTCGTCGCAGATATCCACGATGTATCAAGCCTGGCAGGACTTCCAGAAGTTGACACGGTCCTCTACGCCGTCGGCTTTGACCGGACTGGTGGCCAAACAATCAGGGATGTCTTCGTCGAAGGACTGAAAAACGTTCTCTCCCAGCTACCAGCTCCTCGAGGTCGCTTCATTTACATCAGTTCGACCGGGACTTATGGACAGGATGATGGACAGTGGGTCGACGAAGACTCACCCTGCGATCCTGTTCGTGAGGGAGGCAAGGCCTGCCTGGATGCCGAGAACCTGCTCCTCCAGGGAGATCCAGGGCTTGATAGCTGTCGTCTTCGCCTGGCCGGTATCTACGGGCCTGGCCGGATCCCACGTCGTGAGGATTTACAAGCAGGCAAGGTGATTCCTGCATCCCCGACAGCGTGGCTAAACCTGATCCACGTCGACGACGCTGCCAGGGTCGTCATAGCGGCTGCGGATGCCGAAGCGCTGCCGGACCTGCTCCTTGTCTCCGACGGATCCCCGCTCAGCCGGGGCGATTATTTCAAGGAACTGTGCCGGCAACTGGATGCTCCGGCGGCCAATTTCGGGGATCCAGAGACAGATTCTCCATCGGCCCAACGGGCCCTGGGAAACAAGCGGGTCTCTAACCAGGCGATGCTTCAGGCGCTGGGTCTGCAACTGGATTACCCGGATTTTAGCAGCGGCCTGGCAGCAATACTCACCGATGACGAGAAGACAACGGTTGAAGATGATGGAAATCAGTCTTAGAATCGCGTCGACGCTTTGAGTTCATCTGAAGGGCTGGCTTTATTCAT
>PANG01000008.1 GCA_002708345.1 Planctomycetaceae bacterium | reverse complement strand
GATACGCCACCGCAGCCGGGAGAACAGCCAGGCCAGCCCTCCGGCACGCCGCCGCAGCCGGGAGAACAGCCGGGCCAGCCCTCCGGAACGCCACCGCAGCCGGGAGAACAACCAGGCCAGCCCTCCGGCACGCCACCGCAGCCAGGAGAGCAACCGGGCGATCCGAACGCACCCAGGCAGGGCATCGAACAGCTTTTAAATCCCGGGGGTGAAGACCGGGCTCCACTGACCGGAAGTGATTTCCGCCAGTGGTCCGACCAGCTGCGAAATGTCGAGGAGATGCTCGATGACCCCGACCTGCGCTCCGACGTTGCCCGGCTGCGAGAACAGGCCCGCAGCATCCGGGCTGATTTCAAGCGGAATTCCAAGGAACCCAACTGGGATCTTGTCCGGGAGAATCTGCTGAGTCCACTCGTCGAGTTACAGCAGCAGATCCACGAGGAGGTGCTCCGTCACCAGTCACGAGATGCCCTGGTGCCAATCGACCGGGATCCCGTCCCGGACAGGTACAGCGAACAGGTAAAACGTTATTACGAGCAACTTGGCAACGAGCGTGCCGGTGGGGAGAAGAAGCCGGAATGAACTGGACCAACCTCATCTGGGGTGCCCCCGAGTGGCTGCCAGCAGTGATCCTGCTGGGGGGTGCTGCGCTGATTGTGATTGTCTACTCGCTCCGCCACATACCACGCAACCAGCCAATCCGGATCATCACCACCACGCTCAAGACGGTTGCCTTGTCGCTGCTCCTGCTCTGCCTGCTGGAACCTCTCTATAGCGGGCTGCGTCCCCGCCCGGGGGCCAACCTGTTCCTGGTGATGGCGGATAACAGCCAGAGCATGCTGGTCAGTGATCATCGCCAGCAACAGAACCGTGCGGAACAACTTGCACCCCTGCTCTCCCCGGACGCTGCCTGGCAGGTTCGACTCAACCAGGACTTTGACGTCCGGTATTACCAGTTCGACAGTCGCCTCGAGGCGGTCGAAAATCTGCTGGGGATGGACCATGAAGGCCTGCATTCCAACATGCACCAGGCGCTGCGGGCTGCTGCCACCCGGTTTGGTGGCCGACCGCTTGCCGGAATCATTCTGCTAACGGATGGAAACACGACTGACTCGCTTTCGCCGGGACAGGCCCTGGAAGACCTGCCACCGGTCTACCCGGTAGTGGTAGGGAATGACGTGGCCCCTGCGGATATCCGCCTGTCCCTCAAGGCCGTGCAACAGACCAACTTCGAACTTGCACCGATCACGGTGACGGCAGAAATTGCGGGAGACCGCTACCAGGGCCGGCAGGTCAGTGTTGAGCTCGTTAACCAGCAGGATGAAGTGATCGAGACACAAACCCTGACGCTCAAGGGTGATGGAGAATCGCAGGAAGTCCGTTTCCAGTGGAATCCCGAGGAAAGCGGGATTTGCTTTTATCGCCTTCAGGTAGCAGCGGCGGAAGACAACCTGGACGAGGCCACGCTGGAAAATAACCAGCAGTCCTTCCTTGTTGACCGGGGAGGCGGACCCTACCGGATCCTCTATGTTTCCGGGCGCCCCAACTGGGAGTACAAGTATCTTCGTCGGGCAATTCATGATGACGAGGAAGTCGAACTGGTGGGCCTGATACGGATCGCAAAGCGGGAACCGAAGTTCGATTTTCGTAGCCGTGCCGGGGAATCTACCAACCCCCTGTTCCGTGGCTTCGACAACGAGGATGAGAATGCCGAACAGTATGACCAGCCGGTACTGGTCCGCTTCGGCACAAGGGATGCCGAGGAGTTACGTGACGGATTCCCCAGCTCCGCCGACCAGCTTTACCAGTACGACGCACTGGTGTTTGATGACGTGGAAGCAGAAATGTTCACGCAGGACCAGCTGTCACTGGTGCGAGAATTCGTCAGCCACCGGGGAGGGGGATTCCTGATGCTGGGTGGACAGGAGTCATTTGCCAGTGGCAATTACGACCGATCACCCCTGGAGGAATTGCTGCCGGTATATATCAATTCCACGAACAAGCGGGGAGTCTCCTCCCGGTTCCGAATGCAACTCACGCGCGAGGGCTGGCTTGAACCCTGGGTCCGGGTCAAGCCGAGTGAACTGGAGGAGAACCAGCGGATCGAGGAGATGCCCGCCTTTCGCACCGTTAACCTGGTCAAACGAGACAAGCCTGGTGCCGCGGTGCTGGTGGAAGTGGAAGATGCTGACGGGGAACTCCTTCCCGCACTGGTTGCCCGAGAGTTTGGACATGGCCGGACCGCAGCCATGCTGATCGGGGATTTCTGGCGATGGGGACTTGCCCGGGAGGATCCCGACAACGAGGACATGTCCAAGTCCTGGCGGCAGATGCTCCGCTGGCTGGTTGCCGATGTACCTCACCGTGTCGATATCAAGGTTCGGACGGAGCAGGAAAAGGGTGCCAATATCCAGACTCTTGCTGTCACAGTACGTGACGAGGAATTCCAGCCGCTGGACAATGCCGTTGTCCAGCTTGCGATCACTCCTCCAGACGGCAGCGAGGTGCTGCTGGCAGCACAAGCCAGCAACCAGCTGGCAGGCACCTACGAGGTCGATTACGTGGCTCGCCAGGTCGGAGCCTACCGCGTGGAGGCCCGTGTCACCGGACCGGACGGACACACCCTGAAAGCGGGAGTGGCCGGCTGGACATCCCAACCGGCAGCGGCAGAATTCCAGCAACTCGTTCCCAACCGGCAACTCCTCGAGTCCCTCGCCAAGGAGACCGGCGGAGAAATCATCCAGGAAAACAAGCTGGAGAATTTTGCGCGACAGCTTCAGCAACAGGATTTCGAGATCACCGAACCCTTGATTTTCCCGCTCTGGCATCAGACCTGGATTTTCCTTCTCGCCATTGGACTGCTCTGTGCCGAGTGGGGACTTCGCCGCTGGAGAGGACTGCCCTAGGGCAGAAGAAAAGAACATGACAATGCTTACCGCCTGGATTTGTCTTCTCCTTGCACCACAGCCCGCGCCGCCAACCTTGTTGCTGGTGACCGGGGCAGGCGGAAGCGAGGAGTTTGCCACACAGTTCCAGGCCGCCACCGAGAGCTGGCGCCAGCATGCGGATGAAGCGGGAATGGAGGTGCTCCAGATCCATGGCCAAAAACAGGAAGCAACGCCACACGATCAGCTGCAGGAACTGCTGAAGTCCCTGCCTGGAGAAACCCTGCAGCCACTCTGGATCGTCTTTATCGGACATGGAACCTATGCCCAAAAGAAAGCGAAGTTCAACATGGTGGGACCGGATCTCACTGCCGGGGAACTGGGATCCTGGATCGAGCGATTTCGTCGACCGGTGGCAGTGATCAACTGCAGTTCCGCCAGCGGGCCCTTTATTAACGAGCTTTCTGGAGCGGGGCGAGTGATCGTGACCGCCACGCGTAGTGGAAACGAGCAGAACTACTCCCGCTTCGCCGTTTACATGGCCGAATCAATCAACGATCCGGCTGTCGACCTCGACAAGGACGGCCAGATCTCACTGCTCGAAGCGTTCCTGGCAGCATCCAACCGGGTACAGCGTTTCTACNGTGAAGACAACCGACTGGCCACCGAGCATGCCCTGATCGATGACAACGGGGACGGCCTGGGCACTCCCGCCAGCTGGTTTCGTGGCGTTTACACCTTTCGCCGGGCCAAGGGAGCAGGCAGCGCCGATGGCCTNCGAGCGAACCAGTTACACCTGATCAAGAGTCTGCAGGAACAGGCCCTGACTCCAGAAGTGCGAAAGCACCGGGATACCCTTGAAGCGGAGCTGTCGAAACTCAGAGAACAGCGTGATACGCTGGCTGAGGAAAAGTACCTGGCAGAGCTTGAGCGGATCTGCCTGGCAATCGCCCGTCTCTACCGGGATGCCGACAAGTAACCGANGGCCTGTTACTTCAGGCCCTTGAGATAGGCATGNAGATCGGCAAGATCCTGGTCTTTCAGATCNCGCAAGAGATCTCGTGGCATCAGGGAAATATTCCGTTGCCGCTGGCTCTCCATCTCCGCTGCCTCAATCCGGATCGTCTCGTTCAAACCGGTCCTTAGCAGGACCCCGTCAACCGACTGGTAAATGACGATCCCGGAATACAGCCGGCCAGTCGTGGTAAGAACATGCGTGGTTCGATANCGGGAGGAGACATCCCGGTTGGGAGCGACGATTGCAGTAAACAGGTCGTCTCGCGAGAAACGTTTTCCCACGCCTGCCAGGTCAGGCCCCAGTGCACCACGATTTCCATGGCAACTGTGACAGCTACGGCTCGCAAATAACTTCTCTCCTGCCTGTGCATCACCCGATTCCCACTGGATGGTAGCAAGCCGTTTCTTGAAGGCCACCAGGTCGACCTCGCTGTCACGTTGAATCGCCTGGTATTGTTCCGGGAAAGCCCCGGAAACAAAACCGGTCCAGGCATCAATCGCTTCCTGCTGGGGCCTGTACCCCTCCTTGCCTAGCAGGAATCCAAATTCCCGACCGGTGTTGCGCCGCAGCAAGCGGACAACTGATTCCCGTAACCGCCATGTTGTTTCGTCATGGTCCAGTCGGCGCAGGTTATAGACCAGTCNAACNAGNTCCTGNGGATCNTTCTTTGGCGGGAGTGTTAGCAGCGCNGTGACACAGGTTGCCACCACCCCGGGATCGGCNGCCTCCAGCCCCTTCACGAAAGAACTCCGATCCGAATCTCCAGGCTTCCTGGCAAGAACGGACAACACGGCACCCTGGAGACTGTAATTATCCAGCTGCTTTTGCAGCAACTGCCTGTGCTCATCTCGCCTGGACCGGCCTAGCAATCGGACGATCTCCGCTGTCCAGGGATAATCCTCTGTCCCGGCTATCCGTTCTGCAATTCGGTCCAGGGCATGTTGCTGGTCCGCTGCCGAGAGTGCCNTGAGAAAAGTCGCATGATCGGGNAACCCGAAGTCCGGCTGGGCAATCACCGCCTGGGGCAAAGCCGGATCGTGCTTGACCAGCTCGGCGTACATCTCCGAAAGGCGAGCATCCCAGTTGCTGTCCAGNTTCAACATGCGNGCATCCACCTTGANTCTCAATTGCACCAGTGATCGGGCAATCACACCGCGCTGCTCCGAGGAACGTGCAGCCCCNTTCCGAGACACCACGATCAGGTGATGCAGATCAAGTGACGGGGAAGACTCGTCCGTAATCTCCCCCAGCACGCGTTCCAGCAGCAGTGGACTCTTCGCTTCGATCATCGCCATCAGGCGGGCAAGTTCCCGGTCGACCCGGGAATCCCCTGTCGGGTAAATTTTTTCCAGCATCCCAACCGCTTTCCCCATCACTTGCCTGTACGGTTCCAGGTCACGGGCCGTGCTGTAACCTTCAAAGACCGCTGCAGTCCCACCGGGAGCCCTCATGTCNCCCAGCGCCAGCTGTGCCATCCGCACGAGTGCCAGCTTTTGGACTACCATCTCCTCGTCCACCAGCTGGCCAAGTCCATCCAGCACGAGCCCTGGCTGGAAAGAAACCGGCTGCTGACCATCTCCCAGTGACNGGGCCCAGAGTGGGACCGCCAGGCTGGCAATCCGCTGCTGGGCCANCGGNTCAAGTCGGCCGCGTGCAACAACACGTGCCGCCGCAGTTCGAACGTGCCGGTCAGAATGTTCAAGAAGNGGCTCGATCGCCAGGANCACAGCCGCATCCAGTTTCACTGTCGTTCCGCCCAGCAGGGCCTCCAGGGCAAATCGCAATACCAGCGGGTGCTGCTTTTTATCCAGGAACGGGACCAGCACCGCACCAAGCCTGTCTGCATCCACACGGCGACCAGCCGACCAGGCAGCCCGGGCGGCAACCGACACCATGCCGGAATCCGCGATCGCATCAAGTCCCTGCTGGTCCAGCCCTGCATGCAGCTCGGTCAGTATTTCAATTGCTCTCAGGCGCAAGGGAGATGGCATCCTGTTATCCCCGGCCGCGGCAAGGAGTTGCTCTTGCCCCACTTTTTCTGCCAGCGGCAACCAGCGAGCACGCGACCAGCTGCTCAGTGGCTGGGGCATCGCCAGGCAGCGCAGGAGGTCTGTCCCACCTGACCCTGGTTCGCCATCCTGGGACTTCCAGCGAACAACATAGACGCTCCCTCGTGTACCACGCCCCCCCACGCTGACATAGAGTTCCCCATCCCTGCCTACCTCGACATCGGTGGGGGCGAAACCAAAAAGTCCCTTGCTGGTCATGAAGTCATGCGGTGTCGACTTCCAGCTCGACCCATCCGCTTCCAGCGGCAGGGCGATGACACGGCCAAANNTCCAGTCCAGCACGAACAGTGCNCCATGGTACAAGCGAGGAAACTGGTGGTGCCGGTAAGAGGTNACCCCTGTCGGCGACCCACGGCCAAAGGATCCAATCACCGCTGGCATGTCAAAGAAATAGTCGGGCCGTTTCCAGCTCCGGCTGAACCAGCCCGCGTGAGATCCCGGCATCACCTGGAAGACTCTCGTGGGTCGGTACCAGGGGAGCGTCACATCCCGTTCTCCGTCA
The DNA here is from genome assembly GCA_002708345.1 of Planctomycetaceae bacterium. The sequence continues at coordinate 40,760 of PANG01000008.1, read as the reverse complement.
CTGTCATAGAGAAAAATATCTCCCTGGGCGTTGAAGCTGAAGTCATAGGAATTGCGGTAACCCTCNGCAATCACCTCACGCTGCTGAAAGTCCGGTCGAAGTCGGACAACNGTTCCTGCACGGGGNTGTCGAATCGGCGAACTGGCCAGGTCAAAATCGGCGGNNGTCACTCCNGCCATNTTTCCGACTGCCATGTACCACCAGCCATCCGGGCCTCGCTGGATACTATGGGCATGGTGCTCGCCACCTGCCTTGACCTTCCAGAGCACCTCGGCCTGGCCATCGGCACGACCATCCCTGTCCCGATCCCGGTAACGCAGCAACCCACCCCCTGCAACACAGAGCAGGTCGGGGCCATCAAAGCAAAGTCCCTGGGCACCCGATGCCGGNCCCTCGGCAAACGTGNTAAAACGATCGGCCCTGCCGTCCCCGTCGTCATCGATCAACGTCCGCACGTACCCCCGGCTGCTGACAACCACCCGGCCTTCCGTNTCGAGGGTCATCGAGTAGATATCGTGTGCCAGTTCATTATCGGCGAACAGTTTCACCTCGAATCCGTCCGGCACCTGGATGCCATCCTCTGCCGGAATAGCCTTTTCCTGTCCAGCCACGGCGAACGGGAAGAGGACAGTGAAAACAACGGTCAGGCGGAACATCTTCATTTCCCCCAAGAGCCTCTAACGNGAGACCATCGACATCGGCAGGTGGCTGATACTGTTGTAGATATCCATGACCAGTGAATCGTGGCCAATCGTCAATCGTGTAACAGCCGTATTGTAAAGGACTCGTTCAAGCCGGTCGCTGGTCACACCCGCCACTTCGCTGAGCAAGTGGTGAGTAATGTCGGCGTGCATCACGAAGCCAATTTTCTGGTCACCATCGGCAAACTCCTGGATCGTCCAACGGAACAGCTTCTCGACGCGGGCATGAAGTTGCGNGGCTGTTTCATTTGGCAGCGATTTCCACCAGCCATGGTCATCGATCAAGTCGGGGGCCCGGTAGCCGGGGAAATCGGCTCGCAGCTGGTCACCCGTGATTCCCGGTCGTCCCACCAGGTCATCCCCACCCGGACCGGCAACACATCCCCCCACCTCGTGCAGTTCGACCTTGACCTCGACCTCCAGACCGGACTGCTCTGTTAATGGCCAGGCCGTCTGCAGCGTCCGCCGGAATGGGCTACAGAACAAGCGATCCAGCTCCAGCGTGGCAAACCAGGGAGCCAGGTGCTGGGCCTGCTGGTGCCCCANCTCGGTGAGCTCCGCATCCTCCACCCGCAGGTGTTCCGGCCGCGCATTGTTTTCCGACTGGCCGTGGCGTATCAGGTAAAGCTGCACGATAGATGTTCTCCTCTTCTCGGGAGTGAAGAATCTCCTGCCAACTTTGTACCCATCATCTTGAGCATGTCCACCGGATACTCAATCATGGAGCATCCTTCCACCGTTATTCTATCCTCTTCTCGCAAAGCATCCGGACCATGGCAGCAGTAATCCTGGAGAATGTGACAAAGCGATTCGGCACCACGGTTGCCGTGGACAATGTCTCCCTGGCTGTTGCTGATCGTGAACTGCTGGTCCTCCTGGGGCCATCCGGATGTGGAAAGTCCACTACCCTGCGGATGATCGCCGGGCTTGAAGAGATCAGCGAGGGAACGATCTCAATTGCAGACCAGCAGGTAAACCAGCTGGCACCACGGGATCGGGATATTGCCATGGTCTTCCAGAACTACGCGCTCTACCCCCATATGACGGTACAGCAGAACATGGCCTTTCCACTCCGCATGCGGCGGATCGCCAGCCGGGANNTCCAGCAGCGGGTNCACGAGGCGTCCGAGATACTGGGNATTGCTGAGCTGCTCGACCGCAAGCCGTCCCAGCTTTCCGGTGGCCAGCAACAACGGGTTGCCCTGGGACGGGCGATGGTCCGCGATCCGGCTGTCTTCCTGCTGGATGAGCCCCTCAGCAACCTGGACATGCAGCTTCGCAGCACGATGCGGCAGGAAATCCTNGAACTGCACAAGCGGCTCCAGGTGACGATGATCCACGTGACACATGACCAGGTGGAAGCAATGACACTGGGAGACCGGATTGCCATCATGCACGAGGGGCGGCTTCAGCAACTGGGCACGCCGGGGGATGTTTACAACCAGCCAGCCAACCGGTTCGTGGCAGGCTTCCTGGGAAATCCACCCATGAACTTTCTCTCGATCGATAGCCAGCTCATTACTCAACTTTCCCGTTTTGGCGATCTCCCGGAAGAAACAGAGCTTGGTTTCAGGCCGGAACAGGTCACCACCGGCCAGGGCGGGGATTTGAAGTTGTCCTGTCAGGTCATCTCCATCCAGCAACTGGGAGCGGAAAGCCTTGTCACGCTCCAAAGCGGCGAGCAGCAGTTCATCATGCGCAGTNTCGAGAGGCAATTACCAGACACGGGCAGCTCCCTTGTCGTCTCTCTTCCCGCGAATGACATCCACTACTTCTCCATTGTGACCGGCAAGCGACTTGGAATACTCAGCGAGTTGTCCGACAATCAACCGAGCAATAGCTGAGATTACTTGACAGTACGCGGGGTAGCTCCCATATTGTCCAACGACGTGACAATTCAACGACCGTGGCCTCAAGAGTGGAGTAGCGGATACCTTGAAAGACTTTGATTACAGCGCACCGACAAGTGTGCAGGAGGCCACCACGCTGCTTGCCGAGCATGGTGAGCAGGCCCGGATGCTGGCAGGAGGCACAGATATCATCGTCCAGTTGCGCGAGGGGTTGCGTGACGCCNGGATGGTGATTGACATCAAGAAGATCCCCGAGCTGATGGCGATCGATTANTCGGCCGAGTCGGGACTCACCCTGGGAGCAGGGGTTCCCTGTTACCGGGTTTACGAGAACCAGGAGNTCTCTGCCGCTTACCCTGCCCTGGCCGATTCGACACATATTATCGGTGGCTGGCAGATCCAGTCGCGGGCAAGCGTGGGAGGAAACCTCTGTAACTCCTCCCCTGCTGCAGACACCATCCCCTCGNTAATTTCCCTGGCNGCCAGCTGCCGGATCGCCGGCCCGGACGGTGAACGGGACGTTGCCGCTGCGGATTTCTGCACGGGCCCGGGCCGTAACGTNCTCCAGCCGGGCGAGTTACTCGTCTCGATCCAGTTCCCCCCACCAACTGCCCAGAGTAGTTCTGCCTATGAACGGTTTATCCCTCGCAACGAGATGGATATCGCCGTAGTCGGCGCCGGCTCATGGGTCCAGCTGGACGAATCAGGGAGCACCATTGAGCAGGCCCGGATAGCNNTGGCGGCCGTTGGTCCAACTCCCCTGNTCGCCCAGCAGGCAGCCGACTCACTCAGCGGACAGGAAGCGAGCGAGGAGAACCTGGCCGCTGCGGGTAACCTGGCCCGCGAGGTCGCCAGCCCGATCGACGACATGCGAGGAACGATCGAGTACCGGGTGCACCTTGTCGGTGTCCTGGTCACACGTACGCTGACACGGGCAGTGGCACGTGCCCGTGGCGAATCATGAGTCCATGCCAAGAAACATGTAACTAACGAGAGGATCCAGAGCGTGGCAAAAACAGTCCTGGTGACAACAACGATTAACGGTGAATCAACGGAGTTTCTCTGCAAGCCACGAGAGAGCCTGCTGGAAATCCTCCGCGACAAGCTGGGGATGACCGGCTCCAAGGAAGGTTGCAACAACGGGAACTGCGGCGCCTGTACCGTCCTGATCGACGGGCTCCCGGTCGACAGCTGCCTGGTCCTGGGCGTGGAGATGGAAGGGGTCGAGATTACCACCATCGAGGGAATCGCCGATATCGGTCAGCTCGACCCNGTCCAGGATTGCTTCCTGGAAGGAGCCGCCCTGCAATGTGGTATCTGCACGCCNGGATTCATCGTCGCGGCCAGGGCCCTGCTGGACAAGAAACCAGATGCCGACGAACAGACAATTCGTTTCGACCTTTCAGGAAACCTCTGCCGCTGTACCGGTTATGACAAGATCGTNCGTGCGATCCAGGCAGTCCAGGAATCNAACTGAGNCGGGNACGATCANCGCGACAACAACCCTCCTTGAAGATCTGGAGAATTAACCGTGAGTTCTGGAAATGGAAATTACCGGGTGATCGGAACCCGACCGCGTCGCCATGATGGAGCAGAAAAGGTAACCGGCAGTGCCATCTACGGGAACGATGTCCAGTTGCCTGGCCTGCTGACCGGTTTTATTCTCCGCAGCCCCCACGCGCATGCCCGTATCANCTCGATCGACACCTCCGAAGCCGAGGCGATGGAGGGTGTCTTTGCCGTCCTGAGCGGGNAAGATTTCCCGACGGTGGCCGACAAGATTGCCGACCTGGGCGAGGGATCGGTCAACCTGAGTTATCTCAGTGACAACGTGATGGCCAAAACAAAGGTGCTCTACAAGGGCCACGCGGTCGCGGCTGTGGCTGCCGTGAATATCCATATCGCTGAACAGGCGACTGCCAAGATCAAGGTGGAATACGAGGTACTCCCCTCGGTCACCTGGGTTCTGGATGCCATGCAGGATGATGCCCCCCTGCTCCATGAAAACCTCTGCACCGACCACATGGGTGAGAAAGACGAGAAGCCAAGCAATACCGCTGTCCACATGCATTTTGAAAAAGGGAACGTGGAAGAAGGATTTGCTGCAGCCGATGTGATCGTCGAGCGCGAGTTCAAGACCGCCACGGTCCACCAGGGTTATATCGAGCCACATGCCTCCGTGGCCGACTGGACCACCTCTGGTCGCCTGAAGATCTGGACATCGACCCAGGGTGCTTTCACCGCCCGGCAACAGACAGCTGAGATCCTGCAGATCCCGATTTCCGATGTAGTCGTCACTCCCTGTGAAATCGGTGGAGGCTTCGGGGGCAAGATCGCTGTTTATGTCGAACCGGTTGTTGCCCTGTTGAGCAAGAAAAGTGGACGGCCAGTCAAAATCTCGATGACACGTACCGGCGTTTTTGAAGGGACAGGTCCCACACCGGGATCTTTCATGCGAGTCAAGATCGGTGCCACCAGTGACGGCAAGCTCGTTGCCGGCGAGGCCTGGCTGGCTTACGACGCGGGCGCTTACCCGGGCGGGATGATCGGCCCCGGATGCATGTGCGTGTTCAGCTGTTATGACATCGAGCATGCCGTCGTGGACGGCTACGACGTGTGCATGAACAAGCCCCACACGCAGGCATACCGTGCACCCGGTGCCACCCAGGTGGCTTTTGCCACGGAGCAGGTACTGGACGAGATTGCCGAACAGCTGGGAATCTGCAAGCTGGAAATTCGCCAGCTCAACGCGGCCAAGGAAGGGATGCGACGGGTAGANGGGCCNGTCTNTCCACGANTCGGCCTGGTCGAGTGCCTGGATGCTGTGGCCCAGAGTGATCACTGGAATAGTCCCCTGGAAGGAGAAAACCGGGGACGCGGAATTGGTGTTGGATTCTGGTTTGGGTGTGGACTCAAGTCATCGGTCAGCGCCAGCGTGAACCATGACGGGACCGTTAACCTGACTGAGGGATCGCCNGATATCGGTGGCACGCGAACCTCGATCGCAATGCAACTGGCAGAGGTGCTGGGAATCGACACCTTCGACGTCATTCCCCAGGTTGCCGACACCGACAGCGTTGGCTACACCGACGTGACAGGGGGAAGCCGGGTCACGTTTGCCACCGGACTGGCTGCCTACGAGGCGGGGCTCGACCTGCAAAAGCAAATGGTCATCCGCGCCGCGGATCTCTGGGAATGCCCGGTGGATGAGATCACCGTGGAAGAGGGAGAATTCAAGAGAGCGGGAGACAGCGCCTCTTTCAAGGAACTCGCCCAGCAACTCTTCAAGGATGGGGAACCTCTGGTCGCCCGCGCCTCGGTTGCTCCTGACTGTGCCACCAACGGTTTCGCGGTCCACATCGTCGACCTGGAAGTCGACCCGGAAACAGGCAAAGTCACGATCCTTCGCTACACCGCCGTGCAGGATGCCGGTAAGGCAATCCATCCCAGTTACGTGGAAGGCCAGATGCAGGGTGGTGCGGTTCAGGGAATCGGCTGGGCTCTGAACGAGGAGTATTACTTCAATGACGATGACACGATGGACAATGCCAGCTTCCTGGATTACCGCATGCCCACCATGCTCGACGTGCCGATGATCGACACGATTATCGTGGAAGCAGCCAACCCGGACCATCCGTACGGAGTGCGAGGGGTCGGGGAACCGCCGATCATTCCTCCCCCGGCGGCAATCGCCAATGCCATGAGCGAGGCAATCAGTAAAAGATTTTACGACCTGCCAATGTCTCCCCCGAAAGTCTGGAAGACCCTCAGCGAGACCTCCTAGGTCATCGGCCCCATGCCCATCGTCTTCATCCCTGCACAGCTGAAATCTCTCACCGGGGGTATATCCCAGGTCGAGATAGAAGCGGATAATGTCCGCCAGGTAATCGAGCAACTGGAGACGCAGTTTCCCGGAATACGCGATCGCCTCTGTGACGGTGATCAGCTCGCTCCCACGCTGCAGGTTTCCGTTGACAGCTCAATGGGTGCCCGGGGCTTACGTACCCGGGTCNCCGAGGCGCAGGAAGTCCATTTCCTGCCGGTCATAGGTGGAGGGTAAGAAAATCATGGATATTACCAAGGACACGCTCGATACGCCCGCGCTCTGCATGGACCTGGATGTGATGGAAGAGAACATCCAGAAAATGGTCCAGGCCTGTGACGAGAATGACATCGGCTGGCGACCTCACAGCAAGTGTCACAAGTCAGCAGCGATCGGCCAGAAGCTGATCGAGGCCGGCGCCCTGGGTATCACCTGTGCCAAGCTCGGGGAGGCAGAAGTCCTGGCCGCTGGAGGAATCGAGGACCTGCTGATCGCCAACCTGATCGTGGGGCCGACAAAAATGCAGCGGCTGGCGAATCTTTGCAGGGTCGCCCGCCCGATCGTCTGTATCGATCACATCGACCAGGCGGTTCCCATCAGCGAGAAGATGGAGGCCGAGGGGCAGGTGGTACGAGTAATNTTTGAAGTGGATATCGGGCTCGCCCGGGTCGGGGTCCAGCCGGGAGAGGCCCTGCTGGAACTTGCTGCCCAGGTTGCACCTTTACCAGGACTGGAGGTGGTTGGCATCATGGGCTACGAGGGACACCTCTTGACCATTGCCGACATGGAGGAAAAGAAGGAGAAGATTCGCCTGGCACTGGATGTCCTTGTCGACGCTGCCGGCGCCATGAAGGAAGCAGGGTTCTGCTGCGATATCGTTTCCTGTGGAGGGACCGGGTCCTATGTTTTCAGCTGTGCCCACCCGGGGATTACCGAGATCCAGGCGGGTGGAGCGATCATGATGGACCAGTTCTATCGCAACCAGTGCAATGTCCAGGACCTCGGCAACGCACTGACCGTGCTGGCAACAGTCGTCTCGCGACCCGCCCCGGACCGGGCCATCATTGACGCTGGTCGAAAGACCTTCAGTGCCGACTCCGAGCCGGCCGTGGTTGTCGGACGTGACGACATCCAGATCGTGCAACTGTCGGCTGAGCATGGTGCATTGCGGCTCGATCCGTCCGCCCAGGATTTAAAAATTGGTGACCGACTGGAGATNATTCCTGGTTACAGTGACATGACCACCGTCCTGCACGACCAGTTCTACGGCTTCCGGGGAGACCAGCTGGAAGTGATCTGGCCACTGGAAGGACGTGGGCGACTGCAGTAAACCCCTTCCGCTTCCAGGGTTGACCCCATGAAGTCCAGGCACGCATGTGCGATCCTGCTGCTGNTGAGCATCCCGGCGATGTCGGTCGTGGCGGCAGAGACAATCCGCTTCGCGACTTTCAACACCTCGCTCAACCGGAACAAGGCGGGTGCCTTGCAGGAGGAACTGGAAGGTGGCAACTCGGTCCAGGCCCGCAAGATTGCCCAGATCCTGCAGCGNNTANGGCCCGATGTCGTNCTGCTNAACGAAGTCGACTATGACTCGAGTGGAAAAACAGTGCAGCTCTTCAGGCAGCAATACCTGGAGNTCTCCCAGGGAAACCAGCCGCCACTTCACTATCAGCATACGTTCCTGGCCCCGGTCAACACCGGAATCCCCAGCGGCATTGACCTGGACCGGAATGGTGAAACCGGCCAACCAGGGGATGCATTCGGTTTCGGACGCTTCCCGGGACAGTACGGCATGCTGGTCCTGAGCCGTTACCCGATCGATGAGAAACGTGCCCGGACCTTCCAGAAGTTTCCCTGGAAAAAAATGCCCGGCGCCCTGCTCCCGGTCGACCCCTCCAGCTCAGAACCCTACTACCCGGCTGAAGCCGTTGGTGTTTTTCGACTCTCTTCCAAGAGCCACTGGGACGTGCCCATTCAAGCTGGTGAGAACATGATTCACCTGCTTGCCTCACACCCCACCCCCCCGGTCTTTGATGGCCCGGAAGATCGAAATGGCCGGCGCAACCACGACGAGATCCGGCTCTGGGCTGATTATATCCNTCCCTCCCGNAGTAATTACCTGGTTGATGACCATGGCCAGCGGGGCGGACTTGCCCGTGGTGCCCATTTTGTTATTGCCGGGGACATGAACGCGGATCCCCTCGATGGAGATACCGTCCCAGGAGCGATTGGCCAGTTACTTGACCAGCGAAAGGTGAACTCCCGGCAGATCCCTGCGAGCACAGGAGCGGTTGCTTTTCGTGATACCGGGGCAAATGCCGATCACCGCGGTAGCGCCAGGAATGATACTGCTGATTTTCCTGACCAGGGACCTGGTAACCTGCGAGTGGATTACGTGCTTCCCTCCCGCAGCCTGAGGGTTCTGGAGAGTGGTGTCTTCTGGCCACCGGCCGGGGAACCTGCATCCGCACTGTTGGATGCTTCCGACCACCGCCTGGTCTGGGTAGATGTTACATTCAAGTAAGGATACCAAGGTCGAGGTTCATGCCATGCGGNTTCTGCTACTACTCTCCCTTCTGCTGTTGCTTCCCACCGGGCTACGAGCGGAATCAGGCCGCCCGGCCATGACGATTGAAACAACCAGCGAAGGATGCTGGATCAAGGAGGGAAACCANAAGGTCCTCTTCTACCAGCAGACAACCCGGTCACTCGATGGGAAGTACGCTCGAGCCAATTACGTGCATCCACTGATGGACCTTGATGGAAACACGATCACGGAGGACTTTCCCGCAGACCATCCACATCACCGGGGCATTTTCTGGGCCTGGCACCAGTGCCTGGTCGGTTCCAGTAGNGCCGGTGACGGCTGGGCCTGCCAGGACTTCCACTGGCAGGTGGACGAGGTCCGCCAGCAGAAGAAACGCAACTGGGCCGCCCTCGAAGTGCAAGTCACCTGGTCCTCNCCGGCGATCCTCGATGAGAACGGNCAGAGCGTTCCACTGGTCGCCGAGCGTACAACGATCCGTGTCCATCGGGCCGGTGAGGCGTTNCGGGTGATTGATTTCGACATCCAGCTGGAAGCCCTTGTGGATCAACTGAAGCTGGGAGGCTCGAATGATGCTAAAGGGTACGGGGGTTTTTCCCCTCGCTTCAGGATGCCTNCCGGGGTCGATTTCCTGGGACAGTCGGGGCCGGTGGAACCGGTGAGCACAGCCGTGGAGGGAGGTGGCTGGATGCACCTGCGCGGTGACTTTGGCAACCGGGGCTCGGAAAGTGGTATCACGATCATGTGCCATCCGTCCGTGCCAGGATTTCCCCAGTCATGGATCCTGAGGCGATCCGGGAGCATGCAGAACGCGGTTTACCCTGGATCCGAGGCGGTTCCACTGGAAACGGGTTCCCCCTGGCGTCTGCGCTATCGCCTGCTTCTACACCGGGGTCCGGTCACGGCCGAGCACGTCGAGCAACATTACCAGCGTTACTCCCGTTGAAGCGGAAAATGGCAGAGATTGGCTAGTTCACNAACCTCCCAGTAGAATCAGTACTCTGACTAACTCGATGATCCAACCAAGGATGAATTTGATGTCTGCCATGCTGGTCTTGATTCCTGGCGCAAGGACCCTCGCCCTGCTGGTGCTGGTTGTCTTCACGGGAATCGCAAGGGGCGAGGATCCCCCACCCGCGACACTCTCTCCGTACGCCAACGTCATCCTGGCAGACAAGCCTGTCGGCTACTGGACAATGGAGGAGAAGGNCGGGAAGCAGATCCAGAACCGTGGCACCACCGGAGCGGTACTTGGTGGCACGCTGATGAATCAGGTAATGCTTGGCCAGGCCGGCCCGCGACTTCCTGACTACCCCCTTTTTAACAACGAAAACAGGGCGTTGATACTCGGCAAACCGGCGGGCTGGGTCGTGGTCTCAGACCCTGGCGAGCGNAGCCCGCTGGACTTTGACAACGGTGATTCCATCACCATCGAGGCATGGATCAACCTGCAGTCACTTTCCGAGGGGCAGCAGGTTTACATCCTGGGCAAGGGCCGCACCAACAACCCTGGTGTCGCCAGTGATAACCAGAATTACTCGCTCCGCATGCGTGGGATAGAGGGGACAGCCCATCTTAGCTTCCTGTTTCGCAATGCGGACAATCGCCCAGGCCAGCAGAACGACTTTCATCGCTGGAATTCAACGGAGGGGCTGATCCTGGATGGTCGCTGGCATCATGTCGCATTTGTTTACCGTTTTGGTGACCCCGANAGTGCGCATGCCGTGATCGACGGCACGCCCGGGAAGGGGAGCTGGGAAATGGGTGGTCCCACCAGCAAGCCACCGGTGGTGGATAACGATGAACTCTGGATCGGTTCATCGATGGGCGGAAACCCCGGTNNCAGCTTNCAGGGAGGCCTCGATGAGGTCGCACTCTACCGCCACCTGGTTCCNATCGAGCGTCTTGCCCGGCGATATCGTGCGATNTTNCCTGATCCCCGNGAAGCGGAATATGCAGCAGCCGAGAAGTTGCCGCGAGGCACGGTCGAGGTCGGTCTTTTTGAATCCGTTCCATCCCAACCCGGCATGGTACCGTTGTCCACCCGGCCGCATCGCAGTTACCGGCAAAAATCACTTGCCTTCGTGGGAGTNCCCAGGAAGTACACCACGACAGGGGTGATCGATGATCGCTCCAACCCTTACCTGCTGCGAGCTCGTAACTGGCTCACCCTGGACGCCGAAAAAGCAGGGAATTACTCGATTGTGCTACGAGCGAGGAGTGCCGCTCATCTGTACATCGACGGGGCGCTGGTTGCCCAGACGCCCTTGATGTCAAAAAACGCTGATGGTCACCAGGCGGTGCCGGAACTGAAGACGGCGGACCGCCAGGACCTGCGTCTTCTCCCTGCCGGGTGCCAGGAACAGCTGGTCCTGATAGAGCTTACTGCCGGCGAACATCTTTTTCGACTGGACGCAATGATCGGTGGCACGGGCCAGAGGGCAGAGGTCGACAATCTCTGCGTGGCAATTGCTGGCGACGGAGGGGAGTTCCAGCTGCTCGCTGCAGACAGGCAGCCTCGCCAGGGCATGTTGGAAGCGGACTGGCAGGAACTGCGCAGCGAGCAACTAGCAGACCTGGCCCGGCTCGATTCGGCAACCCGCCAGGGGGCCAGCACGCTCTGGCAACAGTACTGGGACCGTCGCCATACCGCTGGTCGGCAGCAGGTTGCCAGGCAGCCGGGGATCCCGGTTCCCGCTGCTACATCCCCTGGCCTGATCCACAACGAGATCGACCACTTCATCAACTCCCGGCTGGACGAGTCCGGCCTCAAGCCAGCCACGCTGGTCAGTGATTTTGATTTCCTTCGCCGGGTTTCGCTCGACACGGTCGGCGTCACACCGACGCTCGGCGAGATCAAGGCAATGTTTGCCGATCGCCGAAAGAGTCGCCGCGAGCATGCGATTGATCGCCTGCTTGATGACCCGCGCTGGGCTGATAACTGGGTGGGATACTGGCAGGACGTGCTTGCTGAGAACCCTGGCATACTCAAGCCCAAACTCAATAACACCGGCCCCTTTCGCTGGTGGATCTACGAGTCATTCCTGGACAACAAGGCGATGGACCGTTTCGTCACGGAACTGGTGATGATGGAGGGGAGTACTTATGGTGGCGGCCCGGCTGGTTTTGCCATGGCTACCCAGAACGACGTTCCCATGGCGGCCAAGGCCCAGGTCCTGACCAAGGCATTCCTGGGTATCGAGATGAAGTGTGCTCGCTGCCACGATGCCCCTTTCCACCCCTTCAAGCAACAGGAACTCTTTGGCCTGGCAGCCATGCTCACGGGCAAGGAACTGATCCTGCCGGAATCCAGCATCGCCAGCCTGCCGAATGGTGGACGCGAGTCGGTCGTCAAGGTCTCGCTGGCCCCAGGGACAACGATCACGCCTCACTGGCCATTCCCAGAACTCGCTGCCGCAGATCTTCCTGCCAGCCTGGAGGAGGGAACACGGGGAACACGTGAAGAACTTGCAGCACGGCTCACTTCTCCAGCGAACCACCGTTTTGCAGAAGTGATCGTCAATCGGCTCTGGCAACGATACATGGGTATCGGGCTGGTGGATCCGGTTGATGACTGGCACAGTGCTGGCAATGAACCCTCCCACCCGGCATTACTCCAGTACCTCGCCAACCGCTTTATCGAGGGCGGATACGACCTGAAAAAGGTTGCCCGGCTGATACTTTCCTCACACACTTACCAGCGCGCTGTCGGGGATGACGACCGGCCCCTGTTTGCTGCTGCCATGCGACGACGGATGACTGCCGAGCAGCTTGTCGATTCGCTGTTTGCTATTTCCGGCAAGCAGATCACCCAGGAATTGCTGACGCTCGATCCCGAGGGGCGTCGCCCGATGGAATCTTTCCTCAACCTTGGCCGCCCCACGAGGGCCTGGCAACTGACATCCCTCTCCAACGAGCGCGACCGGCCAGCTCTTGCACTGCCGATGGCGCAGGAGGTGGTTGAGTTCCTTCGCGTTTACGGGTGGCGTGAATCCCGTCCCAACCCTCTCACGGTGCGAGAGGAAACAGCCACCGTGCTGCAACCACTGACACTTGCTAACGGCGTCGTCGGTAGACGGACAGTACGCCTTTCGGACGACAACGCATTGATGGAACTGGTCCTGGCTGGACTTCCCCTGAACCAGCTGATCGAGAAGATCACGCTGCGGATCCTCTCCCGCCCACCAACAGATACTGAACGCAAGTTATTTTCCAGGCTCCTGTCGGAGGGCTACAACGACCGGATCATCACACTTTCAATGAGCGACAGTAAACGCCAGCAGCGCCCTCGCAATGCTGTTTCATGGTCAAATCATCTCAGTGCCGAGGCGACGACAATCAAGATGGAAATCGAACGACAGGTTCGGCGAGGGGATCCTCCCAGCGAGCGNCTCAACGCCGATTGGCGGGAACGCATGGAAGACGTTATCTGGGCACTGTTNAACTCACCGGAATTCGCCTTCCTCCCCTGAACGAAACACCTGCAGGAAAGACAATGAAAGAAAAGGCCCTTTCCCGGCGCGAGTTACTACAGCGCAGTGGCNCTGTTGGAATGATGGCGGCAGGCCAGTCGTCCTGGTTGCCAGCTGCCGGGGTCCCNCAAGGCAAGGCTGACAGCTGTATCTTCATCTGGCTGGGAGGTGGAGCCTGCCACATCGACACTTTCGATCCCAAACGGCTCGGCGATCCGCAGCAACGAAAGGCAGGTTCAGCCTACAACCCGATCGACACCGCCATCGAAGGAGTACAAGTTTGTGAACACCTGCCACAAACTGCCAGGATCCTCGATCGCACCGTCATTGTTCGATCCTGTCATCACGATGTGATTGATGAACATGCGGCAGCAGTGAACCGGGTCCATACTGGCCGCCCACCCACCGGAACAACGACCTACCCTTCCATTGGTTCCGTCACGGCAGACCAGCTAGGAGCTCGCAACGAGGGCCTGCCGGCTTACGTCGTGATGGGTTACCCGAGCGCGAGTCGCGGGCCGGGGTTTCTCGGCGCCCGCAATAGTTATCTTTACCTGACAGAAACCTCACTGGGACCAGCCGCATTNAANCGACCTNATGATGTTCCCCCTGGGCGTCAGCAACGTCGCAATGCCCTGCTTGAGCACCTTCGAACGGACTACTTTCGTCGCAACAGCAGGCAGGAGAAGGTCAATAATTACGTGCAGGCCAGTGTGGAAGGAATGAAACTGGCTGGGCCGGAATTCATGAAGGTCTTTGAACTGGAGAGTGAATCGAAGGACGTGCGAGCCCAGTTCGGTGGTGAATTCGGCCAGCGCTGCCTGCTTGCTCGCCGGCTCGTNCAGGCCGGCGTCCGCTTCGTGGAGGTCTCTTTNAACCTGAACTTTATCAACGGTACTGGCTGGGATACTCACAACGANGGACAGAAAAACCAGCACNTNNTGATCCGTCAACTGGACCAGGCATTCTCCTCGCTCCTGGTCGACCTGGAAAAGCACAAGCGTCTTGACCGCACACTGGTCGTTATTGCAACCGAGTTCGGACGGCCGCCTGAATTCGACAACCGGGGTGGCCGGGGCCATTACAGCAAGGCATTCAGCATGGTCCTGGCCGGGGGTGGGCTCCAGACCGGCCAGGTGGTTGGCGTGACGGATGAACTGGGCAAGGAGATCCTCGAGGATCCTGTCTCGCTGGCAGANTTTCATGCCACCATCTATGCCGCCATGGGTATCGACCCCGCCAGGGAGCTTTACGATGGCAACCGGCCAGTCCCGATCACCGATTCCGGTAAGCCGATCGANCGTCTCTTTCNCAGCTGAATCTNCAGCAGCATGGCGATACCGATGATGTTCCCGATCGTCCCTGGCTGCTAGAGTGTTGCCATGCGAGTCATTTCCCTGAATTCCGGAAGCAACGGGAATTGTACGTACGTGCAGGCCGGTAACCTGCAGTTGCTGATTGACGCGGGCATTAGCGGCAACAAGGCGGAAACACGGCTTGCCGAACATGGTCATTCCATCCGGGACATCGACGCATTGTTGATTACCCATGACCACCGGGACCATGCGGGCTGCATGGGGATCTATAACCGCAAGTTCGAACTTCCTGTTCATATCACCGAGAAGACGTTAAACATGGCCCGGTCGCATTATCGTGTGGGCCCCATCAATGACGTTCAACTCTACCGGACCGGCGAGACAATCCAGCTTGATGGACTTGTCGTGGAAACCTTCCCCACACCCCACGATTGTGCCGATGGAGTTGTCTTTGTGCTCGATGATGGAAAACACCGACTTGGTATTCTCACGGACCTCGGACACCTGTTCGACGGTCTGGCTGAGATCGTTACCTCGCTGGATGCCGTGCTGCTGGAGAGCAACTACGATCCGAACATGCTCGCCCGGGGTTTCTATCCGGAATCATTNAAACNGCGAATTCGTGGCCCGGAAGGGCATATCTCCAACGACGAGGCGGCCCAGTTNCTCCATGATGCCGCCAGCCCAGATCTCNAGTGGGCCTGCCTTNCGCACCTTTCGGAGCACAACAACAGCCCCCGGGTTGCCCTGGAAACCCACCAGCGAATTCTCAATAACCGGTTTCCCATTCATATTGCCCCCCGGCATGAGACAACCGGCATTCTGGANATNTAGCGATCTTCCAAATNTCTTTCTGGCTCCCTGCCANGCTCATCCGCACANCTTGCTGACACCCGTTTCCCAGCGTGTCACAANCCCAAGCGATCTTACCCTGTTTACCTGTTCGGAATGGTTTCTCAATTTNGGCTGCCAGGCGCCTATCGAACTCGGAAAAACCNNAAAAACCGGAAGAAAACTCAATTCCCTCCCTCCAGTANACCGATCTGGGCGAAATATGGATTTCTTGNGCGCCGGTGGGACGCACGGAATTCCCCAGCTGTAGTGGATTGTAAAACCCACCATCACGGAGAACACCATGGCACTGAGTGAGAAGCAGAAGGCAGAAATCNTGAAGGTCTGGAAGGGATTCAAGGCCAAGCCAACCTTGAAGGTCCGCAATTTTCTCATGGAGAACTACCTTCCCATGGTGAAATACCATGCCGAACGTGTATGGGCCCGTCTCCCCGACGGGGTCGAACTGGACGACCTTATCTCTGCCGGTATCTTCGGCTTGCTCGATGCAATCAAGGCATTTGACCTTTCACGAGGGGTCAAGTTCGAGACCTACTGCGTCCCTCGCATCCGGGGTGCCATGCTGGATGAACTGCGAAGCATGGACTGGGTTCCGAGGCTGGTTCGTTCCAAGGCAACCAAGCTCAACGATGCGACCAAGCGAATGGAAGACAGGCTCGGACGCACACCAACAGAGACCGAGCTGTCAGAGCACATGGAACTGACAGTTCCAGAGCTGGAAAAAATGNTCCGGGATGCCAACGCGGTGAATCTGATCAGTCTCAACAAGAAGTGGTACCAGACGGACAGCGAGAAGGACATCAGCGAAATCGANATCCTGGATGACAAGAAGAGTGAGGATCCCACACGACGCGGCCAGAAGTACGACCTCCTGCGACTGGTCACCAAGGGACTCAATCGTAACGAGCGATTGATCATCATCCTCTATTACTACGAGGAATTGACGATGAAGGAAATCGGTGCAACGCTCGACCTCAGTGAAAGCCGTGTCAGCCAGATGCATAGCGGCCTTGTCCAGCGACTGCAGCACCAGCTCCAGTACCGCCGGCGCGAATTCGCTGCCTAGGCAGATNTCACGTCAGGCAGCTGGCATCATGGCTGCGGCAGTTGCACCGGGGAANAGTTCCTGTTGGTCTCNCGACCGATCTTGTCTGCGTTGTAGATATACTCCGCATCCAGCGCCTTGGTGATCTGCGTCTCCAGGTCAGAGAGGTGAGCCTTGCTGTAGGGATCCAGCTTGTCCCCCGCCTGCTCCAGGTAAGCNNCTGCCTTTTCCTGGATCTGNCGCAACTGCAGTCGTGCGAGGTTGCTAATCGGCTTGTAGGCCGCATTGTTCCCCGCTCCNGGCAGGCTCAAGTCCACCAGCCGGTTGATATGCTCCCGCTGCAGGTTTCGCCGCAGGCTGCTGATGGCNGGCTTNCGAGCAGTGTGGGCATTCTCGGGAACCTGGTCCAGCTCACTCCACGCTNCCTTGCTGATCGTGTCCAGGATCTCCGGCAGCGTCACGATATCCTCGTCCTCGGGAATCCGGAACTCGTTATCGTAAACATGCCGCAAGGTGGTCGGGTTCATCAACATCGTGAGCACCGAGGACTGGATTCCCATGATCTTGTCATGGATCGGCCATGCCGGTTCACCCAGTGCCGACTGGATTCCTCCATCGGTCCACTTGTCCTTGGTCATTCGTCGAAGCAGCTCCGCGGAGAGGCCAAAAACCTCATCGTGGAANCTGTTCTTGAGTACAAAATCAAGTGCCACTCGCTGNCGTTCAACCGAGACCACTTCCAGTGGCGACCGGTCACCCATGTCACCCTTCTTGTCACGAACAATATGAACTCCACCAATCCAGTTGGCCATCATGTTCAGAGAGCGGACNTGCATGCTAAGTGTCAGCTCATATCCCCGACGGGCCTTGGACCAGCTATCCCCCTCCTTGACGAAATGTTCCAGGATCCGCCCACGGTGATAGNGGGCAAGTCGCATCTGTTCGAGGGCATAATCCACNGGGTTACTCGACAGGTCATAACGTCGCGCCAGTGGGTCAGGACCTCCCGTATCCTCGTCGGTGGCATACTGGAGTTCTGGTTCGGAGACCCTGGCGAGGATTGGTTTCAGATCNGATTCCAGGCTGTAACCGTATTCAATTGCCCAGTAATCATAGGGACCAATACCGATGATCGAGTAATCTCCCTGCACCTGGCCGCTTTCAATACGAAAGTTGACCGGGGTGTAATCCATCACGGATCCAGAGAAAGCCTTCTTCCCCTTGATCTCTTCACTATTGATCTGGTCCAGCGAGTAGATACTGGATCCCTTGAAATTATGACGCAGGCCAAGGGTATGGCCGACTTCATGCGAAACCAGGTCCGAGAGCAGCGGTCCGATGAAGGACTCCGGCATGCCATCAAGAATACTCTCCTCGACCTTTTCCTCCTTCTCCTCGTCCCCTTCCTCGTCCCCCTCCTCTTTCTTTTCCTCGTCAGCGACAGCGGACTGTTGCATGACCAGCATCATNCGCATCACNGCCAGGTCAAAAGCCATGCCCGAGGCAGCAGCACAATTCCCGTTGACCTGGCTGACTCGACCCATCAGCCCGTCATACTCATCGTCACCCAGGAGCGTGTTATCAACTCGGGCCAGCGGATGTCCGCCATACGGGAGTCCCTGCATCTGGACCANGCCTTGGCGAACGTGGCTGCGTTGCGAGGGAACAGCAAACAGGTACCTTGGGTCCCACTGGGGATGATATGACAGCCATGCCAGGGTCTCAGCACTGAACCCTTCCATCGCCAGCTTCGGCATGATGTCTTCAAACTGGAAACGGAAATGCCGTATCCAGCCATCGGTCAATACGATATCCGCATCAAGAATCTGCCCCGTCAGGGGGTTCACGCGGCTCGGGCCAATCGCGGTTCCCACGTCGTTGTTCAGCCAGCGAACAAAGTTGTAGCGAACATCTTCTGGATCCTTGTCCATGTTCGCCCCGGTTGCCTTGTCCTGGTAATAGACCTCGATCGCATTGGAAAGGCCGATCCTTTCAAATGCCTCGTTCCAGGCCAGCACGCCTTCCCGAACCCAGCGACGATAACGAACCGGCGTGGTGTGTTCGATGTAGAAGATAATCGGNTTCTTGGGAGGACTCACCTTGAGNTTCGGATCACGTTTTTCCAGGTGCCAGCGATTGACATATCGAATCCGTGTGTCGTCATCNGAGTACTTTCCCAGGTCACTGTAGGATGTGGTGAAATANCCGATCCGTTCGTCAGCAGCCCGCGGCTTGTAGGCCGACTTGNTGGGAATATCACTAATCGAGTAGTGCAGCGTCTGAAGCGTGCCCCTGCTGGTTGCAATTTCAAATGCCAGTTCAACGTTACCGGGAAACGCCTTCACCGTGGCAATCGACTGCACNGAACTTAANTCCCGGTTNACGACGCTTGANCCGAAGAACTTGGATGCCTTGCCNACAAGNAGCGCATCCAGGTCGATGATCGGACCACCCCCGGGACCGGTAGTAACGATCGGCACGGTAAGCAGGACGCTGTCGGTGAACAGGCGACGAACCGAGGAAAGAGACTCCGCATCACCTGTCGAACGGATTCGCATATTGGGAGAAATCAGGGCCAGTTGCTTGTTATAGCGCCGCCAGTAAACGTACTTGTCACCTGACTGGAGACCGGCAAAGCGGTCCCCGCTGGCAACGGTGAGGGCAAAAAAGTAGCGGCGGCTGGCAAAACTCGATGGGAGCTCGGCATAGACCTGGTTGTCCTTCTTGCGGGTCCAGAGCGTGTACATGCTCTTGGCACCATCGGCGGTCGACACCACCTTGTCATAACCGTCCAGGACCTGGCTGTGGGGAGGAAAATCTGGTTTTGGCGCAGCAGCCTTTGCTGCAGCTGGAGGCGGGGCCTGGGCCGTCACTGCAGATAAAGTGAAAACGGTTGCCAGTGCCAGGGTGAGAGTCATCAAGAGGATTCGTTTCATCGTTCACCAATCTCCAGGGGAGGTCATCAAGTCGTTAAAGGAACTGAAAGACACGGTATTTCTACTCGCACCCAGTTCATCCAGAATAATCCACCAGGTTGCCCGGTATTACCAACGACGTCCGTCAAATAGTCAAGATAACCAAGTTTTGAGGGATTCGTAGCCATAAAGACGGAAAAACCGTCATCACCGTCGCACCCTTACCAAGGGCTCGACTATCGATTCGAGAGCCGCCGGATAGAGACGAAGTATGCTCCGCGCTCTTTCCCGTCAGGCAACGTCAACCAGCTCTGCAGCCGGGCCGGTCCAGCTGGTAAATCCAGATGGAAACTGGCATGTGTCGCACCTGCTTCCAGCTCCTGCTGTGCCGATACTTTCCCCACCTGGATCCTGGCAGCAGTCGCCTCGATCGACTGGTCCAGTTGCTCGGGCCATCGCCGCAGGGTGACCTCGTAACTCCCTTCCTTCTGAACGTCAATCTGCCAGTAGCCGTTTCCCATGAAACCGCTGCGGACATGATTCTGGTGCCAGGGCGAATTCCCTCCCTGGGTCGGGTGCCAATCATGGCAGTGGAGAAGCGTGATGGGTTCAGCATCCGAACCAATATGAATTCGCACGAATTCATCAAAGACGGTTGAAAGGCTTTGCCACCAGCCCTCGTACTCGCCTTGCAGGGTCTCGAGTACCTGGGGGTGGTCACCGGCGACATTGGACTGCTGTCCCGGATCGGCCTGCATGTCATAAAGCTCCTTGCCGTTAACCAGGCGCCAGCGCTGGGTCATGACCGAGCTCTTACGCCATTTTTCCGGGTAGGGAATCCGCTGGGAATGGACCAGCAAGGTACGATCACGAAGGACCTTTTGATTCCCGTAGAGCGGCTTGACGAGGCTGGTGCCGTCGCGAGTTTTTACAGCGGGATCCTTGAAACGGCAAAGACCTGCCAGGGTTGGCAGCACGTCAACATGGGCCGAAAGCTGGTCGACATCGATTCCCGTGCTCAAGCCGCCATCAGGCCAGTGGATGAAGAAGGGGACACGATGGCCTCCGTCGTACTCGGATCCCTTTCCACCACGCATGCCGGCATTAAAACCACGCCAGTTCCCTTTTGCGTTGGCAGGAGCTCGCCAACCAGCTGCTGAACCATTGTCCGTCATGAACACCAGGATCGTGTTCTTCTCCAGCTCAAGTTCCTTGAGCCTGGTCCGCAGGCGACCAAGGTTCTCATCGATATTGGTGATCATGCCATAGAAATTCGACATCGCCGCCGGCACTCCCTGGTCCCGGTACGGCTTCGAGTATTTATCATCCACCAGGTACGGGCCATGCGGTGCATTGGTTGAGATATAAGCAAAGAAAGGACGGTCCCGGTTTTCCTCGATGAAGCGAAGGGCATCGGTAAACCAGACATCGGTACAGTAACCCTCCACCTTCTCCGGAACGCCCATGCGAAAGTAGGTGTCATCGAAGTATTTGTTACCCCAGTAATCGGGGCCCTGGCCAACTCCACCTCCCCCGTGCATGAACACGTCCTGGAAACCCTGGTCCTGTGCTCGCAGGGGGTGATTTTCTCCCAGGTGCCATTTCCCAAAAGCTCCGGTCCGATAACCTGCCGCAGAAAATACCTCTGCCATCGTCAGCTCACTGGGGCTCATCAGCGAGCGGCCCATGATCGTGTGCCAGACACCCGTACGAGTGGAATAACGACCGCTCATCAGGGCCGAGCGGGTGGGTGAGCAGGTGGGGTCGACGTGGAAATTCGTCAGCCGTGCACTCTCCGTATAGAGCTGGTCCATGTTCGGGGTCTTGATCATCGAATTTCCATGTGCACCGAGATCACCGTATCCCTGGTCATCCGTGATCACCAGCACCACGTTAGGACGCGGGTTGGCGGCCCGGGTAGTCCCTGTCATCAGAAAAAACAGGATCAACAGCGGGGTAGAGAGAGAAACAAGAAAATGTCGCATCATGATTTCAACTTACGCCCCCGGGCCTGATGGAATTACCAGTCACTGATTGCCAGTATATAAACGAAAACCCGGCAGTCACCAGGTGGCAACTGCCGGGTTGATCTTTTTGGCACACCCTTCAAAGGAAGGAAGCTTTGTTAGGTAGAAGGACGCTGGGGTGGACGATCGCCGTCAGGACGATCACCGCCACCAGGACGCTGACCACCACCGGGACGCTGGCCACCCTGTCCGCCTCGCTGACCACCACGACCACCACGCAGTGCACCCTCGGGCAACTTGAACTCCTTGCCCTTCATCTCGGTAAACTGCGTCTTCTGGGCTGCGGTCAGGACAGCAAGAATGTCCTTCTCGGTTTGCTGGTTCATCTGTGTGAAGACNTCNCGAATCTTCTCACGATCACCACTCTGGAAAAGCTCACGGATCTGCCCCTGCATTTTCTCACGGGCATCCGTCT
This sequence comes from Planctomycetaceae bacterium, assembly GCA_002708345.1. The sequence continues at coordinate 18,799 of PANG01000008.1, read as the reverse complement.
GCACCTTTTGCATCTTTTCCTTCTGCTCTGCCGTGATCTTCAGTTCCTTGGCGATNGCATCTCGCAACAGCGCCCGGATTCCCTCGACCTGCAGNGCAATTTCATCAAGCCGNTCGGNCTGGTGNGGAAGAAGNATCTCCTTNACCTTGNCNTCGACCGNCTTGCGTTGCTTTTCAGCTCGNNCACGGAACTCCTGAATCAANTTNNTTCGAGCTTCCTCGTCAAGCTCCCGGAAGTTCGGTCGTTCACCCTGCTGGGCTCGAGCGTCTTCCCGGATCTTCGTCAGGGCAGCCTTGAGTTCCTCGTACTGGGAATCGAGCATCTCGATCTCAGTACGAACTTCCTTGATATCAACCAGTGCGGTGGCATTGACGGCTTGACCGCCACCGAAACCACCTGGCCGTTGTCCGCCACCCTGGCGCTGGCCACCCTGGCGTTGCTGAGCTCCACCCTGGCGTTGACCAGGTTGCTGTTGAGCCAGCAGGTTGGAATCGGCAACCATCATTGCCATCGTGGCAACGGCAATCATCAATAATGACTTGTGTAACTTCATCTTCTTCTTCCTTCTATAAAACAGGGGCACCAACACCGTCGATTAGCCCGAATTAGGGACTTCACTCAGTAATTTAAACCGATCACACTAGCCAAGGTTTCGTCAAACTTGCCAAAAAAATAGCAAGAAGATCCCTAAATAGTAACACGTATTTTTCCATGTAACAGCAATTCACTAGCGGAAATTGGCCTTCTTAACGAAAAAAACGCCGCATTTTTCAACCTTTTATTCGTTTCCTTTTTTTCTGTGATGAGAACAAGCGGATCCTGGTTCTTTTCCCGTTAACGTTGATCTGTCGACAGGGCCCCCGTGACAGCTTCATGATCTTGTCATCACGGGCTGTATCCCCTTTCGCCTCGCCCTTTTGTACCGATAATGGCGTCGTTGAAGCTCCACTTCCCCAATCCATCATTCACGGGAAGATCCACATTTGTTCCCCGAGGATCATTCATCATGAAGGCGATCGTGCTCCAGGAGCCACGGCATTTTGAACGCGTGGAAATTGAGGAAGCGGCTGCACCGGAAGCTGGCGAGGCGCTTGTCGCGGTCCACCGTGTCGGCATTTGCGGCACGGACCTGAGTGGCTACCTGGGCAAGTTCCCGTTCTACAGTTACCCGCGCATTCCAGGTCATGAACTAGGAGTGGAAGTACTGGAAGTGGGTACCGACGTTACCAACGTCATCCCCGGCGATCGCTGTAGCGTGGAACCCTACATTAATAACCCGGAAAGCTTTGCCAGTCGGCAGGGCCGCAGCAACTGCTGTGATGAACTCCAGGTCCTCGGTGTCCACACCGACGGGGGACTGCGTTCACGGTTCATCGTGCCAGCTCGCAAGTTACACAAGTCCGGATCCCTGGAAATGGAACAGCTGGCACTGGTCGAGACACTGAGCATCGGCTGCCACGCCGTGGATCGCTGCCAGCCACAGGCAGGAGAAAACGTGCTGGTGATCGGTGCGGGGCCGATCGGGCTTTCCGTGATCGAGTTCCTCAAGCTTACCGCTGCTCGCATCCTGGTGATGGACATGAACGAGGAACGGCTTGCCTTCTGCAAGCAGACCATGGGAGTCGATGAAACCGTTCTCTTCCAGGGTGACGGGTCCGAGCTGGAACAGATTCGGCAGCTCACCGATGGCAACCTGCCGACGATCGTGCTGGACGCCACGGGCAACCCCGCCTCGATGTCCAATGCACTCAACTATGTCGCTCATACCGGCACGATGGTCTTCGTCGGAATCGTGACAGATGAAATCCACTTCCCCCACCCACTCATGCATGCCCGGGAGATGACGCTGCTGGCCTCCCGTAATTCCCTCCCCAGGGATTTTTCTCGCATCATCCAGTTGATCGAGGAGGGAACAATCGATACCCAGCCCTGGATCACTCACCGGACTCCCTTCGAGGAGATGCCCGGGGTTTTTGAATCATTCACGCGGCCGGAGACGGGTGTCATCAAGGCAATCGTGGAAGTCCAGTAACCATCTTGAGGAAACATCAATGAAATCCTGTGTCACGATCAGCCTGGTGGAGGAAGCACGCGGAGGACCCTTCGTTTTCTGGGATGGCCTGGAGGACGGTTGCCAACGCGCCGCGGCCCTCGGATTCGACGCCGTGGAGGTCTTTCCGCCGGGGGCGGGGGGGGTGGATGGCGAGCACCTTGCTTCGCTTCTTGAGCAACACCAGCTCCAGTTGGCAGCGGTAGGAACCGGGGCCGGCTGGGTCAAGCACCGGCTTACCCTGACCTCCGCGGACCCCCAGCAGCGAGAGCAGGGGCATGCTTACGTGCGGGAGATCATCGACCTGGCGGGGCCACTGGGCGCCTCGGCCATCATCGGCTCAATGCAGGGATCGCATGGAAAAGAGGTCGACCGGGAGACAGCACTCACTTACCTCGGTGAAGCGCTCCGGGAGCTCGGGGAGTATGCCCGGCAGCATGCGGTACCCCTGATTTACGAACCACTTAATCGTTACGAGACAAATCTCTGCACGACAATGGCCGAGGGGGTCGAGCTGCTGGAGAAACTGGGCGAGGACCTGAATGTCGTGCTTCTGGCCGACCTGTTCCACATGAACATCGAGGAGATCTGCCTGGCCGATGCCATCCGGGCCGGTGGCAGCTACATTGGCCATGTCCATTTCGTCGACTCCAACCGCCGCCCGGCTGGTATGGGGCATATCGATTACCAGCCAGTCATGGCCGCCCTGGCTGAAATTGGATATGACGGTTATCTCTGTGCCGAGGCACTCCCCTACCCCGATTCCCAGCAGGCAGCCGAACAGACAATCAACTGCTACCGGCAATGCACGCTCAGCGACTGAGGACTCCCTTCGGTGGAAAGACACCCGACGATGAATGAATCACTACCAGCCCCCGTCACACTTGGCATGGCGCCCAGTTTCGGTTTTGGTGACCGGACAGGCCTGGCCACCCCCGGTCACGTTGCCTCGATGAAGCGTTGTGGTGATGGGATTGAGGCGATCTATCCCCAGCAGTCCATCCGCGAGATGACACGCACCTCGCGGACCCCCTCCGACGTCATGGATGATGCACTCCGCTGCATGGTTGAATCTGGCTGGGAAGGGCCCACCGGTGCCGATGCGGACCATCTCAAGACACGTGACGATGTCGACGTCACCACGGCAGTGGGATTCACCTTTTTCACCATTGACCCATCCGACCATGTNGACGAGCAGGCAGATGANTANACNGCGGAACAACTTCACGACAAGTTCCAGCAGGTTACCGACCAGGTCGACTGGATTGACCGCTACCGGGGCAAGGAGATTCCCCTGGAAAGTGGCACGGTCATCNAACTGGATGAACTGGCCTGCCTGAGGGCAGCGGTCAAGTATGGTCCGGCCCTGGCACATGCCCTGGATCTTTCCACCTATATCGCCACGGTCCATGAATCTCTCGGCCGTGACTTTGAAATCGAGTTGAGCGTCGACGAAACTCCCCAGCCAACAACGCTGGCNGAGCACTACATCATTGCCGACCAGTGCCTGGACCACGGCATGAAGCTGGTCAGCCTGGCGCCACGGTTTATTGGTGACCTCGAGAAGGGAGTCGACTACAAGGGGGATGTCGAGGCGCTCGAATCCTCCCTTCAGGATCATGCGGACATCGCCCGGAAACTCGGGCCTTACAAGCTCAGCCTGCATTCCGGGTCGGACAAGCTCTCCATGTACCCGGCGCTTGCCCGGGCCACCGGCGGACTCTACCACGTCAAGACAGCTGGAACGAGTTACCTGGAAGCACTCCGGGTAGTGGCCCGGCATGATGAGCCACTTTTCCGCGAGATCATCCGCTTCGGCCGGGAACGGTACAACACCGACAAGGCAACCTACCATGTCTCGGCAACGCTCGANTCCGCGGTGGAGGCCGATGACGATGTGGGTCTCCAGGAACTGGAACGACAGTACCTGGAGATCTGGGACGAGGTGCCTGAGGGCATGGGGTTTACCGCACCTGGGCGNCAGATCCTGCACTGTACTTTTGGATCCGTCCTGACCGACGAGAGGCTGGGGCCGGCGCTGCGCGACCTGCTGGTCGATCACCCGGACACTTACTGCGAGGTCCTGGATGACCACTTTGGCCGNCACCTGGATGCCCTTCGCGCCGGCATGTAACTCNCGCCGCTTNTTTACCAGCAAGGAAATCGACGATGCTCAAGCACCAGCTCATCCACCCACAGATCAACGAGATCCTGGCCCGGGCGGGNCATCATGGGAAAGTGCTGATTGCCGACGGGAACTATCCCTGCTCAAGTACCCTTGGCCCCAATGCGCAGCTTGTCAGCCTCAACCTCTCGCCCGGCCTTGTTACCTGTACCCAGGTCCTGCAGGCCCTGGTCACGGCCATTCCCCTGGAAGCGGCCCAGACCATGGACTACGAGACCACCGGCCCCTATGCCCTGGATGAAGATCCACCAGTCTGGGCGGAATACCGGGGTGTCCTCTCGGCGGCCACACTGGACCTCGAGCTTGAGCCGATCGACAAGTGGGAATTTTACAAGGCCGCCTCGACAACTGACCATGTGCTCACGATCCAGACGGCCGATCAACAGCGATTCGCAAACCTGCTGCTGACTATCGGGGTGCGGATGGACTAGCCTGCCGGTTTTTTCGGCCAGGAACAGAAGGAACCGCCATGGAATTTCGCCCTCTTGGAAACACCGGTATCGAGCTCTCCGTGCTCAGCTTCGGCGCCTCGTCCCTGGGCCAGGAATTCCGCGTCGTCGATTTGAACGAGGCACTCGAGGCAGTCCCCGTGGCACTCGATTGCGGGATGAATTTCATTGATACCTCTCCCTATTACGGACGAGGGATGTCCGAGGTCTTGCTNGGAGTGGCCCTCAAGAACATTCCCCGTGACAGCTATTACCTGGGAACCAAGCTTGGTCGATACGATGCCAACCACTTTGATTTCTCGGCCAGTCGGGTCGTCGAGAGCGTGGATGTCAGCCTGCACCGACTGGGAGTGGACCACCTGGACATCTGTCTCTGCCATGACATTGAATACGTCGACATGCAACAGATTGTGGACGAGACATTACCTGCCCTGAGAAAGATCCAGGAGCAGGGGAAGGTGAGGTTCATCGGTATTTCTGGATACCCGATGAATATCTTTCCCTTCATTCTCGAGCAAACTGACCTGGATGTGGTCCTCTCGTACAACCACTACACTCTCCAGAACACGATGTTTGCCGATCTGGTCCCGATGCTCCAGGAACGAGGTGTCGGCATCATGAATGCCGCACCTTTCTCCGCCCGCCTGCTCACCAACGCGCCCCTGCCTCCCTGGCACAAGGCAACCGAGGAGGTGCGAGCGATCTGCCGGAAGGCGGCAGAATTCTGCTCGGACCAGGGAGTGGATATTGCCCAGCTGGCGGTACAGTTTTCTGTTGCCCACCCCGACATGACGACCTGCATCACCGGTTCAGCCAACCCGGAGCGTATTCGCCAGTGGACCGAGTGGGTGGAACAGCCAACTGATCAGTCACTGCTGGAATCTGTCCTGGAGATTCTCCAGCCGATCAACAACTGGTTCTACGTCGAGGGCCGGGAGGAAAACAACGATCCCGTGAGGTCGGCAGACGGGTAACCCCGGGAAACGGGACAAGGATTTCATGAACCTCGTCATTGATGCCCATCATCACTTCTGGCAACGCCAGGGGGATCCTTTTGATTACGACTGGCTGGAATCACCCGGCCATGGTGCAATCTGCCGGGATTTCCTCCCCGCCGATCTCCTGCCACACCTCGAGCAGGCAGGTATCGATCGGACGGTACTGGTCCAGACCCAGCACCACCTGGAAGAAAATCGCTGGGCCCTTGGCCTGGCTGAAGAAAACGACTTCATCGCCGGCGTCGTTGGCTGGGTTGACCTTGCCAGCGCGGACTGCGAGGACCAGTTACTCGAGTTCCTTGACCATCCACGCTCCGTGGGCATCCGGCATGTGACCCAGGATGAGCCGGACGAGAATTTTATCGTCCGTGACGATATCCTTGCTGGCCTGAAGATCCTGGAAAAGCACCAGTGCCCATTTGACTTGCTGTTCTATGTCCAGCATCTCCGGCACGCTGCTACCCTGGGCCAGCAGCTACCGGACCTGCCGATGGTGATTGACCACCTGGCCAAGCCCCGAATCCGTGAACAGCATACAGGAAGCTGGAGAGCTGAACTGAAAGAGGCTGCTGCCATGCCCAATCTCTTCTGCAAGCTCTCCGGCATGATCACCGAGGCGGACTGGGAGAACTGGAAGCCGATGGACCTGAAACCCTACGTGGAGACCGCGCTGGAGGCTTTTGGTCCGGATCGCTGCATGTTCGGGTCCGACTGGCCAGTCTGTGAGCTGGCAGGTTCTTACCAGCAGGTTCACGAGGCGCTGGTGGAAGTCCTGGGACCGATCAGCGCGGATGAGCAAGGGCATCTGTTTGGAGGCACTGCTGCTCGCTTCTATCGACTGGCCCCGGATCCTGCTTGAGGGTCATGCCAGTTCACCGGGAAGCAGCAGGTCGAGAATCTCTTCCAGTTCGCCCCACTCCCACTTCCCGCTCTCGATCGTCTCATTCGCAGGACGAACTTCGAGCGGCAAGGCTTCCACCGGAGTCGCTGGTCGGAACGAGACTTGCTGATCACTGCTCACTACCTGCACAACTGAGGATGAGGGCTGCCGTGAAGCAGGAACATTCTCAACTGTGGAATTCACCTGATCCGACCTGGAAATGGAAACTGCCTGGGGACTGCTCAACAGCACCAGGTCCTCGGAAAAAATCTTGGCCACGACCTGCTGGCTATCGGCAGCTGCCGCCTCGCGGGCCCTGAGGATGGCCAGCGAGACCTCGTTGAAATGGGACACGAAAGTATCCACATCCAGCGCGCTCAGCTGCAGGTCCCCGTTGACGTCCAGGAAGGGTGACGGGGCATTCGCCGGATCAGGGTTAATCGGTAGAGCATGGGGTCCCTCCCTCTGCAAGCGATCGATCACCCGCAGAACATCGAGTGGGGAGACATGACCATCCTGGTTGACATCGTACCGATCAACCGGGTTCTGCCAGGTCTCGTAGTCGGTGATCTCGATCGTTGTGACCACGTCCTCAAAAGAGCTGGCCGAGGCAGTCACCGTTACCTGCTGGCTTCCATCGAGCAGGTGGTCATCAATGACATCCGCGGTAAACGTGATTGATGTTTGCTGGACCGGAATCACCACGCTGGCAGGGAGGACCAATTCACTCGTGTCACTACTTGCAAGCGCTACCTGGAGGTCCCCGGAGAGATCGGCCCCCACGCGGGAGAGCGTCCATTGAACTGCTGCATCACCGGCATTTTCAGAAACAAATTCGACGCCTGCCTGCAGGTGCAGTCCGGCCCGGCGAGAGAACAGGAAACTGGCACTGCTCTCTTCATGGCCAGCCGCACTGGCAACCACCAGGACCTGCTGTTCATCGTGCCAGCTGGCTGGGTCCGCCACCTGGACTGTCAGGCTGGCTGCACCCAGGCCTGCCGGGATCGTCAGCTGCTGCGGAACCACGATCCCCTCGATTCCCTCCCAACTGAGCTGGACAACCAGTGGACCACCATGGGATTCGTCGGTACGGCTGACCGTGATGGTGTTTTCTCCAGCTCCTGCACTTACCAGGGCCACCTGGTCGGTAAACGTGACTCCCAGCGGTTCATAATCCCGGACCTCGACAGTCGTGATCCCGGAATCAAAGCCTGTTGCGGTCGCCGTGAGCGTCACCCACTGCACGCCATCGAGCAGCTGGTCATCAACGGCATCCACCATCACTTCGGCGGACATGCTCCCGGCAGGAATCGTGACAAGTTCCGGCACTGCCAGCTCGCTGCTATCAGACGAGAACAGGGCGACCTCAACCGCTTCCAGGGTATCCAGGTCACTCCGCTCAACGACAAGCCGTGCCGCCTGGGGGCCATCGTTCTCGTGAACACTCGCTGATTCGACCTGCAGCGAGAGTTGCTCATGGTCCAGTACCTGGAGCGAGGTGACCCCAGTCCCAATGCCCTCCGCCGTCGCCGTGATCATGACATACTGGCTACCATCAAGAAGCTGGTCATCAACGGCGTCCAGGGGGATCGTCACTGAATCCAGGCCGGCAGGAATAATGACCTGGCCGGGCAAGGCGATCTCGCTTGGATCATCGTGGGTTAGCGTCACCAGCAAGTCACTCGAGTTCCCGATCCCCTGCCGTGATACCTGCACCCGGGTGGCCTCCGCGCCGGCGCTCTCCCGGATCGTATTGTCCATGACCTGGATCTGCAGGGTTGTCTGGTGCCCAAAGTGAACACCGCTGGTCAACTCGCCAGCGGCCACGATCAGCTGGTGGGCTCCCGCGCTCTCCTCGCCTGGTGAAGTAAGCACCCAGGAAGGAGGAATCACCGTGCGGACAAAATGGGATCCTGCCGGTACATCATCTAGCGTGTACCAGCCATCCTCGCCCGTGATCGTGGAAATTTCAGAATGAGCAAGTGTCAGGGACCAGCCATGCAAGATGCCCTCATCCTGCTGGTGCCGGTCGTGAACTTCCAGCACCCAGCTGCCCGGTGCCAGTTCGGAATCCAATCCTGCAAGGGATTCGAGCGGCCGAAAGGAACCCTGGTACGGTGGCGTTCCCTGGGAAATGGAAATGCTCGCCTCGTCATCAAAAGTAGTATTTGAGAAGTTGGCATGCGCGGTGCCAACGTCGGAGACAAGTTCAATCCGACTTCCCGCAGGACTCACCAGGTAAATTGCCAGGTCCGCATCCCAGCTGTGTTCCAGGTCAATTTCTACATTCACGTCGGTGAGAGGTCCCAGCTGCTGGTCAACCAGGATCTCCGATCGCACCATCGATTGATCCTGGATCAGCAGATCACCTGCAGCCGAAGCAAAGGTCACACTGCCGACATCCAGCTTGCCATTGTCGTTTGCGTCCAGGTAAACCACCTTGCTCGCAAGCCCGGGTTCATCTCCTGCCATCCCGTCACGATCAAGATCAAAGAACAATCGCCCCTGGATCGTTCCCGGACGCATCTGCCGGATGCCGTGTGCCATGGAGACAAGATCCAGGCGAGGATAGTCCTCGTCCGTATTTTCCACGTTGTCGTTCTCGTCGTCACCGTCATGGATCGTTGCCGAGGAGGTCGAGAGCAGGTGCCTGAACTCGTCGACCGTCAGCCGCCTCCCGAGTTCCTGCACTGCCAGTTGCTGGGCCAGTGCTGCCGCACCTGCCACATGCGGGGTCGCCTGGCTGGTTCCATGCTGGGTCAGGAGCCCACCGGTCGGACCCGCCCCGGTAATCGGTGCGCCGGGGGCAAACACATCTACCAGGTACGGGTGCCTCTGGGAGAAGGGGGTAATCACGTCTGGTCCGCTGGTCTCGGCCGTCGCTCCGCCCCCGTAGGAGACCCGGCCGATGTTCCGATCAAACACCGCGCCCACGGCAATCACACCCGGGTCCGCAGCAGGGGCGGAAATCCCGGTCACACTGTCGACCGAGTAGTAAGAATTGCCGGCTGCTGCGACGGTGATCACGTCCAGTGATTCCAGCGCGGTGAATTCATCTGCCCAGGAGGTATTGTTGCGGACATAGGAAAAGTTACCGTAGCCGAGTGACATGTTAATGCTGGCGATGTTGTACTCTGCGGCATGTGCAACAACCCATTGCAATGCCTCCTCAATGTCATGGCCAGTTGCTCCCCCCCCTGAATCCGGGAACACCTTGAGGTGAATAATGCTGGCTCCCGGTGCCATCCCCGTAAGCTGGCTGTCACTCGATGCCACGATACTCGAGACGTTCGAACCATGCCCGCTGTGGTCACTGGCATCGCTGTCGTTCGCCCCGGAAAAGTCATAGCTGTAGACAATCCGGTCCGAGATTCCGTTGTCATCCGCATCGGCGCCAAAGAATGGATGATCCAGGTCGATGCCGGTGTCCAGGATGACAACCGAAAAACCGCTTCCATTGATGCCTGCAAACAGCTGGCTGGAACGCAGCTCATCAAGCCGAACAAGCGGGGACGACTGGATCATCTGGACAGGAACTCCCTCACTGGAGCTCGTCAGTTCAACCACCTGTGGCTGGACGACGACAAGATCACTGCCTGTCGAAGAGAGAGTCGCCAGGGCGGCATCGATGCGTGCCGGGGAGATCGAACCGGGCACGTCAGGCGCGAGGGTACCGGGCAACATGATCGCAGCAGCCGTCAGCATCTGCCGCGATTCAAGCTGTTCAAAAAAGAGTTTTCGTATCCGTACTTTTGAATGACGCTGATTCCATCCAGCCCATAACCGCCCAGGGCGGTACGGCCGCTGCATGATTCCTCCTCGCGATTCCTGTTCCATGGAGCGAGAGATCGCTCCGGTATCGCATTGCCCAGGCAATTATGCGCCCTTTCGGACAAAAACAAAGGAAATCCATGTCTTTGGTTGTCTCCAGGCCGGGAAGTTGTAACGGATGTACCATCCCCATGACGTATTATGACGGTCGCGTCAAAAGTAACCTTCCGATCCTCCAGATGGACACTTCCGCTCGGTGATTTGTCACTCTTCCGAAGAACGGGGGTAAAGATCGCATTGAGGGCTATCAGCAACAGGACAACCAGCGACAGGGCCTGTAATTTCTTCCTCGGAAGCCGATCTCCAACTCGCATTCCCAGGAACGTGCCAAGAAACACAAAGGGCAGACCAAGAGCACCGATCGAGAACCCCAACACCGCTTTTTCCCCAAACAGCAGGATCAGCTGGATCGACAACGGCACCATCCCCGTCACCAGCATGTTAAAAAGGAAAGCCCTGCTGCGAAGCGGATTCCAGGGCTGGGCCATCACCCAGATCGCTACTGCCGGTCCGCCCATCCCGCAAAATCCAAGCAGGAACCCGCTGATTGGAAACGCGATCCAGGTCCAGAAGCCTTTCAGTTCCTTCATCGGTTCCACCCGGACCAGCCACTTCGTGATCACGATAAGGAGCAGCACGATTCCGATCCCCTGGCGAACATAATTCGCTCCCATCTGGCCCACCAGGAAGAGCGCCCACCCTCCCAGTGGCATCACCAGGATACGAATCCCTGCCGGACGCCAGGCAATCTTCCACTGGGCATGATCCTTGAGGCGAACCGAACCAATCAGAGACTGGGTCATGGAGGTCATCACGATAATCGGAATCGCCGTACGGTGATCAAATCCTGCCATCAACAGGAGCGGGATTCCAAACACGCCAGCGCCAAAACCGATCACTGCCTGTAGCAGGCTGCTCGCCAGCAGAATCAGGCCGGCAACAACAAGCTGCCAGATCTCGTAATCCAGTTCCATTCCAAAAAACACGCCGTGATCCTCGACAAGAACCTGCCTGGTCGCCCCCGAATTCCCTGTTATTACCAAACAATCTCAAATTGACTACCCGTGACAACAGCCCTTTACTATCCTTGGAGGGTTGCTCCTCATCTCCAAGGGAAATCAGCGTGTGACGGGTCAAGTCATAAAATTACCACCGCAGGGATCTCTCACCGATGACGGCAACAAGCCGGGTGGCTGGTGGCATGACAGCGAAACAGCCGGGCGGATTATCTGCGACCTTTGTCCCCGTGAATGCAACCTTGGTGACGGCGACCGTGGTTTCTGCTTTGTCCGTGAAAACCGTGATGGGCAGATGCTGCTGACCACCTACGGTCGCAGTACCGGTTTCTGCATCGATCCGATCGAGAAGAAGCCGCTGAACCATTTCTTCCCCGGCACGAGCGTTCTCTCGTTTGGCACCGCCGGTTGCAACCTGGGTTGCAAGTTCTGCCAGAACTGGGACATCTCCAAGTCTCGCGAGGTCGAGCGACTGAGCGAACAGGCGACGCCGGAAATGATTGCCACGGCCGCCCGCACGCTCCAGTGCCAGAGCGTCGCCTTTACCTACAATGACCCGGTGATCTGGGCCGAGTACGCGATCGACGTGGCGCGGGCCTGCCGGGCAGGGGGAGTGAAGACCGTTGCCGTGACCGCCGGCTATATTTCCCCGGACGCCAGGGAACCCTTCTTCAGTGCCATGGATGCTGCCAATGTGGACCTGAAGGGATTCAACGAGGACTTCTACCGGCTGATCACGCTCTCCCACATGCAGCCCGTTCTGGATACGCTCTGCTGGATCAAGCAGGAAAGCGACACCTGGCTGGAGATCACCAACCTCTTGATTCCGGATGAAAATGATTCCGAGGACGAGATGCGGAAAATGTGTGACTGGATCCTGGACAATCTCGGGGACCAGGTCCCGGTTCACTTCACTGCCTTCCATCCCGACTACCGAATGACCGACAAGCCGCGCACTCCCCACGAGACGTTACTGCGTGCCCACGAAATTGCTCGTCAGCAGGGAATCCAGTATCCCTACGTTGGAAACGTGAACGATCTTCAGCACCAGAGCACCTACTGTCCGGCCTGCAAGCAGATCCTGGTCGAGCGTGACTGGTACGTACTGGGAGAGTACCAGCTAGTGGACAACTGCTGTGGCAACTGTGGCCACACGATTCCAGGGCAGTTCGACAAGCAACCAGGAAGCTGGGGTTCTCGCCGACAGCCGGTTCGGATCCAGGATTATGCCCCGGCGACTCCCTCCAAAGAAAGCAGGTCCGCCATGGAAAGCGCGCAGGAGCCAGCCAGCAGCGACCCGAATACCAGCTTTGTTCCTCTTGATGACAACCAGCAGCAGGTCGTTCACCAGGCCGCCTGCGAGATTATTTCAGCGACGCTCTGCAAGCGAGAAATCCAGCTGACCGATAGCACACTGGCCAGCTCTGCCGAATTTACCGTGATGGGTTCCTTTGTCACACTCAAGCGAAAGGGACAGCTGAGAGCCTGCTGTGGCGTGCTTGGCGAGCCAATGCCACTTTCCCAGGCACTGCAGCAATCGGCGATCAACACTGCCACCCGCGACAGACGTTTTCCACCCATTTCACCCAGCGAGCTGGCCCACCTGGATGTCGATATTTCCCTGCTGCACAACTTTCAGCCAATCGGTGAAACCGGGAGGAAGAGGAGCGACGTGGTCCAGGTCGGTCGCCATGGACTGGTCATTCGCCATGGAACACAGAGTGGACTGCTGCTGCCAATCGTTGCAGTCGATCACGGACTGGATGCAGAGTCCTTCCTCCGCCACGTCTGCCTGAAGGCGGAACTCCCTGAAACTACCTGGCTCGAGGAAGACGCCAGCCTGCAGACATTCGAGGTACAGTACATCGAATCGGCCTGGAATCCAGGGGTACCGACTGCCACAACGACCGGGCAGTTGCTCAGCAGCGAGGAACTCAGCCAGCTGCAACAACACTGTCGGGAAAATATCTCGGCACTCTCCAGCGGGGCGACTCCCAGTTACTACCTGGCAGGCTGCCCCGACGTGATGGCGCATGGTATCGCCATCCAGCTCACCCTTCCCGCCCAGGACACCTCGCAGCACTGGGCACGCTTCTCCCCACGCAAGGCGATGCCACTTCAGGCCACTCTCTACCAGCTGGTCGAGCTGGCAGCCGCGGAATTGAGACAACGCAACGTTCCCATCCAGGCCGTCACGGCCCTGGAACTTGACGTGCTGGTGCTGGACGATCCAGCCATGCATGGCAGCCTCGAGGGAAGGGACCTGTCGGGAATCGAAGCGGGACGGGCGGTCGTGATGATCCGTGGCGAGCAGAGTAGCTGGGCATACAACAGCAGCCTCTCACCCCAACTACTGCTGGACGAGGCCACGGAAAGAGCGGTGGTCCAGGATCCCGCTGGCTGGCACGTGCTCAGTTTACGTTCCGCCTCCACCTGCCCTGGTTACAAGATCAGTAACATCACCCAACCGGTCGCGAGTGAGGAGATCCGGCCGGCAGCAGTGGCCGGTCGTTTTTACCCGGAGAGCGAGGAAGAACTCTGGCCACTGATCGACAGGCTGATCGGAGACCTGCCTGAAAAAAAACAATCCTGCCCTGCAGTCATGGTTCCTCATGCCGGACTTATTTTTTCCGGCCAGCTGGCAGCCGATGTTCTCAAGGAAATCCAGATCCCTGCCACCGTGATCATTCTCAGTCCCAAGCACACACGGCTGGGAGTTCCCTGGGCCGTGGCACCCTGCCAGTCCTGGTCGCTACCGGGAGCCACGATCGAGTCCAACCAGGAACTCGCGGAAAAACTGGCTGCAGGGATCGATGGACTCCAGCTGGATGCTGCCGCCCACCAGCAGGAACATGGCATCGAGGTGGAATTACCGCTGCTCTGGCGACTCGCCCCGGAAAGCCAGGTGGTGGGGATCGCCATCGGCGAAGCACGCCTCGAGCAATGCAAGCAGCTTGGTGTCCAGCTGGCCGAGATTCTGCGTGAGCTGGAAACCCAGCCGCTGCTGATCATCTCCAGTGACATGAACCACTTCGCCACTGACGAGATCAACCGGCAGCTGGACGCCCTCGCCCTGGAGGCCCTGGAGAAACTCGACCCGGACCATCTTTTCGAGGTCGTCACCAGCAACGAGATCAGCATGTGTGGCCTGCGACCGGCGGTGATCGTGCTGGAGTGCCTGAAGCAGCTGGGGCAGCTATCCGGATGCCAGCAGGTCGGCTATTGCACCAGCGCGGAAGTCTCCGGGGACACCAGCCGGGTCGTCGGTTACGCCGGTCTGACTTTCCAGGCCCAGCCTAGTTCCCAGGGCGGGGAGTCGGCATCTTGAGCCACTGGACCATCTGGTAAGCCGCCTCCAGTTCACGGCGCTGAAATTGTTGATTCAGTCGACCATTGCCTGGAGGAATTCTCACCTGGGCAAGCTGCTCCCAGCTCATCTTGTTATTCAGGTGCCAGGCCGCCAGCTGAACAACTCGCTGGTTGGCCGGGGTCAGGTATCCCAGGAGCTGGCTCACCATGTCATTGGAGACCACCTCACTGACCGGGGCCAGCTTGTACTTATTTCGAGGTCCCGGTTCCGGAATTCCATATTGAAGACAGACCGACTTGACCGTCTTGCGAACTACCTTTCCCGGTGACACGGAAAAGACGCCGCCACGATGAACCGCTGGAACAGAACCTCCGCCACTGGTGGATTTTCGAGCCTCCGCAGGGTCGCTATAGCCGATCCCCAGCGCCTGGGTTTGCTGCTGCGGGTTACGGGAGGAAATGGATCCAGGCTCGGGCAGAACGGGCACAGCCGCCAGCACTCCCGGAATGCGGATCTGGAGCACCCCGGCGGTGGTATTACGCACCAGCAGGGTTACCTGGTGGGCATCCCGCGGGACAACACGTACCTCTGCCTTTCCGGAGGCCACGGCATCGAACACGAGAATCTCGCTGGCCAGGCCCTGCTCCTGGGCGACCAGCGGCGACGTTGCCAGGGCCAGAAGACAGGTACAAGCGGCAGCTGTCAGGTATCTTTCCATCTGCATAGTGCTCCTACCGCTGGCCTGCAATTCTCTCTTTCATCACCTGAATTGCCTGCCGGTAGACCTTCATTACTGACTCTCGTTCCTCGTCATCCGCAAAGGTCGCCATCTGGCTGATGAACTCCATGCTGGCGGTCATCTCACCGACCATGGCCTCTGCCACCTCGGCCTGGAAACGCAGCTTGCCAGCGTACTCCACGTAGATCGGGCTGGTATGGCTAAAGAGGGGCTTGCCAAAGGCGTTGTTTCCTGCCTCCAGGTCCGTACGCAGGGCAAACCAGCCAGGCTGGTCTACCGTCACGGTCCGTTCCAGCCGGGCTTCGAAATGGTCCCCTTGTTTCCGGGCAGCGATCCGCTCGATCACCACTCCGTTATGGACAAGCTCCAGGTGGGAAAAGTCCTCGCGCCCCACTGCACGGCCCGAGAGCGTGATCGTCCCCGCTTCATCCAGCTTGATCGTATCTCCCAGCTGCTTGCCATTGGCCTCAAATTCCAGCAGCGGACCATTGGTAATGAAGGAGCGCCCCTCTTCAAGCTCCTTTAGCCACTTCTTTTGTGTCAGGGATCCCTCCAGCGGGACATAGACGCGGTTAAAGTCGTAGATGAACCAGTCGGTACCGGTCGAAAACGGCGCTCGCATGCCAACATCCAGGTAACGGTAAAAACTCACGTCATACGCCCCGTGGGAACCTCCATCGAAAATATTCTGGGCATGCACCAGGCCCTCGGTCCAGTTCGGCAGGTCCTCATGCCCAAAGGTATTGTGACACCAGATGACCGTCCCCCCATCCCGGTGTGTCTTGAGTATTCCCTGCCGCAACGGAAGGCCATCGGTCCCGCTGCGCATGATGCCTGGCCCAATGCTGATCGGTCTCACCAGCTCCGGGATATTCAACAGCATCACGTGTCCATACCCCTCGCCTCCACGGCCAAAATTGTGACGGTGCTCCTCGCCAAACCCCAGCTGCACGCCATCCCTTGCAAATCGCTCCACGTCACCAGGAGTGAACGTGTTGGTGATGTAATCNCGTTCATCCGGGATCCTCCGCAGNACCGAGACGAAAAGCAGGTCGAGATCATCGGCTGCCGGAACGGTACGCAGGTAATGNTCCATCTCGGCATGAGTCAGTTTCATCAGGTGCAGGTGCGTNTTCCCTCCTGCCAGGCCCCGTTCGGCCGTGGAGTAAAAGGGCGTGAGATGGATCCGCAGCCGGGCTTCTGATTTGCCGGACAGGTCAATCTCCCTGGTCTCGCTGGCGGCCTGGATACCATGTAGCACCTCGACCTTTATTTTTGAACTGGGGATCTGGATCGTCGCCCGCGGCGGCATGGCAAACCAGCCACCTTCCCTCTGGATTAACTCTCCCAGCTCGAGTGGTTTCTCTGCCCCGTCGAGCGTGATCCGCACGTTCCCGGCAATCGGCCTGCGTTGTCCCGTTATTGAAAGATCAATCGTCAGGGCACATTCCTGCTCGCTGGTCCCCGGGGCGGGCTGGACCTGTGTCTTTCGCTGCTGCTGCTGGCGGAGAAAACGCTGGCGAGTCTGCGGATGACCATCGACCCCGCCTGGCCCGAAAAAACCGGTCACCAGGAACAAGAGGACAAGGAAACAGGACGATCTCATCGGTATCCTCCAGGGACTGGGCTAGCCTTCCCGCTGGTCCGCTACGGCAGTAGCAAAACCACGGATCGTGTTGGCATCCAGCTTGACCTCGCCGGCAGTTCCGGCAATTCGAATTCCTGTACGCTTCATCGGCTGGCGGGTCTCAATAATCTCGTTCCCCACGATGCGGGTATCACGGGTCTGACCGTGAATATCGATCGCCACGCCATCCTCTCCGCCACTGTCGATAACCTTGTTGTTCTCAAGCAGGTTCCGGTTGGCCCAGAAATCCTGGCCACGGGCATCATCACGAAAGAGTATGCCCACCTTTCCACTGTTACGAACCTGGTTGTTGCGCATCACGTTGTCGGTATCACAATGCCCGATGGAAATCCCATAATTATGGTTCCCCTCCATCACATTGCCCTCGGCCAGGCCAAACTTGACACCCCAGCACCAGAACAGGCCGATCGTGTTGTTGGCCAGCGTGCTGTTGCGGATCACCGGACGCTGTGAACCACTTCCCGGGTGCACTCCCAGGTCAGCATTGTCATGACTGTGACAGTTGTCCACCACCACGTCATGGCAGATCTGGAAACTGATCCCGTCACCGTTGTAG
This sequence comes from Planctomycetaceae bacterium, assembly GCA_002708345.1. The sequence goes on along the minus strand of PANG01000008.1, from coordinate 1,137 downwards.
TTCCGGGTGGTCACGTTCCGGAAGGTGTAGCGGTTACAGTCCTGCAGGAAGATACAGCCGGCATAATTGCCATCCAGCCGCTCATTGTTCGTACGGTTCCCATCGAACGTCAGGTTCTCGATCAGTACATCCTTGGTGTACTCGCTGGTGAACAGCGGAAAGAGAGACGAGATCGTCGGTTTTCCACTGAGCCAGACGTTCTTGCGAAGTCCGTCATTGAGCTTGAAGCGATTCCCGGAACGGGCCACCAGGGTTCGCTTGATAACGTCGGTCGCCCCGCTACTGGGATTCTTGGTTCGAAGGACGACGCCGTCGCCAACGCGGAACCCATGGCCTTTTTTGACAGTCACTTCCTGGTCATACCAGTCCGAATCAGCCGCAAGTTCCACGGTCTCGGAATTGATCTTCGTGATCACCGATTCGGCACCACTTCCCTGGATACGAATGCGATCGGGAAGCCAGACGGCATTACGGAGGGTGTAAGTCCCGGGCAGAATCTTGACGGTTCCCCCACCCAGTCGGGCCACGTAATCGACTGCCGCCTGGATGACCTTGTCATCGGTCCCCACCAGGTCGGCCTTCTTGTTCCCGACCGTCAGGGTCAGTCGCTTCTCCCACTGCGGTTCGAATTTCTCATCCCCGTCGGTCGCCCGCGGGTTGGTAACCCGTGGCGGTGGACCGGCAGCAAGCAGGCGACTGGTCCCAAGGGCGGTGACGGCAAGAAACAGACGACGGTCAAGCTGAGATGATTTCATGGCCCTCTCCAGGCAAGTCAAGGTTCTCCTGTCTCTTCTCTCATTTATCCGTTCTGGTGAGCAGAATTGCAATGTTTCCAACAGGGTTCACCTGATGGCCGGGACGGGAAAGGCATTTGTGACTCTCTCGGCAGAGCGTTACGATAAGTCGAAACAGATACTGGCCCCTTCCCAACAAGAACCATGCTGCATCCCACTTTTTTTCGCCGCGGACTCCTCTCCCTTGCCCTGCTGCTGGCATACACGGCCGGAATGGCCAGCGAGCCACCTGGGGACCTGGCGGCATCCGATACCTCGGTGAGCGACGAGGACCGCCAGCACTGGTCCTACCAGCCGGTCAGGCGTCCGGCGGTTCCGGCGGTACGAAAGAAGTCCTGGGTTC
>PANG01000007.1 GCA_002708345.1 Planctomycetaceae bacterium | reverse complement strand
AGGGATTCGGTAGCCGTTGAGGCGACCTGAATCAAACCATTTACTGACCGTTCGTGGGGCTACTTTGCAGATCTTTGCGACCTGTCCAGTTGTGAAGACCTTCATCACAGGCACTCCATTACTCACGTTTAATTAAAATTGACAAGATGCCGAGCACCTCATCTAAACCCTTTTCACACGCGTTTCTCGCCCGTTGCAATTTACCTGGCGGATGTGGGTTCCACCTGGCCGCATGATCTCTGGGATTGGGTTCTCCAATTCACTTCAATGTGTAAGCTGCCATTCGTTCCATCAAACGACAGTTCACCTGCACGTGGCCGCTCGAATACCACCAGGTCCTGTTCATGCCAGTCCATTGGCAATTGCAAGCTGCTGGAATTCACTTACGCTCGGCGTCGCGCAAACGGTGTTGTGGGAGAAGTCCACTGAATGATCCATGCATGGGTCTTATGCATAGACCAACCCGAAGCAACCCAAAGCCAGGTTACTTTTCGTGCGGGTCCCCCCCCTGTGCGGATGGTTTGTTTCCNGAGAAACATNACCTTCCACAGTAATTTTCGATTCNAAGGCNGGTANGACTTTAAGGAGTTCCTCGGTTAATAACGACCAGAAGGAACTTATCCGTTGGAGAAGGTGGGAGGGGNCAATCCTNGAGNATTCCACAAATGTCGTAAGTGGTTGTACCACTTNTACTAATGCCAACAGAGATTCGACGTCTGAGGATCAAGNGGCTGACAGAAATGGCGAGGTGTTTTTTGNCTGCGCAATCATGTCGGAACACGGATTGGTGGCAAACGAGGTAATTTCTGCCGGAAATTCTGAATATGCGGCAGTTTAGGCAACCCTGCGCTGTTGGTCATCTGGCCCCTGAANTGGATCCGAGGTGTTTGNNTTCTTGCGGATATTTCCNTCGTTAGTCACNTCTTCGAAACGAACGGAAACCTGTTTTGAAACACCNGACTCCTGCATGGTAATCCCGTAGAGCGTATCTGCAGCAGTCATTGTTTTCTTGGAATGAGTCACAACCACAAATCGAGTCCACTCGAGAAATTCCTTGAGCACNTTCACAAAACGAGCGATATTCGCCTCATCAAATGGAGCATCGACCTCGTCCAGGACACAGAAGGGGCTGGGACGGAACTGGAAGATCGCCAGCAGGAGAGTGACAGCGGTCAAAGCCCTTTCACCGCCACTGAGAAGCGAGATGTGGATTTCTGGTTTNCCNGGGGGNTTGGTGACAATCTCCACNCCCCCTTCGAGAACATCGGCTCCCTCTTCGAGCACGATATCTGCTTCCCCGCCACCAAAGGCCTTGCGGTATAGAACCTTGAAATTCGCCCGAATCGCATCGAGGGTCTCGGTGAAGAGTCGCCGGCTGTCCATATTGATCCGGCTGATGATACGCTGCAGCGAATCCTTGGCCTGGGTAAGATCCTCGAACTGCGAGGAGAGTGCTTCGAAGCGGGCATCCAGTTCCTCAAGTTCCTCGAGTGCTTCCATGTTCACCGCACCGATATTCCCGATCTTTTTCCTGAGGCTGGCGATTTCCTCNTCCACCTGTTCTCGCTCTTCCGTCTCCTGTTCCTTTTCAAGGTNTGCCTCGGCAATCTCGATGTCATAATCATCTCGCATGCGTTGCTCGAGAGCTTCTCGTTGCAATCGACATTCACCGGCAGCCAGTTCTTTCTTGTGGGTCCGTTGTTCTAGTTGCTGCAGCTGCTGTCGCGCCTGATGTACCTCGCTGGCGAGCCGTTCCTTCTCTCCTGTTGCCTGGTCTCGTTCCAGGGTCAAACTGATTCCAGACTGCTGCAACCGTTCTTTTTCCAGGTACAGGTCGGCCANNCGGGAGCTGGTCTGGAGGATCTCACCGGTATCCGTTCGAATNCGGTTTGCCAGCTGATTCNATTGCTGGTCGACTTCTTCGAGTGTCGCCTGTCGCTCATCGTGGTCCTGCTGGAATTGTGCCTGCCTCACCCGTAACGTTGCGATCTGTTGATCGTTTGTTGCCAGCTGCACCTTGACCGTGAGTACTTTCTCGTTTTCTTCATCCCGGTTTTNTTCGATTTTCTTGATCGTCAGCAAGACCGAATTAATNTTCTCCTCGAGTTCCCGGCAATCGGTCTGTAATTGTNCATGCTGCTGATCGACACGGGTTCTTTGCCTGTCATTCGCCTGTTGCCGGCCGAGAAGGTCTCGCAACGAGGACTGTTCTTCCTGTTGCTGTTTTTCAAGCTGTACCAGAAGTTGCTTGTGCGACTGTTCCTGAACACGNAGGTCGACNAGATCTGAATTCCAGCTGCGGCGACAATCGTTGATGCGGTGAATCTGCTGATCCTGNTCCTGGATCTCTGTTTCGGTCTGCTCCAAATCCCCCTNGGCCTGTTCGACCTGTTGCTGCAGNATGATCTTTTCCTGCTGGAGGGCTCGCAATTCACTTCGCCGCGAGATCAACCCACCCGCTGTTTCCATGGTTCCCGAATGGATTGTCCCATCGGCCGTGACCAGTTCTCCGGCAAGCGTTACCAGCTGGATCTTCCCCCGCAATCGCCCGGCCAGTCGCCGCGCATCACTGAGCGATTCGACGATCCAGGTACTGTCAAGCAGGTGCTCGGCTAACTTCTCGTAACCGGGCCGGACGTTGACCACNCGGTCCGCTCGTTCCACAATCCCTGCCTCTCCCGCCAGGTCAACCGCCGGCATCCAGTTGTACATNGAATCCATCTGCATGATGCCAATCCGGCCGGCAATCCTGACCTCCTGCTTTTCGATCGCCGTGGCCAGCAGGGAGCCTCGCATGACAACCAGCTGCGACCGGCTTCCCAGGACGAGATCGATCAGGGTAGCGGATTCCAGTGGTGCCTCGATCAGGTCCGCAACAAGTCCACAATACTCGCGATAGATTCCGTGCGGATCCTGCTCCACCTGTTCCATGACGTGCTGCACACCGATGGCGACACCGTCGTGGTTTTCTTCCAGTTGCCTGAGTAGATCAAGTCGCTCGGTCACACCGCTCAGCCGACTCTGGTGGTCCGCCAGTTCTTTCTGCCGCCGTGACAACGAACGCCGTGTTTCAGCAACTTCTACTTCCGCCGCATCGAGCACGTCCGCCTGCTGCTCGAGTTTTCCTGACAGCATCTGTTCTTCTGACACCAGTTCATTGAGCTGCTCATGACCGTCACGCAACTTATCAGCAATCTGGATAAGTTCCTCACGGATGGTACGGATACGTAGCCGTGTCGGTTCCTCTTCCCCCGTGAGGGCACCCAGCTGGCTATGGAGGGCAGCAGCCTGGCCGGTTTTTTCCAGCAATTTCTCGCGGCACTGGTCCGTTTCGAGCTGAAACTGAACCCCCTGCTTGTCCAGGTCCTCGGCAATCTCACGATGGCCAGCAAGGCGATCAGAAATCTGGCGGGCCTCCACTTCCCACTTTTCCAGGTCGGCCACTGTCTCGGTGAGCTGGCCCTGCACGTCAACGGCCCGCGAACCGAGGATCGCTCTTTGCGTTTCCAGCTGCCGGACCTGCTGTTCCACTTCCAGCAGACGTTCTCGTTTCTGTGAGATGGTCGATTCGAACGAGGCAATCTGTTCCCGCGTCGCGGAGCCATCGATCTCGGTCTGCAGGATTGCGTCACTGGCAGCCTGGAAAGCACTCTCGAGCACCTGCAATCGCTCCTCGTCCTCCTTCTGCTGGAGCTGCAGTCCCTGCTTCTCTTTTACCAGCTGTGCGATCTGTTGTTCAATCCCGGCCAGTTGCTCACTATGTCGGTGCCAGTCAGTCCATCCCACCTGGGTACGAAGTTGCTGGAGCCGGTCATTATATTCCCGGTAACGGCGTGCCTTGCCGGCCTGGTTGCGGACACTCCGCAGTCGCCCCTCGACTTCATCCACGATGTCCGAGAGCCGCACCAGGTTCTGGTCCACTCGTTCCANCCGACGTTCTGCTTCCGCCTTCTTCGCCTTNAAGCGGCTAATCCCGGCGGCTTCTTCGAAGATCGCCCGGCGGGCCCGGGGCGAAGCCATCAAGAGTTCATCAACTTTCCCTTGCTCGATTAGGCTATAGGCATCCGCCCCCACACCCGTCCCACGAAACAGGTCCCGGATGTCCTTCAAACGGCAGGGCTGCCGNTTGATCAGGTATTCCCCTTCCCCGCTCCGGTAAACCCGGCGGGTCACGACCACTTCCTCTGTCTCAACTGGCAGGATGCCATCGCTGTTATCAAAGATGATCGACGCCTCGGCGGTGTTCACATGCCGCCGGATAGAGCTGCCTGAGGATTTAAAGATGACGTCAGCCATCTCCTTCCCTCGCAGGCTCTTGGCACTCTGTTCTCCCAGCACCCACTTGATCGCATCCACGACATTCGACTTGCCGGATCCGTTGGGACCCACCACCACGGTAATTCCCGGTGGGAACTCGAATCGCGTACTATCGGCAAAGCTCTTGAAGCCGATCAATTCCAGTGCCTTGAGCATGTCACTGTCCGCGAGTCGTGAGAGGGTAAAATCCGTTAAAAAGCCAAATCCGGTGGTCCTGGCTTTTACCTGGAAACAGCATTCTTTAGACGTGAGAGGAAGCTCTCCTGTTGGCCTTCACTCGATCCGGCTGCCGCTGCAGACTGATCGACCTTTCGTGGTGGCGGGGAAGTATCATGCCCCCACAACAGGCGGTTACTGAACAGGTCTGGTATCGGGTTGACGATCTGGAATGAACTCTCAGAATCCTCTAGCTCCTGACTCCCATCAAGAGGCTGGTCACGGTAATAGCTTCTCCCGGGCCGAGGACGGGCACCCACCANCACGCGAGCGTTAANTTCCCTGGCCTCGCTGGCAGTATGCAGACACTGGAGNACTTCTCCGTATCCTCCCCCTACCCGCACGATCGCCTTGAGCAGATCCGTAAGCTCGGTGGAACAGGTGGTATAGCGATCTGCCTGGCCAGGCGTGAAACGGCTGACCTGTAACTGTCCGGGCTGTTCCGACCGGATCAGGATCTCCTTGCCAGCGTAAAGAAAACTGGTCGGCCGGATATGGATGTCGGTACCAAAGGCAACGACATCGGGATGTCGAGAGATCGAAAAATGAACCACTGGGGACTTGGTCGTCGGAATCAGGTGGCAGGTAAAGTCGGCCATTCGCTGGCCCTGGACCAGGGGGGCATCCGGGGTCCGTTCACGAAGCGCCCGGAAGGCTCCAAAACGTGTTTCTGCACTGGAGACATCCATCAGGTCGGAAAGGGCATCGAGGGCAGCCACGTGGTCCATGGCGGAAAGGGCTGCCAGGGCATGCCACCGGAATGCGTGGTAGCCGGAGGCAAGCTGGGCAAGGACCGGTGCCGCCGAGGACTCATCCAGATAGGCCAGGGCCTCGGCCGCATAGAAACGTACTTCTGGATCCTCGCTCGCCAGNCCCTTCTCGAGGGTGGCAATCGCGGGGCTGCCAATCGCTTCGAGCTGGATACCTGCCTCGGCAGCCGTTGTCGGTTCCAGCAGCTTGCGGGTGAGCATTTCCATCCGTTTTTTCTGCTCGAGNGGTGTTTCCCAGATCACGATGGCGTTGATCACCTGGATGTACCGGGCCACATTCATCTTGTAGCGAGGATGCAGGGTGAGCTCGACAAAGTTATCCCTCATCGGCCGTGCAACTCCCATCTGTGTCCCCCGGCCTGCCTGGTAAAAACGCTTGTTGATTGCCGTCCCCACGCGGGCACTTGTTCGAACCGAGCTATGCTCGTTCCTTACAACCAGGCCAAGCGGCCGGTCAATCCTGGACAGCCCACCGCCGAGCACCAGGCCGCTGAGCAGATCGGTCTTGTCCTCACTACCACGGAAAAGTGACTGGATCAGCACCGGCCCCTCGGCCAGGGCAGCGACATGGCCACTGTGCACAGCATGATTGACNAGNGTAACTTCCCTGAGCCGGCTGCGNAGCAACCAGCCCTTGGCGAGGTTTTCAGTACTTGATGCAGATGGAGAAATCACCTCGATGTCAAAGCGGTCGCCCTTCCGCACGCCGGGAGGCAGAAAACCTCGCACCACCACCACCGAGGTGTTGGGCGANGCCATCACGGAGTTTGGGTCCTCCACCCTGTGAGTCTGCATTTCGGCCAGCAGCGTTGAGCGTTGCATGCCTGGAGGAGGATCGCTGCCTGTCCCCTCCAGACCTGTGACCAGTGCCACGCTCTCGATCTTGAGGTGATTTGTTCCGATCGGGACTGCCAGGTCTCCCACTGTCACCAGCGANTCCTCGTTCTCCTCCAGCACCTGACCGAGGTCGGGTGTGTCGCTGAGAAAGGGCTTCCAGCAACCCGCCATGGCAAGCACGGCGATACCCAGCGGGAGCATCGCGAGGACACGAACTGACGAGATCCTGGGGCTGTTCTTTTTCATCGGCATCCTGCCATTTCTTCGATTGAGCCTCNCCGGGGACCCAGCGCATCCATGCGATGGGCATATTCCCGGTACGGTCCGGCGGTGCGGCGCGCACCGGGACTGTCTAAAACGGCTGGAAAAGTAACTTTCCCTGCAGAAAACGTCAAGATCGGTTAGCTGGGAAAGGAGTAAACGTCGGGGAATTCACGTTGTCTGATCAAGGGGGATCGTGGCCCCCGGGATTCCAGGGGTGGCAGCGACAGATCCGCCAGAGACCCCGGCAGCTGCCACCAAGGGGACCATATTTCTTCACCGCCCCGATGAAATAACGGCTGCATGACGGCCGGAAGCGACAGTGGGCTCCCAGCAGTGGACTGAGCGTGACCTGGTAAAGACGGACCATGCCAATCAGCAGCGCCGAGATCGCGATAGAGATCATCCGCCAGGGCCAGGAAATCCAGTGCATCCTCGATCACGCTTTCCCGGCCTGCCGAGAATGGGCAGCCCGTTGCTGGTGTTTCCGGAGAGCATCTGCAACCAGCACCGGAAGTGACTTTCGAATGGCTGGCCCCGACAGCGAGGCACCTCGCCGGGGTCGAACCACCAGGTCCCAGCCCGCGGGGATCCGGTCCAACTGGCGACGAAATGCTTCCCTCATACGCCTCTTCCACCGGTTCCGGACGACAGCATTTCCAACCTTGCGAGAAACCACAACGCCCAGGCGGCTATGTTCCAGTCCGTTGGGGCAGGCGATGACCACCAGCATGGCATCTGCTGCGGAAACTCCATCCCGGTAAACACGATCAAAATCCGCCTGTCGACGGATCCGATCGTTCGCGGAAAATACCTCGCCCACCATCACCCGGTGTACCTCTCCCAGCCTGGCAAAAGGTTACTCCCAACGAATTCCATCTCGCGGATTCTCTGGATAGCAACTTTCAAGATTTTCCAGCATACCATCCTCCAGCCCACTCACATCCTGGGGGACGTGAATCTGGGCCAACGCGTAGAGATGGCCGCTGGAGTGCACACCGCGGATACCATGGTCCTTGACACGCAACCGGCTTCCGCCGGAAGTCCCGGGGGGCACCTTGAGCGTGATCACACCGTAGGGAGTTGGCAGGTCAATCGCGGCACCTCGGATCGCTTCCGCAACGGTCAGGGGCAGGTCTAAATCCAGGTCCAGCCCGCGGCGGCGAAAACAAGGATGCTCGGCAACCCGCACCTTGAGCAGCAGATCACCAGGGGAACCGCCACCGGGAGAAAGTTCTCCTTTCCCGGCCACTCGGATTTTCTTCCCATTCTCAATCCCTGCTGGAACCTTCACGTTAATCCGTTCCGACGTGCCAGGGACCAGGATCTGCTTGTCTCCACCCAGGACCGCGGTGTGGAAGGAGACTTCGATTTCATCCTGCCGATTGGCCCCCTGCCGTGGCGGTCCCGCATGTTGGGGTCCGCCAAACTGTCGCAACAGCGTCTCCAAGTCAACTCCACCGGCACCTCCCCCAAAGATCTGCTCCAGGTCCATGCCACCAAACTGCGATGCTCCGGTTCCTTCAAAATTCTCGAAATTCTCACCAAACTGGTCATAACGGTTTTTCTTGTCCGGATCACTCAGTACATCAAATGCACCCTGCACCTTCTGGAAACTCTGCTTGGCACTGACATCGTCCGGATTCACATCTGGATGGTACTTGCGAGCCATTTTCCGGTAAGCCCGGGCAATCTCATCCTGCGAAGCGCCCCTGGAGACACCGAGAATCTGGTAATAGTCGTCACTCATAATCGCCCATGTGGAAAGAATGCCACGAGATTCTCACGCCACTGGCATTGTAGAAGCGCCCTCCGGATCTCCACAACCTCGCTGCAATCATGTCCCAGGTCGGGAGATGCCGATAAAGAGGGAAGGGAAAGCCTGTCAACGGGTACACTGCAGAGCCTGGAGAAGACCCCATGCACAACAGCCACAACCTGTTCGNCCTGNCACTGGCAATNTGTCTTTGCACCCTGCCTGGCAGCCAGTCCCTGCTGGCNGTCGCCGGTGGCGTGGTGGAAATCCGTGTCACTGACAAGGACTCCGGCCAGCCNGTCGCTGTCCGCATGCACCTGAAGAACCAGCAAGGCCGGCCGATNAAGCCCTCCGGGCATCCCTCCTGGAATGATCACTTCGTCTTCGATGGCAAGGTGGAACTCAAGCTCGCTCCAGGGAATTACACCTTCGAGATGGAACGGGGNACCGAGTACCGGGTGCGGAGTGGAAATTTCACGATCCAGCCCAATGCCTCCGATAATGAGCTGGTCACCATGCACCGCTTCGTGGACATGAAAAAAGAAGGCTGGTGGGCGGGAGACCTGCATATCCACCGGCCNATGAAGGANATTCGCCTGCTNATGCTTGCCGAGGANCTGCACGTGGCNCCGGTGATTACCTGGTGGAACAAGCGAAACCTCTGGGNTGACAGGAAGCTACCCGAGGAGCTNCTGGTCCCGGTCGGCAACCANCGTTTCTATCACCTGCTGGCGGGCGAGGATGAACGGGGAGGAGGAGCCCTGCTCTATTTCAACATGCCCCGTCCACTGGAGATCACAGCGGCTGAGCGAGAGTATCCCAGCTCGGCCAGATACCTAATCGAGTCACGCAAGTTCGACCGCTGCCATGTCGACATCGAGAAACCCTTCTGGTGGGATATGCCGATGTGGATTGCCAGCGGGATGGTCGATTCGATCGGCCTCTGCAATAACCACATGCAGCGATCCGGCATGCTCGCCAACGAGGCCTGGGGCAAGCCCCGGGACGAGGGACGTTTCCCGGGTGTCCTGGGAAATGGCCTCTGGACCCAGGAGATCTACTACCAGTTGCTCGAAACTGGCCACCGGATTCCTCCCTCCGCCGGAAGTGCCTCGGGCGTGCTGAAAAACCCGGTTGGTTACAACCGGGTCTATGTTCATTGTGGCGAAAAGCTGGATTACAACGCCTGGTTTGAAGGGTTACGCAAGGGACAGGTCGTGGTTACCAACGGGCCATTACTAAGGCCTTATGTCAACGATCAGCTGCCGGGGCATGTCTTTCAATCACCCGCTGGCTCCAGCCTGGCACTCCAACCACGCCTGAACCTCTCGCTCCGTGACAAGGTGGAGTACCTGGAGGTGATCAAGAATGGCAGGGTCGTTCACCAGGTACGGCTGGCCGATTACGCGCAAATGGGTGGACAGCTCCCGGCAGTGGAATTCAAGCAGAGTGGCTGGTTACTGGTCCGTGCCGTGACAACGAACCCCAAAACTTACCGTTTTGCTTCCACCGGTCCCTACTACGTAGAAATCGGGGACTCGCGACGGATCAGCAAGTCCGCGGCCAGCTTTTTTCTCGACTGGGTCAACGAGCGAATCGAGATGCTTCAGCTTGAAGATCCGCTGAAGCGGGAAGAGGTTCTCCAGTACCATCGTGCCGCACGGAATTACTGGCAAAAGGTTGTCGACGGTTCCAACGTCGACTGACCTGCCAGCAGTCTGCTGGTCTCNCTCTCCCCCTGCCGGTATACTCGCGCCGACCTGTCCGCGATGGAGCGGATGCGCCTGGAGATCCTGGAAAGCACTGGCGGATGGACGAATCACCAAGCTGGCACGACGAGTATCCGTTTAAAAGCCATTACCTGGAAGCAGACGGCTACCGGTACCACTTCCTTGACGAGGGAGAGGGTGACCCGGTACTGATGGTGCATGGAAACCCCACCTGGAGTTTCTACTGGCGTCGTCTCGTGCTCGCCCTGAGTCCGCGGCAGCGGGCAATTGCCGTGGATCACCTTGGCTGTGGCCTGAGTGACAAACCGCTGGACTATCCCTACCGACTGGAAGACCACGTGGCCAACCTGGCTGGCCTGGTCCAGACGCTCGACCTGCAAAATATCACCCTGGTGGTACACGACTGGGGAGGGCCGATCGGACTCTCTGCCGCTCTGCAACTGCAGGAGCGAATTGGCCGCCTTGTAATTCTCAACACCGGCGCTTTCCCGCCCCCGTCGATTCCCCTGCGAATTCGTTGTTGCCGTATCCCCCTGCTGGGAAATTTCATGGTCAGACGGCTNAACCTCTTTGCCCGCCTGGCCCTGAAAATGGCCACCCATCGAAAGCAGCTTTCGAAACCGGCCCGGGATGGTCTGCTCTCACCCTATGACAGTTATGCCAACCGGATTGCTATCGCCCGTTTCATCGAGCAGATCCCCTCGTCCCCTGGTCACCCCAACTGGCAGCTGCTGTGCTCGCTCGAAAAGCAACTCCAGGGTCTCTCGAACATTCCGACACGCATCATCTGGGGCATGAAGGACTGGTGTTTCACACCCCACTGCCTGGATCGCCTGATGGAAATCTTTCCCCATGCCGATGTAACCAGGCTGGAGGATGTGGGACACTACGTGATGGAAGAGAATCCCGACAGGGTGATTCAACTCGTGTCAGAATTCCTGCAGACCTGAATCGACCGCAGCAGAGCAAAACCGGAAATGCAAGCGAAGCTGACAGATCGTGGCAACGAGGAACTCTCGGTCGGCCAGCTGGCGAGCATCGCCTGCCTGCTGGAAGTCGCCGCGCCGAAACCGGGTAACGTCCATCGCTCGGCAGACTTCGAGGACATGACCTTCCAGGATTTCCAGCTGAGTGCCATCGCCGTGGGACCGGCACTGGACCGCGCCGTCAGCGAGGGCGTGGGAGCCGCAATACTCGGCGCCATTGAAGCGACCCGCCAGGTAACACCTGCNAACACCAACCTGGGGCTTNTCCTGCTGCTGGCACCGCTTGCCGCCGTGCCCGCCGGGCAACCACTGCTTGAAGGGATACCCGGTGTGCTGGATGCNTTGACCGCCGTGGACGCCAGCCTTGTTTACCGGGCCATCCAGCTCACTCAACCGGGAGGCCTGGGCACGGTCGACCAGATGGATGTGAACGACACGCCNCCAGGGGACCTGCTGGTGGCAATGCATGATGCNCGTGAAAGGGACATGATCGCACGGCAGTACAGCGATCANTACAAGGACCTGCTGGGNNNCTGTCTCCCCTGGTTGATCGAGGAACTCGCCACGCAGCGGCCAACAGCCGAGAGCATTGTTCGACTTCACCTGCGGATCATGGCCGAGTACCCCGACAGCCTGATCGCCCGCAAGTGCGGTATGGAGACCGCCAGCCAGTCAGCGGTCCTGGCCCGGCAGGTACTGGGATCTGAAGAGGAGANCGAGTTNCACCAGAAGCTGTCGGATCTCGACTTCTGGCTTCGAAGCGATCATCATAAGCGTAACCCGGGAACGACCGCCGACCTGGTAGGGGCCACGCTCTTTGCTGCCCTCCGTGAAGGCCACCTTCGATTGCCCCTGGATGTTCGCGACCTGGCAGGAGCTGTGTGAAAGATGACTGACAAGTACCATGTGCGACTGGAAAAGGAGCAGCTGATCTTCAGCGCCGCTCATTTCATCACTTTCAATGGGGATACCTGTGAACGGCTCCATGGTCACAACTATCGCGTGATGGCAGAAGTGCGTGGCAGCCTCGATGAGAACCACTACGTGATTGACTTTATTGCGCTCCGGGACACGCTCCAGGAAATTACCCATGAACTGGATCACCACATGCTCCTGCCAACCGAGCATCCGCAGATCNAGGTGGAAGCTGGAGAGAGCGAGGTGGAGGTCCGCTTCCAGGACCGTCGCTGGGTCTTCCCGCTTGATGACTGCATCCTGCTTCCGCTGGCAAACACAACTGCCGAGTTGCTTGCACATCATATCGGCACTCAACTGGTAGAGCGGCTGACAAGGCGAGTGGGCCGTGCACCGGAGCATGTCACGGTCGGGGTCGACGAGAACGAGGGCCAGTGGGGGATCTGCGAACTGGACCTCTCCGCTCAATGAGAGAGNGATNCTGCTACTTTTCCGACCGNTCGGGAGACGCATCCAGCCTCTGCTGCCAGTCATGCAATCGCTGCAGTGCCTGAAGCGGAGTCAGNTGGTCCAGTTCAAGTTGCCGGATCTCATCCAGGAGCGGGTGATCGGCATACTGGAAAAGCGTCATCTGCAGGGCATCCTTGGACCGCGACGGCATGCTTCTTTCGGACGGTTCCGGATGTTCTGACTCCAGNCGTGNGAGAATCTCCCGTGCCCGGTCATTGACCTGGCGGGGGATTCCCGCCAGCCGGGCAACATGGATCCCGTANCTCTTGTCCGCCGATCCATCGACGATCTTGTGNAGGAAAGCAACCTTGTCATCCCATTCCTTGACCGCCACNTTGAGGTTCTTGACGAGTCCCAGNGTTGCTTCCAGGTCNGTCAACTCGTGGTAATGAGTGGCAAAAAAGGTNCGGCAGCCGATCTGNTGATGAATATGCTCGATGATTGCCCAGGCCAGTGAAACCCCATCGTAGGTACTNGTTCCACGGCCAATCTCGTCAAGAATAATCAGGCTCTGGGAGGTNGCGGTGTTGAGAATCCGGGCTGTTTCTGTCATCTCCNCCATGAAGGTACTCTGACCGCGCGAGAGTTCATCGCTCGCACCGACACGGGCAAAAATGCGGTCTGCAATGCCAATTGTGGCACTGCTCGCCGGCACAAAACTCCCCACCTGGGCCATCAGCGTGATCAGTGCCACCTGTCGGATATAGGTACTCTTGCCCGCCATGTTTGGCCCGGTGATCAGTAACAGCATCTTTCGATCCGGGGATGCCTCGGTATCGTTTGGAACGAAAGTCCCTTCCGGTTCAGTCACATCCAGCACCGGGTGACGGCCATCACGGATATCGAGTACCGGTTCGCTGGTCATCACTGGCCGGCAGTAACCTCGCTGGCAGGAAAGTTCTGCCAGTGCAGCCAGCACGTCAAAGGTGGCAAGCTGGATCGCTGTCTGCTGCAGGCGACTTCCAGCGTCGTGGACAAGCTGTCGAAGTTCAACGAACAGGGAGTATTCCAGCTCGCGTGCCTGCTCATCCGCTGTCAGGACATCTTCCTCGTATTCCTTCAATTCCGGCGTGATGTAGCGTTCTGCGTTCTTCAGTGTCTGCTTGCGGATATAACTCTCCGGCACCCGGTCGCGATTTGTGTTGGTCACTTCCAGGTAGTACCCGAAGACCCTGTTAAAGCCCACCTTCAGCGTGGAAATGCCCGTCCTCTCGACCTCGCTTGCCTGGTACTCGGCGATCCACTGTTTTCCCCCGGCAACAAGTTCCTGTAATCGATCCAGCTCGGAACTGTAACCGGCACGGATGATACCACCATCGCGGGCATGGAGCGGACAGTCGTCCACCAGTGCTGCCGAGATCTTTTGCTGGAGTTCCGGACAGAGGTCCACCCGCGAGACCAGCTGCTTGAGCAATCCACTGGCAGGTTGTTCAAGTTGCTCCAGCACGCCAGGAACCTGCCCGAGCGTGCAACCGATGTGGCTCACATCTCGCGGGCTTGCTCGGCCAGTAGCGATGCGTGCCAGCAGGCGTTCCAGGTCATAGACCCCGCGAAGTTCCTCTCGCAACCGATCCCGTCCGGCGGTTGCCGCTGCCAGTTCCTCAACGGCGTCATGCCGGGCAACGATCTGCTCCGGAAGCGTGAGCGGATTTGCCAGCCAGTCAGACAGCAAGCGTGATCCCATTGCCGTGACGGTCTGGTCCATGACCGACAGCAGGGAACCATCTCGACGGCCGTCCCGCATGGTGCGGGTAATCTCAAGGCTTCGCCAGGTGGCACC
>PANG01000006.1 GCA_002708345.1 Planctomycetaceae bacterium | reverse complement strand
TTCTATGTCCAGGCCGAGGCGATGGTGGAGGACTTCCTCCGAAACCTGCAAATACAGGGAAAGGTGATCAAGGGGGATGTCAACCAGATCCGTGATCAGGCTGTCAAGATGACCCGCTTGATCCATGGTGGGACGGTAGCTCTTGGAGTGGTCTTTATCCTGCTGGGCGTGGCAGTCAAGTCGTTCCCCGTGCCCGCGACAGTACTCGGACTGGTCCTCTACCTTGGTAGTATCGCTGTTTTTGCCGTCATCAATCCGGATTCCTTACTGCAGGGGATCTTTCTGCCCTGCGACATGAAGATCATCTTTACTTACTGCCTCTTCAAGGCAGTTCACTCGGCGATTGGCTACCAGCGATACGAGCAGGAGCAACTGCGAACGGGTAACCTGGAAGTTGCTGGAGATGAAGTGTAAGGACGTGAGCGTGAGCGAACCTGGTCCCGAGCGATTACCACCGGTTATGCAAGACTGCTGGCGGTGTCAGAAAACGATTGAGGCTTCGATATCGAAGTGCCCGCACTGCGGCGCCCCACTGAGGCCGGACGAACCCATTGCCGGGTCTCCCCGTTTACCATCGGCAGTATCGCAAGACCAGCGCCGAGCACTGGTTGCCTTTGCCCTGACACTGCTCGTCTCGGTTGGTTTTGCGGTCTTTCAGTCAGCAACTGCAGGCCAGGGAGAATTTTCTGAGAAAGACCGCCTGGTCCAGATTTCTGTGTTGGAGTTGATTGACGTGATCATCGTGCTGGTGGCCTTTTTCAGTATCTCGCGCGCGGTGGTCACGGATCGCCCGAATCACGGACTTGGCTTTCTCCTGCTCTTCCCGATGCTGGCACTTGCGCTGGGAATCAACTTTGGCTACCACTGGATCATCAATAATCACCTGGGGGTGACCGAGGGACCGGCTGAAACCCAGTCGATGAGCTATTTGCCGTGGTATCTCGTTGTCATCTGCCTCCAGCCGGCCATCTTTGAAGAGCTTTTCTTCCGCTCGGTTCTCTTCCGGCCCCTGCAAAAGGTGATGGGGAATCACATGACTGTCCTGGTGACCAGTGTCATGTTCGGGGTGGCCCACATTTATGTTCCGCTGAGTATTCCCATGCTGATTTCCATGGGCATCATCCTGGGGTACCTGAGACTTTGGACGGGGAGCTTAATTGTCCCAATGCTGGTCCACTTCATTCACAATGGCGTCATCCTGGCACTACAATTACAGGCATGAACGATCGTATCGATGTCGGACGCCGTTTTTCAATCGGCAGCCTGGTTTGTGGTTTGCTTGGTATTACGCTGTTTGGGCTGCTCGCTTTTGCCAGGGAACCTGTCAGCACGCTCGTGCTGGCCGGGGGAATACCGCTGTCGTTGGCACTTGTCCTGCTGCTGGCACGGGCTCCCGGGATCCGCCTCGAGTTGAGCGATACGGCAGTGGTGAACCTGGAGACAGACGAGGAAGTCCCCTACAGTTCGATCCAGGCGGTCACGGTCGGCTCTCGAAGCCCACGACCCGGTGACTCACTCGGCAGTGGGGCGATCCTTGTCGTTCACGAGCGGGGGGCATTCGAGATCCCTTCCAGCCCTCCCGGTTTCGAGGATCTTTACGCCCGTCTTACCCAGCACTTCTCGAGTTCCGGTTCCAGTCGTGTGACCGGCACGCTCGAGTCTTACCTGCAGCGGCAACAGGAGAAGTTTGACACCGACCTGGTCTGGACGTTCTGCGCCAGTGTCAGCTCGCGGCGGACGATCCTGCACCGGGCAGTACGTGCCGTTCTTGGCTGGTTTCTCTGTATGGGGATTACGGTTCTGCTGCTCGGTACGCTGGGAGAAGACTTATTCAAGGATTCGAGGCCACTCATCGGGATTGGCGCGATGTTGATCCTGGTCAGCCTGCCCCTGGTGTTGCTTGTCTGGGTTTCAGGTCGCTCCAGTCGGCAGCCATTTAAAGGCTGGGAGAATTCAAGCATTGTTATTGGTCCTGCCGGGATTGGTCTTCACCAGGGGGACCTGAAAGGAGAATTGAGCTGGGAAGAGATTACCAGCGTGCAACTCGGAAAGGGCTCCCAGAGCTTTCAACTGACATCCTCGCGCAACGCCATGCGTGGTCTTCGGCTGGATGTAACCGGGGGCAGTTTCATTGTTGCCGATATTTATGATCGACCACTCTGGGTTCTTGAGGACGTGATTCAGAGGTACTGGCGACAGCAAGCCTGAGGGGGCCAGGGCGGCTGTCGTTACTCGACGTAGAGAAACTCGTCCAGGTTGAGGATCACCTGGCAGTACTCGGCCAGTGCAACAAGGGCGTGATCCTCACCGGGCACGTACTGCCGGTGGTCTTCGGCGATCAGCCGCTCTTGCTCGGCCAGGTACTGCAGGCCCAGGCGAAGCTCCTGCCTCGTGGGCGAGCGCGAGAGGGCCAGTCGGTAGATCTTGCGGATCGACTCTTCCATCTTTTGCCCATCGCCCAGGCGGCGGGCCAGCAGTAGCGACTGCTTCTGCAGGAAGGCACTGTTCATCATCGAGAGTGCCTGTCCGGCATGCGTGCTGGTTGACCGTTCTCCGCAGGAAGCCAGTGTGGAAGGGCTGTCAAAGTTCTCCAGCAGCGGTGGCCGGTTGTTCCGCTTGACGAAAACATAGATGCTCCGCCGCATGTGCTGGGAAGGATCGGGGTGGGGATACCAGGTTCCCTTGTACTGCAGCCGGGCAATCTCCGGGTGCAGGGGCAGGCGGACCGCCGGGCCCCCGGCCTCGAGGTCAAGCTGTCCGGAAACCTGGAGCACGGTATCCCGGATCACCTCGGCATCCATCCGCCTGCGGTGAGCTCGCCAGAGATACTTGTTTTCCGGGTCAACCCGGGTGGCATTTTCGCGCAGCTCGCTCTGCTGCCGGTAAGTTGCCGAGAGCAGGATCAGCCGGTGCAGCTGCTTGATGCTCCAGCCCGAGTCGATCAGCTCGGCTGTCAGGTAGTCCAGTAGCTCCGGGTGTGAGGCTGCCGCTCCCATCGCTCCAAAATCATTNGGCGTGGCNACNATGCCNTGNCCCANGTGGTGATGCCAGAGCCGGTTCACNAANACNCGGGCGGTNAGNGGGTTNTNNGCNGAGGCNANCCAGTCNGCNAGTGCCCNGCGGCGNCCGGGAGATTNNCCCTCGNCNAGNGAAACAGGTTNGATCGTGGGGATCGTNGNNGTNGNCAGCATGCCNGGNAACGTNGGNTGGACCTCGTCCAGNCGNTTNCCCGGTTCNCCNCGNNTGAGCACNTGCGTTGCCGGCACCGTGCCNGGNGGATCGATCGCTGCCATCACGGTCAGCGGNGCCTCGGGACGGCTGTTGNTCAGCTGGGCAAGTTCTTCCCGAATCACTTTGAGCTGGACGGCATCCTGGGGGGTCCCGGTGATCGCCATGTCGACCGCTTCCTCGGTCAGCTTGAGGACTCCATCTGCCTCGGCGACCAGCCGNGATTCGTCTGCTGTACGNTCCTCCGGTTCCTTCCTGACCGCTGCCTGTACCGGGGCCGGTAACTTGGCCAGCAGGCGATCAGTAACCTGGCTGCGGTACTTCTCACGCAGCTCTTCAAGCTGACTGGTTGCCTTGTCGAACCGGTGCTGCCACTTTTCCAGCTCGGCGGTGTGCTGCTGCTGTTGTTGTTCGCTGGCCAGNGTCACGTCGACCGGCTGCGTGGCGGCAAAGAACGATTGCAGGCGAAAGTAATCCTGCTGGGAGAAAGCGTCGAACTTGTGGTCATGGCATCTCGCACAGGCGATCGTCAGGCCCAGGAAGGCAGANCCAATGTTATCGGTCATCTCGGTAAGCACTTCCTGGCGGTTCTTCTCCTCGTCCTGCATGCCGGCGTTCAGTCGCAGGGGACCCAGCCGCTGCATCCCTGTGGCGACCAGGGCGTCCAGGTCGGAGGGGTAGATCTCGTCGCCCGCCACCTGCTCACGGACGAAACGTTGGAAGGACTTGTCCGAATTAAGTGACTGGATCACCCAGTCCCGGTATCGCCAGGCGAAGGGCCGGGGATCGTCATATTCAAAACCGTCACTGTCGGCGTAGCGGACCACGTCAAGCCAGTGCTGGCCCCAGTGTTCCCCGTATCGGGGGCTTCCCAGGAATCGGTCAACCAGCCGTGGCCAGGCATCCGGGGCGGGATCGTTAAGGAATTGTTTCACCTCCCCTGGTGACGGCAGCAGGCCTGTCAGGTCGACCGACAGTCGGCGGATGAGCATGCGACGAGTGGCCTGCCTGGAAGGGGAAAGCCCTTTTTCCTTGAGCCGCGNGAGGATGAACAGGTCGACCGGGTTCTCGCACCAGCTGCTTTCGGCAAGCGTCGGGAGCTCCGGTCTCCGGGGCAGATCAAAAGGCCATTCGGCAGAGGCAGTTTTTCCCGTCCACGCCAGCATGCNCAGGACGAGCAGCGAAAGCAGGTGCAGAGATCGAAAACGGCGCGAGGATTTCATGGCCTGTCCGGAAAACCGGGGTGGGAGGATCATTACCAACAGTATACCTCTCCTCCGAACGCTTCTGCCAGAACGAAGTCGATCAACCATGGCGGTAGTGAATGGNCTACAATCAGCAGTACCACGAGGAGTTNCACGATATGCTGCCTGAAATCAATGATCCCTGTCCTGGTCCGGAGCTGACAGCCGATCGCCGNCAGTTCCTTTCGAACTCGGCACTCGGNTTCGGTTCGCTTGCCTTTGCGGCGCTGGGTGCCGGCGAGTCGGCCGCTGCCCGGCCGACCCGGAGCGTGAACCCCCTGGCCCCGCGCGATCCCCATTTTGACGCTGCTGCCACCTCGGTCATTTTCCTGTTCATGGCAGGGGGCCCGAGCCAGGTCGAGACGTTTGACCCCAAGCCACTTCTCAACGAGCTTCATGGCAAGCCGGTCCCTGAATCACTGGGACCGATCAAGACACAACAGACCACCGAGAAGTCCCTGCTGCTTGGCTGCAAGCGGACTTTNCAGCCGCAGGGAGAATCGGGACTGGTGATGTCGGACCTGTTTCCACAGCTGGCCAGCTGTGCCGACGATATTGCNGTGGTCCGTTCGCTGCATGCCGACAGCATTGTGCATGCCCCGGCCCTTTACCAGATGAACAGCGGTCACACCCTGATGGGGCATCCCTCGATGGGAGCCTGGGTGACTTATGGCCTGGGGAGTGAAAACGAGAACCTGCCCGGTTACGTGGTGATGCTCGATCCGGACGGCACACTGGTGGGAGGACCCCCCTGCTGGGGAGCGGGATATTTTCCGCCGGTCTACCAGGGGACGCTCTTTCGGCCAGGCAAGGTGCCGGTACTGGACCTGCTCCCCTCCGATGGTCGCACCCGCCGCCGCCAGCGCAGCAGCCTTGACCTGATGAACCGCCTTAATGAGCTGAGGCGTCGGCCTGGCGATGAGCAGCTGCTCTCCCGGCTGGCGACCTACGAGCTCGCTTACCGGATGCAGTCACATGCCCCCGAGGCGGTGGATATCTCGGATGAGACCCGTGAAACGGAGCAGCTCTACGGCCTGGATGATCCGCGGACCGAGGAATTCGGGACCCGTTGCCTGCTGGCCCGGCGGCTGGTGGAACGGGGAGTTCGTTTCGTACAGCTTTACTGTGGCGGGGGGCCGGGCAACCTCACCTGGGACGGCCACGGGGACATCGAGGAGAACCACTTGCGGATGGCCGGCCAGTCNGACAAGCCGGTGGCTGGCCTGCTCAAGGACCTCAAGCGNCGNGGNCTGCTNGAAAAGACNCTNGTTATCTGGGGTGGCGAGTTTGGCCGCACGCCGATGTCCCAGGGAGAGACCGGACGTGACCATAGCCCCTTTGGCTTTAGCATGTGGCTTGCTGGCGGTGGCATCCAGGGTGGNNGGNNGGTNGGCCAGACCGACGAGATTGGCCTGCGGGCNGTCGAGCAGCCCTACCACGTGCGNGANCTGCATGCCACGATCCTGCACCAGCTGGGGCTGGACCAGGAGGAACTNACGTTCCTGCATAATGGTCGGGAGGAGATGCTGACCGATATCGGCGGCCAGCTGATCGAGGGAATCCTCTAGCGCCGCTATTTTTTCGAGCGGTTTCTCCACTGGTGCTCTTTGGCTGCCATCTCGGTTTCCTGTCCAAGGTCGCCCTGGGACTTCATCCACCGCTGGAGTTCCTTCGCCAGCTGCTGTTGCACCTGCTTGTGCTCCGCGGTGCCGGCCAGGTTTTTCAGGTTCCATGGATCNGCCTGGCAATCATAGAGTTCCNCGGCCGGACGCTGGATATATCGCTGCAGCCTGGCCATCGCCTGCTTGTTNCCGCTGGCTGCTTTTTNTTCCCAGGTTTTCCACCAGCCGGTATTGAAGACGGCATTCTGGAAAGCGACGTCGGGGCTGAGGTTGAGGATGTAGCGATATCGTTCCGAACGGACCGAGCGGATCCCATACGATTCNGGACCATTGTTGATGCCACGCGAGGTTTGCACCCCAAAGCTGTACTGCTTGTGGTGATCCTGGNCACCCGTCAAAAGAGGNAGGAAGGACTTGCCTTCCACGGCCCGGGGTTTTTTCTGGCCTGCAGCCTGGAGGAGNGTGGGGACCACGTCCACGTATTCCACCATGGCACCGGTGCGGCTTCCCGCTTCAACTTTTCCCGGCCAGCGAACGATCATGCCACTTTGGAGTCCCGCGTCGTAACANGTCCACTTGGCNAAGGGGAAAGAGTTGCCCTGTTCGCTGAGCACGATCAGCAGCGTCTCCTCTGTGAGCTTGTGTTGATCCAGCAGGTCCAGGCAGATCCCCACTTGCTTGTCAAAGAAGCTGACTTCTGCCAGGTACTTCTGAAAGGCCTCGCGTGTTGCNGGTGTGTCCACGTAATGCGGGGGGAGCGTGAGCGTCTTTGGGTCGTAGACCGAAGGATCCCCGTGTGTATAGGGAGTGTGAGGTTCGTTGGAACAGACAAACAGGCAAAACGGGGTGCTGGACTTCTGGCACTCGCCGAGCATCGTATCGATCACTGGCCAGTCCGGATTATTCCCCTTGCCGATCTCGGTGGTCCCCTTGGAGTATTCGAAGGGGAAGCTCTCGGGAGGATTGATATGGGTTTTACCACTCAGCGCCACGCGGTAGCCTGCCGCTTTCAGGTAATGGGCGATGCTATGGATACCTGGCGTGACGAAGGTATGGTTCGGGTAAGCCCCGGAGCGGACCGGGTAGATCCCCGTGTAGAGGGCATGGCGGGTGGGTGAGCACATCGGGGCTGCCTGGAAGCAGCGATCAAACTGCATTCCCTGCTTGCAGAGCCGGTCCATGTTCGGCGTGTTGGCCTGTCCACCGTAACAACCCAGGTCGCTGAAGGTACAGTCATCGGCGATCATGACCACAAAGTTTGGCGATGCGGCCAGGGCCGGTGTTGCAGCAAGAGCGAACAACAGCAAGGCCAGGAAAATCCGGCGAGTCTGGATGGAGTGCTTTTTCATGCGGTTCTCCGTGGGAAGGGCTATTCGACGAGGCACTCGAGGTGGACCTGGACGCACTGGGCCAGTGCTTCGACATGATANCCCCCTTCCAGNNNNCTCACCAGNCTGCCNNCACAGTANGCNTNNGCNATCNNNNTNACCTGCCGGGTNAGCGGCTGGNAATCCTCGGTTTCCAGNNCCAGCGANCCNACCGGGTCNAGNCGGTGGGCNTCAAAGCCGGCACTGAGCAGGACCAGCTGGGGATTGATCCTTGCAGCAAAATCCTCCAGCTCGCCCTGGAACCTCTCGAGGTAATCCTGCCGGCTCGTTCCCATCGTCACCGGGAGATTTCGCGTGGCTCCAAGTCCGGGACCCTCGCCTGTTTCCTGCTCTTCACCACTACCAGGGTAAAACGGCCAGCGGTGAATGGAGAAGAAACCGACCTGTTCGTTTCTCCAGAAGATATCCTGGGTGCCGTTACCGTGGTGGACATCCCAGTCAACGATCAGCACACGGTCCAGGCCATGGCGGTTGATGGCGNTCTGGGCGGCCAGGGCGACGTTNTTGNGCAGGCAGAATCCCATACCGCGGTCGGGCAGAGCATGGTGGCCGGGAGGACGTAGTAGGCAGAGTGCCCGGTTCTCGTCACCGTCGATCACCTCTGCAACCGCATCGGTTACCGCACCGGCAGCCAGGCAAGCGACATCCCAGGACTTTTCGCTGGCAACCGTGTCCGCGTCGACAACCCCTCCTCCCTGGCGAGCGATCAGCTGGAGACGCTCCAGGTACTCTGCGCTATGGACCGTTTCCAGTTGATCGGCGGGGAGTGGTTTCCAGCTTTTTGACCTGCAGCGTTCGGTCGCTTCGGTGTGCTCCAGCATCGNATGGATAGATCGCAATCGTTCTGCAGATTCNGGATGGTTGCCTGTTTCATGGTGAAGAAACCGGTTGTCGTGGTAGAGTAAGGTCATAGGNTATTGCCGGGTAAAGTGTCTCTCCCGTAAGGGGAGACAGCCGTGTTTGTATTTACGGTTGATGTTCGAGTCTTTTGCATGCCGAAATTGACATTCGGGCTCCATGGTGAATAACATATAAGGTGATGGCACACAGGGGGTCCGGCAGGCACCATGGGCCAGTTGCCATTCCTGTCCGACGAACAAGTCATTTTGTGAACAGAACGCAGTTTCCAAGAGGCCATCCAGACNAGGATACTAGCATGATTTACCAGCGTTTTTCGATTCCTCGATTTCTCATGCCCGCATATTCCCTGATCGTGGTGTCTGCACTGCTGGTGGGGAGTCTCTCTCTCTGCCCGGCACAGGAGCCACCACCGGCAGAGGGTGGTGAGGCNCCGGCTGCNGNCCAGTTCCAGNTCATGGTGATCGCNGNGGAATATGTGGAGAACGCGGAGAANCGTGCCACCGTGCGGGCCACGNTAAACCGGCAAATGGGTTACATCAACGAGGTNGTCCGCGGTACCCGGCCGCTAAGTGGGAACGAGGCAAATCTGGAACGCTGGTTTGGCAACTACATTTTTCCTCGCATGACCCAGCTTGAGATGCTTGGACAGCTGGACATGATGCGGGTCGATTTTTTCAAGCGTTACCTTTTGAACGTGCAATACATCACGGCAAACAACAATGTGGATACGCATGCTTTCCTGGTGAACTACACGCTGCAAAAAATGCAGGAAATCGCGGAGGGTAATTACCACCCGGCGGTGCGTTTCAATGCCATGTTGGTTATTGGCCGCTTAAATGACGTGGAGATGTTCAATCCGAACACCGGTGCCAGGATTGTGCCGGTCCCGTCACGGCAGGCGCTCGGTTTCATGGTCAGCCAGCTCCAGAAACTCGATCAGATGGATGCACTGCAACTGGGTGCATGGATCGGCATTCTGCGTCACACAACACTCGACCGGTATCACCCTCCCCAGGTACAGATTCCTCAACAGGGCAAGACGATTATCCGTGGGCTGGCGACCCAGTTGATCCAGCTCCGCGATCCCCCTCCAGGCCGCAGCTCCGAGGGGCATGTCTGGCTGCAGCGAAGAGGGATCGATGTGCTGGCAATGCTTGGTACGGATCCGGATGCCCAGGTTCTTTCAACCATTGGAGCTTTCACGGTTGATGAGGACTCTCCGATGTCGTTACGGCTGACGGCAGCCCGTTCGCTCTCGGGCTTCCAGTATGATACCCAGACGACCATCGCTGCGGTTCCGGCAGCTCATGCACTGGGAGCCCTTGCCGCGCAGGCATGCAGAAACGAGATCGCTCGTGTGGAAGAATCCAAGAAGAAAAAGAACAAGGCCCAGGATAGCGGGGGTGGGTCCATGGACATGGCAGGTGGTGGCACCGGTGGAATGGAGTCGATGATGGCCGGAGGTGGCGGAATGGATGAGATGTCCGGGATGTTCGGCGGTGGTAGCGGAGGAGGGGGGGCGACGGAAGACCAGCTCAAGCCTGAAGAAGCGACCAGCGTACAGTACACTCGTCGACGTTTGAAGTACCAGCTTTTCTACATCCAGCAAGGTCTTGGTGCGGGTGGTGAGTCATCCAGTGGCCTGATGATGGCAGCGGATGCCGCGGGACAGACGGAGGTCCAGAAGGTTGTGGATGCCGTGGATGAGATCATGAAAGTGCTCGCCGAACCAGAGCTTACGCCGAAGAAGGTGGGTGACAAGAAACCTCGCAAACCGATTGAGACAGTGAAGCTGGATGACGTGCTCAAGGAAGTTCGCAAGAAAACTCGGGACCTGGAAGCACTTGTCGTGAAAACAAGAAAGCCGGTACTCCCAGGTGCTGGTCCGGCCGCAGACGCTCCGGGTGCAGACGCTCCGGGTGCAGACGCTCCGGGTGGCAACTAGGAGTTACTCGCTGCCAGCCTCTTCTCGCTGCTTTTCTCAATCGCAGCGGCGGCCAGGGCCCAGCCACCGAAAAGAACGGTGGTGAAACAGAGGTCTCCGGCAAGCGTGTAACGGAAAAATGGCAGTGCCTGTCCGTAGCAGTGCAGCAGGCCCTGGATGCTGGCGTCATAAAATGCCATCGGTGATACCCCGCTGGCCGACTGCACCCAGACGGCAAAGTTCGTTACCAGGAAGAAGGCGACTGACGCTCCGATACTCATTCCGAATAATGCGCTGCTGCGCGTCCACCAGGAGTGTTCTCGGCCGGAAAAGAGATTTCGCAGCAGTGGCCTCAACAGGAACGGGGCTGCCAGCATCGCGTAGACCACGATCATCATGCCAAAGGTGTATCCCCCGATGACCTGGTCGCTGATCATCATGACCGCCAGCGGTACCAGGACGGCAAGCGCAGCGCGGTGCATGATGAATCCTGCGAACAGGGCAATTCCCATCACCGGAGCGAAGTTCGGAAAGTCACGCAGGAGCAGGCGAGCGGCCACCCCGGCTGTTACCAATATCACCATGGCACAAAGATCTTGCCGGGAGTTTGTCAGCGTACCGGTGATCTTGGAGGCAGGTGGCGTCGGCGACTGATTCATACCAGTTTCCTTGACAGTTTTATCACTGATCGTGAACAGGAGAGGTGAAGTCTTCAAGTGATTCTACTTGTATTTCCCGAACTCCCACAAGATAACGTCTCCCGCATTCACAGCAGTTACTGCAAAGCTNTCCTCGCCCAGCTTCTTGTTCACACGAAAGATCCAGTTGTTCCCTTTTCCCTCGTTCTCCACGTCATCGATCTGGGTCAAGAACGCTCGCTTGCCCGACCCCCGGTATTTGAAGCGGATGCCACGTGGATGTTTCCGGGCAGCCTCGAGGACGTCCAGCACGGTCATCCCGGATGTCCAGTTGATTTCCGTGAACTGTTTTTCCACTCCGTCCCCGTAGTTGACGACAAGGACGACTCTCTGTGCTGCTTCAGGAGCCTGTTTGACCGTTTCCTCCAGGTTCACACCGAGCGTGCTNACCAGCAGACCGAGAATCAGCTGCGTTGTGAACAAGTTCCGGACTCCCTCTTTGCGGGCAATGGCGGCGAGATGGCTGAAGTCGCTACCGAAAGCTGATATTATACCTGACGCGGGTTGTGCCAGGGGACGGCCTCGGGTGGTTATCCCGCATCCGAAAGACCTGGTTTTTTGCGTGGCATGATGAACGACGGACCAACGATTTCTCTTTCTTTTCCCGAGGCCGATGTTGCCCTGCTCACGCTGGATATGCCAGACAAGGGAGCCAACATCCTCTCACGCTCCGTCCTCGATGAACTGGCAGCTCACCTGGATGAGCTGGATGAACGCGAGGGCCTTTCCGGTCTGGTGATCACGTCTGCCAAGCGAGGGATGTTTGTCGCAGGNGCCGACGTGCGTGAATTTGTTGCCTCGCTGGACCAGGAGCCGGAGGTGATTATCGAGTCAAGCCGACGTGGCCAGCAGTTGTTTGCCCGTCTTTCACGGGCGAGTTACGTGACGGTGGCTGCGGTTGAGGGCGTCTGCCTGGGTGGAGGTGCTGAGCTGGCGCTCTGGTGTGACCGCCGGATCCTGGCCGACAGTGAGAGGACAGAGATTGGGCAGCCCGAGGTCAAGCTGGGGATTCTTCCGGGCTGGGGAGGGACGGCACGTATTCCGCGGATCGTGGGGCTGGGCAATGCGGTGGAAATTGTCACCGGGGGGGAGTCGCTTGACCCGGCCTCGGCCCGGCAGATGCAACTGGTGGACGAGGNGACAGGTGCCGACCGCTTGCTGGAAGCGGCNATTGCCATGGTCCGGGAAGAACAGCGGACCGGGGANTATCTCCAGGATCGAGANCGCCGNCGAGNACCNGTTNCGATNAACGAGACCGAGTTCGGCTTCCTCGGGATAACCGCCAGTGCCTGGATACGTCAGCAAACAAAAGGGCATTACCCGGCGCCGGAAGTTGCCCTGAACCTNATGATGGAGACCGCATTTTGTGATGAGGAGACGGCTTGCGAGAAAGAAGCGGAAGCCGTAACCGGGCTGTTTGGATCCCTGGAAAATCGCGCTTTGCTCAACGTCTTCTTTCTCCAGGACCGTGTCAAAAAGGACCCTGGGGTCGAGGGCAACTCGCTCTCTGCTGAAACCATTAACTCGGTTGCCGTGATTGGTGCCGGGATCATGGGGAGCGGGATCGCCGCGGCCAATGTCAGGCGTGGGATCCCGGTCACGATGACCGATACCAACGCCGACGCCCTGGCTGCCGGTGGCCGGGAAATCCTCTCCGAGGTTTCCTATAACAAGCGGACAAAGGAAAAGGACATTCAGCGGGCACTGGACTTTGGCCCACTGGTGGACCTGTCTGAGGAACTTTNNGATTGCACTTCTGCCGACCTGGTGATTGAGGCAATTGTGGAGCGAGCTGACGTGAAACAGCCCGTGCTCAAGCAACTTGATGCAGGGCTTCCTCCCTCGGCGATCCTCGCATCCAACACGTCGACCATTCCGATCAGCCAGCTCGCTTCCGACCTGGAACACCCGGAGCGATTCTGTGGCATCCACTTCTTCAACCCGGTTCGNCGCATGAAGCTGGTGGAAGTGATCCGTGGTGAAAAAACGTCTGACCAGNCAGTTGTGACGGCCGTGGCCCATGTCAAGCGACTGGGNAAACTCCCCGTGGTCGTCAATGATGGNCCTGGATTTCTCGTCAACCGCCTGCTCTTGCCCTACATGCACGAAGCGATCCTGCTGGTCCAGGAGGGGGCCTCGATACGCGAGGTGGACAAGGCCGCCAGGGGATTTGGCTTGCCGATGGGACCCATTGCGCTTTACGACGTGGTTGGGATCGACACGGCAGTCTACGCCGGCAAGACGATGATCGATGCCTTTCCTGACCGGGCCGAGAATTCACCGCTGCTCGAAGCACTGGTGGAAGCTGGACGGATCGGCCAGAAATCAGGGAGCGGGTTTTATGCATACCCGGGCGGGAAGACACGCGGGGTGGAGGATCCGGNCCTGGNCCCGATCCTGGAGGCNCACCGCCAGGNCCAGCGGTCGTTTNGTTCNGAGGAGATTGTGGCTCGCCTGCTGGTTCCCATGCTGGTGGAGGCAACNCGGGCACTGGCGGANGGAATCGTGAGGAATGTNCNCGATGTGGATATGGGGATGATCTTTGGTATTGGTTTTCCTCCCTTCCGGGGGGGACCGCTCTTCTGGGCCGATAGCCTGGGCGCTGAAGGGCTCGCTGCGATGGTACAGCCGCTCACATCACGCGGTGCACGTTACGAGATCACCCCGCTGCTGGAGGAGGTGATCCAGGGGAAAAGGACATTTTACGAGGGCCATGGGGCGTGACGTTGACACGCCGGCAAAAAAGGTGAATAGCAATGAAACAGGCAGTGATTATCGACTGTGTACGTACTCCGATCGGTCGAGCCCATGCCGAGGTCGGGTTCTTTCGTGATGTACGAAGCGATGACCTGGCGGTCTCCTGTGTCAAGACGCTGGTTGAGAGGACCGGTATCGATCCGGCCGAGATCGAGGACGTGGTGATGGGGAATAGCCAGCAAACGGCCGAGCAGGGTGTGAATGTTGCACGCATGATCGGCCTGATGGCCGGGCTTGGGGTGCAGGCGTCGGGAACCACGGTAAACCGGCTTTGTGGAAGCAGCCTGCAGGCTCTAAACCAGGCGGTGCACTCGATCCGGGCTGGATGCGAGGACGTGCATATTGTTGGTGGCCTGGAACACATGCACCATGTGCCGATGGACCATGGGATCGATATCAATACCAGGTTATTCCAACACACGTCCCGGGCGACCCTCTTGATGGGAGTCACGGCAGAGTTCCTGGCGCAGTCCCAGGGAATCTCGCGTCAGGAGCAGGATGAGTTTGCCCTGGCAAGTCATCACAAGGCGATTGCGGCACATGATGCAGGCTGGTTCGAGAAGGAAATCGTGCCGATCTACGGGAAGAATGCAGAGGGCGAGAGAATCCAGGTCGACCGGGACCAGTCGGTTCGTACTGACACGGACATGGAGAAGCTCTCGGCCCTCAAGCCGGCGTTCATGCCCGGTGCAGGGACGGTCACGGCGGGAAACAGTTCTCCGATGAACGATGGTGCCGCGGCGATGCTGGTGATGTCCGAGGAGAAAGCGAGCCAACTGGGACTTGAACCAATTGCCCGGGTCCGTTCGACAGCCGTGGCGGGTGTCGAGCCAGCATTGATGGGAACCGGGCCGGTACCGGCCACGACCAGGGCACTTGAGCGAGCTGGCCTTGGGATGAAGGACATTGACCTGGTGGAATTGAACGAGGCTTTCTCCGCCCAGTCGATTGCCTGTCTTCGCATGCTTGACCTGGACGTTGGCAAGGTCAACGTCCAGGGAGGAGCGATCGCGATCGGCCATCCGCTGGGTGCCAGCGGGGCACGTATTGCTACCACGCTGGTCCATGCAATGCAGCGGAATGACGTGGAACTGGGGCTTGCGACGATGTGTATCGGTGTGGGGCAGGGAATCGCCACCGTGTTGGAACGAGTCGGCTAAAAGTACGGCCAGGTATTGAGCATGAATGATAATCTTCCCTCGAGCATGATCGAGATGTTCCTGGTCAATGCCAGGGATGAGCCCGACCGGGTGGTGTTGAATTACAAGCTGGAAGAGGAGTGGCAGGAACTTGGCTGGGGAGTCATTGCTCGTCACGCATCCCGTTACGCTGTGGTGCTCAGGGAGAAGGGAGTCCAGGCCGGGGACCGGGTTATCCTGGTTTCGGAGAATCGTTACGAGTGGATCCTGGTGGATCTGGCGATCCAGTTACTCGGTGCCATTCACGTGCCAGTTCATGCTCCTCTCACAGGGCACCAGATCGCTTACCAGGTGAATGACAGTGCTGCTGTGATGGCAATCGTTTCTGGCCATGACCAGGCGAGCAAGCTTGACAATGTCGAGCTATCGGACCAGCTGGTTTTAATGAGCTTCGATACTGTCTCCACCGATCGGGCTTACGAGGATCTTCCAGGAACTGCGGAGAAGATTCCGGATGAGGTCGGGGATGCGATCATGCAGGAGCGAGTTGGCAATCCACTGGATACCACCTCGGTGGCGACGATTCTCTATACCTCCGGTACCACGGGAGAACCGAAAGGAGTGATGCTCAGTCACCACAACCTGGTCTGTAACACGCTTTCATCGATGGAGAATTTTGATGCCAGCGGTGACGATGTCCACCTTAACTTTCTTCCACTGAGCCATATTTTTGCGCGTACTTGTGACTACTATGCCTGGATCGCCACGAGTAACAGGCTGGTTCTTGCCCAGTCCAGGGATACGATTATCGAGGACTGCCACGCGATGAAACCGACGCAGATGAACGGGGTTCCTTATTTTTTTGACAAGCTCCACCGGGTTCTCAAGGAACAGGGACGGGAGGACGAACCGGGAA
Source organism: Planctomycetaceae bacterium (assembly GCA_002708345.1). The sequence goes on along the minus strand of PANG01000006.1, from coordinate 18,622 downwards.
GCCTCAGGGACTTGCTGGGAGGAAACATGGTGCGATGTAATTCGGGCGGAGCTGCCCTGGCCGAACATGTCTACGACTTCTTCACCGGGCAGGGTCTCTACCTTTTGCAGGGCTATGGGCTGACAGAAACATCGCCGGTGATCTCGATGTCCAACGAGCAGAATTCCCGGCGAGGAGCCTCGGGGCGCCCGCTACGGGACGTGGAGGTTGCTATTACCGAGGAGGGGGAGATCATCACCCGAGGACCACACGTGATGATCGGTTATTACAAGAACGAGGAGGCCACGGCCGAGGCGATTCGAGATGACTGGTTTTATACCGGGGACCTGGGGCATCTGGACGAGGATAACTTTGTCTATATCACAGGCCGCAAGAAAGAGCTGATTGTCACGGCCGGGGGAAAGAACATCGCCCCGGTCCTGCTGGAATCACTCATGACCGAGGACCTGCTGATGGAACAGGCAGTAGTGATTGGAAGTGAACGGAANTTCCTCACGGCCCTGGTTGTCGTTGCCCGGGAACCACTGGAAAAGTACCTGCAGGAGCAGCAGATCGAGCTCTCCTGGCCCGAGGCCCTGGCGGATCCCCGTGTGGAGCAGCTTGTGCGAGAACGAATTGACAGGCAACTGGNAAACCTGTCTCCTTTTGAACAGGTGGGCAAGTTTGCGTTGCTGGCCGAGCCCTTTTCCCTCGAGCGAGAGGAAATGACGGCNAAGTTAAGCCTGCGGCGTGATGTTATCATGAAGCACCAGGCAGCAGTGATCGAGGCAATGTACGAGGGATAACTGGCAGCTTAATTCAGGGACCTGTTGGAGAATTGAAGATCATGGTGAGCGAACCAACGGATGCCACGGCNGATGTTGAAGACGAGACATCGTCGCCAGTNTCTTTTGCTGAAACAGCCCTGCGGCTNGGCGGCAAGAGTGACGAGGAAGCNACACGCACCGGGGCGATTGACCAGGCAGATGACCAGGTGGAACAGATGTTCCAGCCCCAGTACCAGACGGTCAACAGCCCGATTCACCAGGCGGTCTGGGGTCGCACCCTGCCGGTGGAGCTGTTCCAGGCAAGCGAGGTAGAGACGGCGGAGAATGTCCAGACNGTNATGGATGACTCGGTCCAGCTGGTCAAACAACACAGGCAGCAGGGAACACTTCTGGATGACAACAACAAGATTTCCGAGACAGTACTCGATGACCTGGGAGGCGTGGGATACTGGGGCCTGCTGGTGGGCCGCGACTATGGTGGCAGCGGTGCCTCCTTCCGTAGCTTCGCCCCTTTCCTGACTCGCATGGCACTGGTCGATGGCAATATTGCCGGGCTGGCATCAGTGCATGGCTGCATTGGCGCGGTTGACCCGGTCCGCACGTTTGGCAACCCGGAACAGAAACAGCGATTCCTGCCTGGCNTGGCCCGGGGAGAGCGGATCTCGGGCTTTGCACTTACCGAGCCGGGTGCCGGTTCTGACCTGACTGCCCTGAAAACACGTGCTGAGCGGCANGGCGACCATTTCCTGGTCAANGGTGANAAGTTNTTTATCACCAACGCCANGCCGGGCCGCACGATCGGGCTGGTCTGCCTGGTGGATGATGCCCCNGCCGTGCTGATCTGTGAACTTCCCGANGAGGAAAATGACCAGGTCCGGTTCAACAAGTACGGTCTGCATGCTCTCAAGCAGCAGTACAACCAGGGGATTATCTTCAANGACTTNCGTGTCCCGCTGGANAACCTGCTTGAGCCGGTACGNGGCAATGGCCTCACGATCGCTTACCACGGCCTGAACCTGGGACGCGTTGCCCTGATNGCCAATTCCGCAGCGTCGATGCGAATCATGATGGCCGGGATGCTTCCCTGGGCAGAATACCGGGTGACCTATGGAGAGAANATCGCTCGCCGTGAACTGGTGCGGCGGCGGCTCGGCCGGCTGGCCGGGTTGATTGTCGCCTGTGATGCCCTGGTTGCCTGGGGCAGTGGCCTGATTGACCAGGGGTATCGTGGCGAGATGGAGTGTATTATCGCCAAGATCTTTGGGAGCGAGATGCAGAAGGAAGCAGCCATCGAGTTGTGNATGAAGACGCATGGCGGTCGCTCCTTNCTGCATGGACACATGATCGGTGACAATATTCACGAGTACCTGGCTCCCTGTATTTACGAGGGGGAAGGCGAGATGCTCGGTATGGCCTTCTTCAAATCCCTGGTGAAGGATCATGGTAAGCGTTATTTTGAACCGGTTGGCAAGGCACTTCAGTCAGCTGGTATCAAGAAGCCGAATATGCTTAACCCGCNCCACCTCTGGAAACTCAAGGGAGCCNTGGTTCCCTATTCCGGCTGGATGGCGAGCCAGTATCTCTGGCCACGGTCCTGGAGCGAGTTGCCGGCGATGCCCGAATCGCTCAAACAGCATGCGACGTTTGCGATCGATCAGCTGCAGAAGTCAGCCAAGCAGATTAGCGGCGCGATGCGGAAACACCAGTTGAGACTTGCCGATCGGCAGTGCCGCATGTCGGAACTCTCATCTCGCGTGCAGAGCATGGTGGTCATGCTTTGNACCAGCCTTTATGCTGCCAGGCAGAAGGANCAGGTGGTGNTCGATGCNGCCGATGTTCTTTGCCAGCANATNACACTGGAACTGACCGGCCGTAGGCCGCCGGACCGGTTCTACCGGGATATCACNCGGCTTGGTGAAACCATTGCCGACGGCGGATTNACATCGCTGGCGGGAATCGAGGCGGATGAGATCCTGATGAATTACTAATTGCCCCTCCTCTGCAGGAGAGGAAAANCGGGNGAGTGAACTCGGGAGCAGATCNAGGAGAACAGCGTGNCTTCTTTTTCAGTGATTATTCCGGCCGCGGGAAAGAGTAGTCGTTTTACGGATGACTACTACAAGAAGCCCTTTGTTCCGCTGGANAACCGNGCTNTCTGGCTGCACTCGGCCGAGAAGTTTCTTAACCGGGATGACGTCAAGCAACTGATCCTGGTGATTTCCGCTGAGGATCGGGAAGCCTTTCAGGATCAGTTTGCAGCGAACGTCGCCATCCTCGGGATCGAGGTTGTCGAGGGAGGTGATTCCCGTGGNGAGTCCGTCCAGAATGCCCTGCAGCGAGTTCGTGAGGATGTGGACTTTGTCTGTATCCACGATGCGGCCAGGCCCTGCCTGGCAGAAGTCTGGATTGACCAGGTGTTCGAGGCGGCAGTNGCCAGTGGCGCCGCGACGCTGGGAATCCAGGTCACNAGCACGCTCAAGAAAGTTGTCGATGGGATGGTCAAGGAGACGGTTTCGCGTGAATCGCTCTGGGAATCCCAGACTCCCCAGGTATTTGGCAGGCAGTTGCTGGTCGATGCCCTTGCAGCTGCCTCGGACCAGCAGGTAGCAGAAGCGACCGACGAGGCACAACTAGTTGAGTGGCAGGGTGGGGAGGTGAAGATGGTCACCGGTTCACCGCTCAATCGCAAGATCACCACTCGAGCGGACCTGGTGTTTGCCAGGCAGGCGCTCAAGGCGTTACCGAAACCAGGCCTGCTTGGACGCCAGGCACATCCGTTCCAGGATGGTGACATGTGGCGTTAAGGCGGCTGCTACCTTGAAACGGACGCTCTGCTCCATGGATGCCTTTTCAACACTGATCACGCTGAGCCGGGAAGATGCCAGGGCGCTCTTCGCACGTGGGGAGCCGGGCGGGAACTGGACCATCTTGATGTCCTTGCTGGAGGGGTGCGAGGGACAGGAAGGGCGACACCTGGCCCTTGGTCCTTCCTGGGACTCGCTGCAGCAGAGGCTGGAAGAACGGGCACGGGAAGACAACCTGGCAGCAGCCCTGCAGCTGTTATCTGGTGGCCAGCCTTTACCGGGACTGGATCAGGGCGGACAGGCAACGATGATGCGGCCGGACCTGGTACCCCATGCCGCCAGCGAATTTGCCGGTCTGCTTCAACTTTGGCCTCGTGAAGAGGATGCTGACTGGCACGTCGTGCAGTCGATAGCGNCCCTGCTGGAACAAGCCGCCAGGGACGGTTGTTGNGTNGTTTTCATTTCAGGGGTTTGAGATCCACTGTTTATCCGTTATGAGTACGCCTGATNAGCCTCCCTGNGGCAGCNGCCAGCACGTGTACNAGGGAGGGTNAAAAGGGAGTTCCCAGCCGGCAGGATATCGATNGTCGAAATAATTANAGATCTGAAGGCTCGCGGCCTGGTGTACCAGTCTACCGGTGAGGACCAGCTGGCGAGCTGGCTGGCTGAGAAACCTCGTTCACTCTATATCGGTTTCGATCCCACTGCCGACAGCATGCACGTGGGGCACATGATGGCCCTGATGAATCTTCGCAGGTTTCAGCAGGCAGGCCATCGGCCAATCGCCCTGGTCGGGGGTGCCACAGGGATGATCGGGGATCCAAGTGGCAAGAGCGAGGAACGAAACTTGCTGGATGAAACGCAACTGCAGGTAAACTCCGAGGCAATGAAACAGCAGATGAGCCGGTTCCTCGATTTCGATGGTGGGGACGAGTCGGCACTCCTGGTAAACAACCTCGACTGGATGCGTGACTATCCCACGCTCGATTTTCTCCGTGATATTGGCAAGAATTTTCCGGTCAACATGATGCTTGCCAAGGAGAGNGTGAAGAGCCGACTGGAAGAGAGCGACAGTGGGCTGAGTTTCACCGAGTTCAGCTACATGTTGCTGCAAGCCTATGATTTCGTCCACCTTCACGACCAGTATGGTTGTGAGCTGCAGGTGGGAGGGAGTGACCAGTGGGGTAATATCACGGCCGGAATTGATCTCGGGCGACGGATGCGATCTGTCCAGCTNTATGGACTGACCAGTCCCCTGCTGACAAAAGCAGATGGGAGCAAGATGGGGAAAACCGAGTCGGGAGCAATCTGGCTGTCGGCGGAGCGAACAAGTCCGTACAAGTTCTACCAGTACTGGATCAATGTTGCCGATGATGATGCGGGGGGCTGCCTGCGGACGCTCACCGAGTTGCCATTGGAGAAGATCGACGAGCTGGATCGATCCCGGCAGGAGGAACCGCAGAAGAGGGAAAGCCAGCGAACGCTTGCCGAACACCTGACACTGCTGGTCCATGGCAGCGAGGGACTCAGTTCGGCAACCCAGGCCAGCGAGATACTCTTCGGGGAAGAAATCTCGGACCTGGATGATGCTCAACTGCTGGATGTCTTTTCCGATGTGCCGAGTCTCGAGGTCTCTGCAGATCAACTTGCAAGCGGTAACCTGCTGATGGTCGATCTGCTGGTCGAGACCGGGCTCTGCCAGTCCAAGGGAGAAGCTCGACGGTCGATCGAGCAGGGCGGAGCCTATATCAACAACAAGCGGGTGGAGGCGATGGATCGTGCACTCACGCACGCGGACATGGCCAGTGACTCGGTGATTGTTGTTCGTCGCGGAAAGAAAAAGTACGCGTTGTTGAAACTCACCAGCTGATGGCCGTGAAGAACCAGGGCCAGGGATGGGGAGCAGGATGAAAAGCTGGCGCCGCCGCATTGTCCAAACCTTACTCCTGATCCTGGCAGGAATCCTGGTTGCCGCTGTCGTGCTTTACCTGCGAGTAAAGGACGTACCCCGCTTCTATGACAAGGCACTGGTGACGAGCCTGAAGCAGCTGGATGATTCCCGGGACGAGCTGCTTGAAAAGGTCGAGCAGCTCAAGCAGGACGTGCGATTTTCTCCTGCTTACCAGATCACGCTGACCGACGAACAACTGAATGGCTGGCTTGCCAGAAAATATGATACCGATTCCAAATCAGCTGTCTTCTCCCGTCCACGGCTGGCAGTCCACCCGGGTTTTATCGAGATCGCCTGCCGGGCACGCTACAAGTCCTTGCAGACGGTCGTCTCGGTGCGCGTGACCGCCGAGATGATCGGGCGGCGGAATGTTGGCCAGGTGCAGGTCACCTCGATCAAGGCGGGTTCCATGTCGATTGGTTGGGATCGTGTGATCGATCGAGTCCGGCAGGCAGTGGAGAGCACCGAGCTGGAGACAAGCTGGCGAAGTGGGGATGGGGAGGCGACAGTGGACGTGGTCATTCCATCCCGCTGGCCCCAGTCCCACAGGGAACTGGTCATCGAGTCGATTGAGCTCGCCGAGGGTCAGCTCACGATCCGTGGATATTCAGAGTAGACCTGCCAGCGTTTCATCACTGGAGTCCAGGAAACGTGATTCGCCATGTTCCCTCGTCCCCGGCAACAGGTTCCATCTGGAGCAGGCCGCCACATTGATCTCCCTGCAGATGAAGTGAGAAGGGGTCCGTGCGAGAGAGGTTTCCCTGGTAACTTCCACGGTCCCAGGGACTCACCTCTCCACGGTTTTCGGAAACCGGACCACTGTAATCAAGGTAGTCCAGGCGGTGATCCTCCAGGGCACGGGCAACCGTTTGCAGACCAGGCCGGGGGCATTCCTCGACGGCCCAGGTAAGCAGCACATCATCAAGCTGGAACATCAGGTCCCAGTGGGATTGGCGATCGCTTCCGGCGGGGAGCTGGTGATGGAGAATGACGTAGTCGGGCATTGAATATCCTGGTTGATCGGGATGGGTACCAGGCACTAGTGATAACTCAAAACTACTCCCCGGTGACAGTCGTTTCTGCTTCGACCTGCTGGGGATTATCCGACCGGGCGCTCTCGACTCGTACCTGGAGATGAAACTGGCCACTCCTCCGGGCAATCACTTCTACCCGGATTGGCTTGAGTTGTTCTCGAGGCAACAGTTCCTTGATNTCGGTTGCCTGAATGGTCCGCTTGGCAGCATCGATGCGTGCTTCTCCCTGGTGAGGCTGTGTGAACTTTACGAGCTCCAGCCCCTCGGGTACTTGGATCCGGATACGGATTTGCTTGTCCGAGACATCCCGGTCGTTACGGATGTTGATCAGGTAGGTTATTTTCTGGCCGATCGCAACCGGATCATTGAGGTCCGCGATACTCACTGTCAGCCCCATGCGATCCGGGTTCTCTGGTTCGCTGGAAAGGGGCTGGGCGGAGAGGGCAAGTACCTGGATCAGCCTGCTGTCAACCAGCCTGTTGTCAACCAGCAGGGACGCAGCCAGCGGTGCCAGGGCAGCCTCGCGTGGAGCAATCACGTTAATTTCGAGGACCGCCTGTTCCCCGGGAGCGAGCCGGGTAATCTCCAGGCTGACGGTGTTTTCCTGCCGCCGCTGGTGTCCCTCGCTTGCCTGCTGGAGGACCAGTGATTCGGGTAACTNGAACTGNAGCGTGATGCCTTCAATCACCTCGTNCCCCTGGTGGCTCACTCGAACCTGGTAGCTGGCCGGGTTGCCGGACGTCACGCGATCCGGGCCGAGCAGTTGCAGTTNCAGATCGGGTGGAAGCGGTTTCTCGCTGGCGNGGAGGCAACTGCGGGTCTGGCTGCGAAGGCCATCGGGAAGTTGTACCGTCAGCACATGGCAGAGTTCCCCGGCAACGCTCGCTCGCAACGTGAGCTGTTTTTCAACGGTCTCGCCTGGCTGGATTGACGAGATCAGGAAATCGAGCCTGGTGGCTGCTGGTTCATCCTCCAGGCCTGGATCAACATGGTGAAGCCCGGCTGGTAACTGCTCGCTGAGCTGGATGCCGGTCAACTCGCTCGTGGAAGAATTNGTCAATCGCAGGCGAACAGGAATTGCCTCTTGAACATTTACCTCGGCAGGATCGAGGATCAACACGTCGAGCGGGAAATGGACGGCACGGATTGTTTTTGCCACCTGGCCTGAGTTATAGCGGGACTCTGCTTTCAATTGGTATTGCAGGTCACCTNCNGNGTCGATGATGGCATCGAAAGAGAGGTTTCTTGATTCNCCAGCAGGTANTTCACCGAGTTTCCATTGACGTGNGGCGCTGGTTGTATCGGGGGCCGGTTGGCTTGCCAGGATCCGCATGNTCGCCGGGAGCAGGTCTTCTGTGATGACAACATTGCGTGCCGGTCGCGTTCCGGTATTGGCGATTGACGCGCGCAGGGAAAAGGGCTGGTCGACAGCGACCTGTCCAGGAGCGTCGAGTGAGAGAGTCAAGGCAACACCATCCCAGTGGATGGTAGTCCAGCCACGAGCCATCACGATATCATCCCCTGCCAGGAGGTTGCCGGGTGCGATGATCTCGGTCAGGACACGCGCTTCACCAACCAGGTCATTGCCGGCATCGACGGTGATAGCGGCCATGCCCATGGCATTGGTGGGAACCTCGACACTTTGTAGTAAATCGGGACCGAGACGTGCCGGATTGCCCTGCTCTACGCTGTAGCGAATGCTCCAGCCTGGAAGAGGGCTGGTAGACGTGGAAGTGGTTACNCGCGTTTCCAGGCTGGCGTTTTCACCNAGTTCGGCAATCTGGGGAAGAGGAAAGTGCCAGCGAACATCCAGCCAGTGGATTATGCAGATTGCCGGTTGCTGGTCCCAGTCACTCACTGTGGATGCTGCCAGGGAGAGACGAGTGATTCCTGGTGTGTCAGAGGTGATGGCAACCCAGGTTTGCCCTTGCTCGATCTGCAGGTCATCACCGGGGTCTCGAGTTCCCCGGGTTACCCTTTCACTGCGAGAGGAAGAACGACTGGATGCCAGTCGCTTCGTCTGGATTGAGGGCTGGCGGGAAAAGAAATCACCAGGGATGATCCGTTCCAGGCCGGATGGGTTACCACCGCCGATATCGGTAAATTGCCCGTTGCCAGCTTCTTCCAGGGACCATTCCAGCAATCGTCCACTAAGAAATCGTCCATCTTCCCCGTAAAGAGCTCCACGGAGAATGGCTTCCATCCCAATCGGTGCAGCCATGCGGGAGGGAAANATCTGTATCGCTCCTGGCTTGCCCGAGGAGGGAATTGAGTAACCGGGAACGCCGGAGGCAAGTGTCTCAGGACGGCATTCGGGCGGGTCTTCCGGTGTCGTGAAAGCCGACCTGGGCCAGCTTGGCAGGCCAACACCTCCCCCGTCGCNGAAAGGATTGCTCAGCTCGGTCTTTGCGCCCTGGGGCGCAAAGAGATTTCTCCCCTGCGGATCAAACTTGGGGACCTGCAGGGAGGAGCAGCCGGCAAGAATCAGGGCGCAACCAAGCAGTGCAATNCCGGAAAGAAACAGGGTGCGATATGTGCTCACCATGGTGAAAATCCGTTGGCGAGAAAGGGGCCAGGTCGGTTGGCTTNGTGTTGCCAGGAAAGGTTACCACGTGNGATCTACCCGGGTTCGAATAAAGTCCCAGCCGGGCCTGATAACCGGTATGACCGTTACTTTTGCCGGGAAAATTCTTCCAGCTTGACCGCGAAAGAGTCTTACTCGAAGGCCGCTTCGAGGCGGTCGAGGATCGCCTGTTCTTCACTGCTTACCTTGTTGCCCAGTCCCATGAACCCCCCGGCAGCTTCAGCCACACGGCGGGCTCGAGAGAGCGTGGTCTGCTTCAGGTTCTCCGATGCGGTGTCGGAGAGATTGGCGATCAGCGTGGAGACGTACTCGGTCCAGCTATCGAGTAGAGCTGGCGAGGAACTGACCGAAAGCCACTGTTCCAGTAGCTGGTAGGACGGATTCTGTTTGCCCAGTCCCTCCTCGTTTGCCGCAGACATGATCGCTTCCTTTTCGCGATCATCCATGGTGNCGTCTGCCCAGGCTACCTGNACCAGCGGGACGAGCGAAAGGGCTGCCATCGTCTCCGCTGTGACACCTGCTCCCAGGAGTTCCTCGAGTACCTGGCGATCTTCGATGCCCGAGGCACTGGCAAGATCCTGGAGCTGTGCTTCGGCATCCGCATCNGACTTTAACTGCTCAAGNAACTNCTGGTCCCGGATAGCAAAGAANGAGTTTTCCAGTGCCCTGCGGCGATCATTGAGAATACCTGACATCGCAAAATCCTGGTGCAGATGGTGGACTACTCTTGTCGGGAAATAGCGTACCGCATGTTGGAATCGATGACTAGTAGGAGACGCCTNGTACTGCCCCTGCCCGTTATCATGAAACAGGGGAAACACGCGATCCATGTTGCATCAGGCACGTATCTTATGGACAATACGCCCCGCTTGTCNAACGAGTGACCTCTTGGGGTTGGTTGTTGGGCAGAAAGTGAANGAAATAGAANNTCACGNAGANGGACCTNCGGTGGAATTCAAGGAGTGAGATGATGGCGANACGTTNTTCANAGCAGTTNTTTTCCCTTGCCTTGCTNGNAGTNATTTTNTTCGGNGTTCCGCAGGCCGATGCAGACGAGGTGAGTGATGCNGCAGCAGAGGNCACGCGGNCCCTGGATGCTCTCTTCGTGAAAACCGGCAAATCCGGTCCGATGCTGCGCGAGGCACTCCAGCCGGANNAACTTCGAGCCCTTCTTGCGGAAGGAGCAGCAGCAAGCAAGCGGAAGGGAGCACGGCTTGTTGAACGTTACTCGAAGACGATCCCGGANNTGAAGAAGGCAAAGTACTTTGAACCCCGTATCAAGGCAGTTGGCAAGGCCACCACCGCGTGGCTTGATGCTTTGCCGCGGCTCGAGCTTGGCGAAGTTGTGGCGCTGATCGAATCGGAACGGCCAGCTTTTGTGCCAATCAGCGAGGAGACGGTCAACAGAAGCAAGGTCGCCGTTGAAGTGGCCGTGGTAGCTCTCGAGGCGCATATCAAGCAGAATCCTGCTGAGGGTGACCAGTCGTGGGAAGACTATTTTTCCTGGTCTGAATTGAAACAGCACCTGGCAGAGTCACCACTCCCACTGGGAAAAATCCAACCCCTGTTGAACCGGTTCAGTGTCAACAGGGAGGGCCTGGAAGCAGAAGCATTTCTCCATTTCCGGGCTGTCCTGCGGGATTATATGAACGCCTATTATTTTTCCAGTAACCCGAAGTCCGAACAGATGTACCAGACACAGATGGACCTGTTGGCGACCAAGCTGAAGGCCTACCAGGAAAACCCAAATAACAACGATGCCTGGGCGATCGGTCGACTTGTTGGCTGGCTGGATCGTGTAGACCAGGCGGCGGTTGTACGAGGTTCGATCCGGGAGCAGTTCTTTGCGCCGAATCTTCATCTCCAGGTTTCACAGAACCTGCTCGATTCGAGCGAACCCATCATCCTGGAAGACAGTACCGAGATCACCGACGTGATCCTGAAAGCAAAAGTCAAGGGCGTGGCTGAGACCAAGGGTCTTGTGACACTGGAACTGATTCCCCACAACGAACTGGCCGCCCTCAGGGTAAGAATCAACGGGACCAGCATCACGAACTCCGTGGCATCGCGTGCAGGCGTTGAAGTCCTTTCGTTGACAACAACCCAGCTAAGCGGGGAGAAGATTGTCTTCTTTGGACCACTCGGAATTACTTCCAGCCCTTCCACGGCCAAGTGTTCCTCCGATGTCAAGATATTGGATATCAAGGCACCGTCGGCCGGTTACGAGTTGATGGCACAAAAAAACACGACCAAGAACAAGGGGAAAGCCGAGGAGCTGGCTTCGCTTCGTGCCGAGACAATGCTCAGCGAGCGAATGGACAAGGAATCGGTGGAGATGCTCGACAAGGGAGCAGAGGCCTATATCGAGAAGTTCCGCCTGCCATTGATCCGGAAAGGAGGATTCCCGGAAGAGATGGACCTGATGACAACCAGCAAGATGGTCATGGGCAAGCTGGTGCAAACCGGGTGGAACCAGGTTTCTGCGGGAGCCGAGGCACCGGCACTGGAAGGTTCTCCAGACCTGTCAGTCCGTCTGCATGAGTCATTTGTGAGGAATTTTTCGGAGTCAACCATTGGGGGTTATCACCTGACAGACGAGAAGCTCGTGGAGTTACTCACGGAATTAGGAGCGGAGATCCCCGAGGAGCTCAAGACGGATTCAGGACGCGAGCCCTGGTCCATTACTTTTTCCTCCAACCAGCCGGTGAGCCTGAGTGTTGATGATGGTGTATTGAGCTTCGCGATTCGCGGCCGGCAGTTTACGGATGGGGACCGTGTAATTCGAGAGACCATCGAGATCAAGGCGTCCTACCTGATCGAGAAAACGGATGCTGGAAGTCGTCTTGTCCGGCAGGGAGATGTGGAAGTCAATTTTATTGGCCGTACGCGGCTGACGGCACAGCAGATTGCCTTCCGCACCGTGATGCGTCGAAAATTCGGGGCGATCTTTAAAGAGGAAATATCGACGGATGGCTTTGTCCTTCCTGGCCGCTGGGAGAATTCTGGTACGATGAAAATCAGCCAGCTGGTGGCAGATAAGGGATGGCTGGTACTCGCCTGGAAGTTTGCCAAGTCAGGCGTTCGCACGGCAACCCGACCGTGATTGAGCCTGGGAACGGGGGGATCTGGAAATGCCGGCCTGGGTTGACGTGAACTTCGACTGCCTTCCGCTGCGTAGTGTGGTCCGGCTGGATGTTCCCATGGATGCATCGCCGAGATACCAACAGCGATGCTTGGATATCAAGTCTGCGATGGAGAAGCATGGGTCGCACAATTCTTACTACCTCTATAACTCCCAGGTAACATTTCACCTGACAAATGCAGAGGAGCTGGGAATGATCCAGTTCCGTTTTGAAGGGACCGTGTTGACCGATGCAGCAGACGAAAAATCAATTCGTACGGATCTCCAGGTGGAACTTGTTCGTGAGACCTGTGACTGGCTGAATGAACCGATTGTCCAGTGGTTTCGTGAAACCGTCCCACGAACCGTGGGAGTGGAGTTTGATCGATACGTGGCAAGCGGGGATCTGGAGAAAACCCGTCTCCGCCTGGAAGAAATTGAGTCGCAGAGCGACGAACAGGATGGCTTCATGGGTATGTACCTGTAAATCACCTTCCTGCGTATTCTCTCGCCCTATCCTGCCTCTGTATCCCAGTTTCCGCTAGTTGCTGGTAGATCGCGTGGGAGGCAAGAATCCCTGTGAAAAAAGTCGCCAGCCTCCACAAAACACGCAAGAACACCTTGAACGGCGACGATAAAAAGCGTTACCGCACGTCTGATGGGTAGCGATCGTTGCGTTTCGCAGTCGTTGTTCGTCGGACACGGCAGGGGGGGGGAGCACAATCGGCAAGGGAGCCGGTGTGTTGTACGACAGGTTGTTATAGTCCCCTTTTGTGATTGCGGTTGTATGACAAGGCAGTTTTCCATTGTGTCTGCCCTCGCCGTTCTGGCTATCGCAGGATGCAGTTCCTCTTCTCCGTTCTATCTCCATGAACGGGATGAGCTGGCCTATTACCTGGACCGGGCAACTGAGATCGAGTACCCGGACGTTTACCAGGCTCGACTCGAAGAGGTCGATCAGGCACAGGCTCCGATCACCTTGAGTAACCCGGAATTCCATGAGTCCTGGGAGTTATCACTCCAGGAAGTAATCCACACGTCGTTGCACAACAGCAAGGTGATCCGAAACCTCGGATCGGTGACTCCCTTTGGATTTGCCGATGGCCTGACCGGGCGCACGGTAGGATCCACCACGGTTTATGATCCGGCCATCTTTGAAACAGATCCACAGGCGGGTGTAGAGGCGGCACTGGCTAATTTTGATGCGGAGTTCACGACAAGCGTTTTCTGGCAAAAGACAGATCGCCCCCAGAACGTTAACTCCACGTCCTTCGGCTTTATTCCCGTCTTCTACCAGCAGGATCTGGGTCAATTCGAGGCCGCGATTTCAAAACAATCTGCCTCGGGTACAGTTTTTACGTTCCGGAACCAGACCATTTATGACCGGAACAATCGTGGATTCGGGCGAGCCCTGCCGAGTGACTGGTACACGGCTCTTGAAATGGAAGTGAACCAACCGTTGTTACGTGGTAGGGGCACCCAGTACAACAGGATTCCGGTCATGCTGGCACGCATCAATACCGATGTGAGCCTGGCCCAGTTCGAATCGAGTGTCCGCAACCTGGTGATGGACATCGAGAATACCTACTGGGATCTCTANACCGCTTACCGGAACCTGGAAGCGAGCAAGATTGCCCGTGATAGTGCCCAGGCAACCTGGAAAATCGCCTTCGAGAAATTCAAGGGGAAGGTGGAGACNGCCCAGGCAGAAGCCCAGGCACAGGAGCAGTACTTCTTTTTCCGTGCCCAGGTAGAAACAGCGTGGCGAGACCTGTTGAACGTGGAAACACGGTTGAGATGGTTGATGGGACTGACCACGACCGACGGCAGGATTATCCGGCCAGCAGATGAACCAGTTCAGGCCCGTGTGGAATTTGAATGGCAAGAGATCCACGAGGAAGCACTGCTCCGCAGTACGGAACTGCGACAACAGAAATGGGCTATCAAGCGGCGAGAACTGGAGTTGCTCGCTGCCCGTCACCAGTTGTTGCCAGAAGTCAACCTGGTTGCCCTTTACCGTTGGCTCGGATTTGGAGATGACCTGGCCGCTGCCAACCGACGGGGAAAGAACTTTGTCNCCCCAGGGTCGATGGCCTGGGATGAACTNACCGAGGGGAATTACCAGGAAGTCCGNCTTGGACTCGATTTTCGACCACCCCGTCTCGGTGCCCGTCGTGAANTGGCAGCCGTACGAAATGCCCAGCTNCAGATTNCCCGTGAACGAGCACGGTTGGAGGACATGGAACTCAACACGACNCACCTGTTAACAACGGCGGTCCGNAACCTGGACTACAACCGCCGGCAGGCCCAGACACATTTCAATCGCTGGGCCACGGCACAAAAGGAAGTTGAATCNGCCACCGCGCTTTACCGGGCTGGAAAGGCGACGCTGGACCTGGTNCTGGAAGCCCANCGGCGACGTGCCCAGGCCCAGTCGGACTATTACCGGGCCCTGGGAGAGCATACCAAGTCGATCGCCGATGTTCATTTCCGCAAGGGNACCCTGCTCCCCTATAACGAGATTCACCTTGCTGAGGGGCCATGGCCGGAGAAAGCTTACCAGGATGCCAGGGAACGATCCCGGGCTCGTAGCGCGGGACGCTACATGGACTATGGCTGGATACGGCCCGGGTTTATCAGCAAGGGGCCGGTCAATCCAGATGCACCCGTTGTTGACCCACTGGAAGATACCGGGCCACAAAATCAAGAAGGTGAGCCATCCCCGGCGACACCTCCAGACGATGTCCTGCAGAACACTCCTGCCGGGCCAGGAACTCCCCTGCCGTTCTTCAATCCAGTGGAACTTGAGGAAGTGAAACAGCTGCAGCCACCCCTGGAGCCCGTCGGTCCCCAACCACAGGGGTTGTACTAGGGAATGTCATGAAATAATGACGGGGCCGATGGTCCAGGGGGGCTTGAGGGATGGTCACATGACCATCCCTCTTCTTTTTGCGCCACCTCGCCTGGAGATATTCATCCCCCGGGTAGCTGCGAGAACGTGGCCGTCCGCTACAATGATCCACAGCAATGCGGTACCTTTTGGGGGTTCCGCAAAGCCGTGTGATCGTACCTCTAAGATCTGGCCAGGATAGAGATGTTCTTGAGCTTTGATGGTATCGACGGAGTCGGGAAGTCGACGCAGCTTCAATTGACTGCCAGCTGGCTGGAAGGTCTGGGGCACAAGGTGACCTGCTGCCGGGACCCTGGCAGCACGCCACTGGGAGAATCCATCCGAGAGATCATCTTGAACGATAAACAGCTGCCGGTCTCCCTGCGCAGCGAGATGCTGCTCTACATGACTGCCCGGGCCCAGCTGGTGGCAGAGATTATTCAACCCGCGATGGAACTCGGACAGGTCATCCTTTCGGACCGGTTCCTGCTTTCCAATGTCGTTTACCAGGGGCATGCCGGTGGCCTGGATCCTGCAGAGATCTGGGAGATCGGTCTGGCTGCCACCGGTGGACTTCTTCCGGACCTGTCGATCGTGCTCAATATGGATTTACCCGAGGCGATGGCCCGCCTGGGCGAGGAAAAAGATCGCATGGAATCGCGGGGGGAGGAGTTCTTTGGGCGAGTACAGGCAGGTTTCCTCCACGAGGCACAACGAGATCCTGAATCGGTCCAGGTTGTGGATGCGGCAGGGAGTCAGCAGGAAGTGCAACTACGGGTGCAGGAGATTGTCCAGCAACAGTTGCAGGCGTCCACGATGTAAATAGAGCGGAAGGGGATCTGTCGGGTGAGCTGGCAAGGTATCGAAGGACACGACCCGGTCGTGGAACGATTTCGAGGGTGGTTGCGGTCAGGGAAATTGCCATCCACGTTTCTCTTTGTTGGGCCCCGGGGGAGCGGGAAGCGGAGTTTTGCCCGGCAGCTCGCCCGTTGCCTGCATTGTGAAAAGTACGAGGATGAGAAACTCGATGCCTGTGGAGAATGTGCGGCATGCCGGCAGGTCGATGCCGGAAGTCACCCGGACATTGTTGAAGTGGCGCCACCAGATGGGAAAGCGGTTATCCCTATCGAGGACCTGATCGGTGATCGTGACCACCGTATGAGGGAGGGATTCTGTTACGAACTGTCACTCAAGCCGATGTATGGACGATGGCGAATCGGGATCCTCGATGACGCCGATACCCTCTGTAGCCAGGCCGCCAGATCAAACCAGTTTGCTGCTGCCAATAGCCTGCTGAAAATGCTCGAGGAACCTCCCCCCCAGGCCCTGGTTATCCTGATTGCCGAAAGCGATCAACAGCTGATTCCGACGATCCGGTCTCGTAGCCAGGTGGTTCGTTTTCAACCATTGGATAACGAGGTGGTGACGCGAATCCTGCTCGAAAAGCAGCTTGTCGAGGATTCCCAGCGGGCGGGTTTACTGGGTGAATGTAGCCAGGGGAGTATTGCCAGGGCACTGGAAATGAATCGCGATGACTTTATCGAGTTCCGCAAGAGCCTGTTTAAATCACTCGCTGATGGTCAATCGCAACTGGCGGACAAGATCGAGCTGGTGAGCACGTACGTTGAGAGCGGCGAATCGAAGGAGGCAAGCATGCGTCGCAGGCGTACACGTGATGCGATTCGGCTGACACTCGATTTCTATCAGCAATTGATGCGGCGACAGGTCGGGGTTGAACTCCAGGGAGATGCATTGCTGCGGGAGGTTGTTGAACGACGGGCCCAGCAGGGTGCGCCAGCCGCAGAAGAACTGGCCAGCCGGCTGGATATCTGCCTTGCTGCCGAGGTGGATATCCTCCGCAATATGAATGTGGCAAACATCATTCCCTGCTGGTTGGAAGCGTTGCACGGTTGTTGAGCGAAGAGAGCTGCTATGGCTCACCCTGCAGTGTCAGGACCAGGGACCTGCCTGTTGCCTGGTTTCGGTGTTCACAGAGGTAGATCCCCTGCCATGTTCCCAGGGCCAGGCGGCCGTCACGAATGGGAAGAGTGAGGCTGGAACCGAGGAGCGACGATTTGACATGGGCAGGCATGTCATCGGGCCCCTCCATCGTATGGAGATAAGGGAGATCTTCCGGGGCAATCGTGTTAATTGCCATTTCCAGGTCACGGGGGACATCAGTATCCGCGTTCTCGTTGATCGATAGCGATGCCGATGTATGCTGAATGAAAACGTGGAGCAACCCGTGAGTGAGCTGGCTGATTTCTGGCATACTTTCGCAGACAGCTGCCGTGATCAGGTGAAATCCCCGCTTGTGCGATGGGAGTCGTAAATGGACCTGGTGCCAGACCATGGATGTTTCCTTTTCCTGTCAGTGGTGCCAGGGGATGCTGGAAGGGACAATCGGCCCTTTTTACCTGCCTTCCCACTGGTCCAGGCTGTCCATGGTAAGGATTCCTGAAAAACCCTCAATAGAGTTAAAAAGTGCTTGACATCGTTAATGCGGAGCCCATAATAGTACGCTTCTCAACCGGTGGGGCATTCTTGGTGCTTCTCAGGTCGCCAGCACCCCCTGCTGGCTCACGACCTGTTCAGCGTTCTCGAGTGACCGGACTTTTTGATTATCAATAAACCTGATTTTTTCGTTTGCTTGATAGCAAGAGTCGTTGGTTGTCGAGGACAGAAATTAACAAGGAAGCACTGGTAACGAATCACACAGAATTTTGACAGGCCGGGTTGAACCTTTTGACCAATAGCTCGCCCCTAAATGAAGGCGGCGGTTGATGGGTTTTTATTGGTGACAAGTTGTACATTCACCAGGTTCCCCGACCATTTTTTGAGGAAACAAGAGACGATGAAGAAACCACTTAATGTTTTTGAGGCCATTTTAAAAAATGGCCACGATGAGGACTTTGCTCCGGAAGTCTCCGAAGAATTCGATGCGACGAATGCTCCGGCAGGATCCGAAGACAAGATCGAGATCATGCGGCGACGGATTGCACAGGGGGTGCCGCTCTGGCATCGCCATGACCGAACTGATTACAGCGGCCTGACAGGGGCTGTCCATCCCCGAGAGTAGTGGTGGTGGACGAAATCGACAAAAGAAAAACCCCGGTGATTATCACCGGGGTTTTTTTGTTTCTCTTCGTGATGGAGGATCCACCATTTAGCTTTCCGTGGTTGCTGCGTCCGGCTTCTCGGGGTGCCGGATGGAGCTTAACTGCTGCTCAAATCCATCCACGACTTTCTCGGCGTCACTGACAGTCAGGGTAACCGCTTCTGCTTGCTTGTTCATTTCAGCGAGTTTCGCCTCGAAGGGTTTCAGTGCGGCAGCCCTTTCCTCGGACTGTTTAACAGCATCCACGAGCACGACGTTGGCAGCGGCTGCCTGTTTCTGGTTTTCCACAACCGTTGTTTTGGATGTTTCGACCACTGCAAGCTTGGCGACAACGTCCTTTTGAAGTTCTACGA